>NZ_JBDGJG010000013.1:0-156366 GCF_057657035.1 Massilia sp. Soil_C_3
TGAACTGCTTCGTGCGTTTAACCATCTACCCCTCGAAAGTGGACAATAGCTGTCCGACTTTCTTGTGGCAGTTCACTGCGCGGGAACGACGTTGTTTTGCGTGGCGGGCGGGATACGCGGCTATTTTGGACACGTACATAAGCACGTCCTTCCCGCGAAGGCGGGAACCCAAGTCCGTAGCCCACCACGAACGCGCTTAATGACGAAAAAGGGATCCACCACGGATCCCTTTTTCATTACGCGGCCTTCGCCTCGTCCTTCCTTCGCTGCAGCACGAAGATCGGCTGCGCCCACTGCATGTCCTTCTTCTTCTTGCTCGTGATGAGCGTGAGTTCCGAAGGATCGTAGACGTCGGTGTTGTGCGTCAGCGGCGTCGTCATCAGGTACTGGGCGTCGGTGTTCTTCAGGAACTCGCCGACCAGCTGGATGTTGCGAATGTCCAGGTGGGCGAACGGTTCGTCGATGAACACGAAGCCGCCCGAACCTTCTTCCGATTTCAACAGGCCGATCAGCAGCACCAGCGACTTCATCACCTGCTGGCCGCCCGAGGCTTCGCCGTCGTTCATCCCGATCTGGTCCTTGCCGTCGAACTTGAAGCGCACGTGCAGGCCGGCCTGGGACAGCTGCACATCGTCGTTCTCCAGCCGCACCGGGTCGGCCTGGACGTCGATGCCGGCCAGCGAACCCAGTTCGCGGATGTTCTTGGTATAGGTCTTGATCGTGTAGCGCAGGCGCTCGATATACGCCCCGCGCGCATTGCCGGTGGCCTCGATCGCGCGGTTGTTCTGGTAGCGGCGCTCTTCGGTCTCGCTCTGGCGGCTTTCCAGCTGCTCGTGCAGGCGCGCATACTGGTCGATCACGGTCGGATCCAGTTCCCAGTCCTCGCGCGCCAGCGAATGCTCGAGCGAACCGAGGCGCAGGTTGACCTGGTGCGCGTTCTGGTGCTTGGCCACCAGATCGCCGCGCCAGCTGGGGTTCTTCCAGGCGCCCGGCACCGCGCGCCAGCCGCGGCGCATCTCCAGCAGCGCCTTGGCGTGCTCGCTGCGCTGCTCGATCTGGCGGCGATGGTTCAGGCGCATGCCGGCTTCGGCTTCCGACAGCGCCATGCGGGCGTTCTGCCATACGGTGTCGGCGCGGGTGCGGTTCACCGTCGCGTTCTTGCTCAGGGTCTGCAGCTCGCCCAGGCGCGCGCCGACTTCCAGGCGCTCGGCCTTGAGCGGAGTGAGCGCGCGCACAGCTTCCTCGAATTCCTCCTGGCGCGCCGACAATTCCTTGGCGGCGTCGACGCCGGCGATGCGCGCCTTCAGGCCGCCCACTTCGGCGGCCAGCTTCGAGATCGCGAGGGTCAGCTCGTCTTCGCGCTTTTCCAGCGCCGGCATCAGCTTCTGGATTGCTTCCAGGCGCTGGGTCTTGCCCGCCGCGCCGAAGCGGTAACGCGAGGCCTCGACGAACAGCGAGCGGCCGCCGCGGCGTTCGCGGTGGTAGGCGTCCGGCGTGATCCATTCGTCCGAACGGCTCTTGAAGCCTTCGTCGACCGAGTCGACGCGCTCGATGCGTTCCAGCTGGTCGATCAGCCAGCCCGGCGCCTTGCCCGAGAAACGCACCACCGACAGCAGGCTGTCGTCCTTCACCACCGGCGCGTTGACGCAATCGGGCACGATGAAGTGGCGATAGCGCTCCTTCTCGGCCAGGCGGTAGGCCGCCGGCGCATCTTTCGCATTCTCCAGCAGCACCACCGAGGCATAGCCGCCCAGCACGCCCTCAACCGCGCCCTGCCACTTCGGATCGGTCACCTCGACGATGTCCGACAGCATGGCGTGGGCGATGCCCTCGTCGCGCAGCGCGCGGCGCATCAGGCGCTGCGCTTCCGGCTCCGGCATCGAGGTCTTGCCCTGCAGCGCGGAGATGGTCGCCATCTCGCCCGCGATCTTGCTCGCTACCCCCTCGCGCGCGCTCTTCTGGCGCGCCAGCTCGGCTTCTTTCTCCTCGAGCTGCTTGGCCACTTCGGCGATGTCTGCGCCGGCATCCGCCGACAGCTTTTGCAACCGGTCGCGCTGCTCGAGCAGGCTTTCCAGTGGCTTCAGGCGCGTGTTCACCTCGGACAGGCGCTTGGCCAGTTCGCCGGCTTCAAGCTCGAGTTCGGTTTCCTGCTTCTGCGCGTCGGTGAGCGCGCGCTGCTGCGCCGCCAGCTGGCTGCGCTTCTCGGCCAGTTGGCCGTCGGCCTGCACCAGCGGCTTCTTCGCCTCGCGCAGCATACGGCTGTTGCTGGCGGCCTTTTCGCGCGCCTCGTGGTACTGCAGCGCCGGCAGCACTTCTTCGTGCAGCTCGCGCTTTTCCTTGTTCAGGTCGGACCACTGGTGGTGGTTGGCCACGCGCAGGCGCAGCCCCTCGAGGTTGGTGCGCGAGGTCTCGAGTTCGGTCTCGAACCGTTTCAGCTCGACCTCGGTGTCGCGCTGGTGGCGCTTGGCTTCGTCGTAGGCGTCCAGCACTTCCTTGTCGCCGAAGACCTGGAACACCAGGTCCAGCAACTGGCGCGGCGCATATTCGCACAGTTTATCGGTCTCGCCCTGCTCCAGCGCGAGCACCTTCGACATCGCCGGCGACAGGCCGGCCGAGGCCAGGCGCTTGCGGTAATTCTCGACGCCCAGCCAGTCGGTGGCTTCGGTCACTTCCTCGATCTCGACGTTACCGGGTCGCATCAGGTACTGGCGCTTCCAGTCGCCGCCATTCTTCTGCACCTGGCAGAACAGGGTCACCTCGTCGTCCGAGAAGAAGCCCGAATGACGGAACGGCCGGTTCGACAGCTGGCGTCCGACCGGCTTGTTGTCGACCACGGCGCGCAGCCAGGCGCTTTGCTGGCCCGAGTGGCGCGCATAGTGTTTATACGTGCGGCCCATCGAGCAATCGAGGCCGAACAGAGTGCGCATCGCGTCGAGCAGCGTGGTCTTGCCCGAGCCGTTCTGGCCGGCGATCGTGATGATCTTGGCGTCCAGCGGGATGTTCTTGATCCGCTGCCAGTAATCCCAGTGGACCAGTTCGAGTGATTTAATGTGGAACATCGGCTATCTCAGTTCGGGGTATCGGTTGCATCGTCGGCCGCATCGGTAGACTCGACCGCGACCGCATCGTTGGCGGCTTCCGCGTCGACGGCCACCTTGCGCGGAGCGGCGGCCAGCGGCGCGCGCTTGAAGACTTCGGACAGCGCGCCGTTGATGATGCGCTCCTTGAGCACGTCGGTGTCCATCATCAGGTCCAGCAGCGGGCCTTCCAGGATCACGTCGCCGCGCCGTTCGATGAAGCCCAGCTTGGACAGCACGCCCAGGTTCATGTCCATGCGGGTCTTCTTGCCGAGTTTATCGCCGAAGTCCGACAGCAGCGCGGTGTACGAGATGCCGATCGACGCGTCTTCGGCGCGCGGGATCGGCGTGTCCTTCTCGAACATATCGTTCTGGTCGTCGTCCACCGTGGTGTGGGTTTCCTGGCGCTCGCGCTTGGGCAGGATGATCTGGGCCCACAACACCACCAGCAAGGCCACGCCGTCGCGGGTCAGGCCGAAGTTATTGTTCTGCCAGATGTCCTTGGCGCCGAAGATCTTCGGCTCGACGTTGCGGTGCAGGGCCACGGTCACGTGGTCGGCATACACGTTGTCGAGCAGTTTGAGGCCGGATTCGAGCAGGCGCTTGTCGACTTCGGCGCGGAACTGGTCGTCCGACAGCGCGCGCTTGACCATCTTGTCGTCGCGGCGCAGGGTCTGGTGCGTCAGCAGGCGCGCGATCAGGATTTGTGCATCGTCATTCATGTGGGCGTGCCGTCCGAAGGGAGATCTGGATTGATGGAGAGGGTCGCGATCGACATGGCCGCCACTTCGGGGTCGTCGAGTTCGATCAACTGGTCCTGGGCCTCGAAGGAGAGCGGCAGGCGCGCCAGGTCGGCGGTCGCGCCCTGCAGGCTGGCCTCGGACGCGTCGCCCAAGAGCGGCAGCAGCGAGGCGCGGTAGGACGCCAGCGCGAAGCTGGCCGGCAGCAGCGATTCATGCAGCTGCACCCGGCGCGGGCCGACTTCCGAGAATTCGGGGAAGTTGCCCAGGTTGGCGAAGTCGGCCAGCTTGTTGATCCAGTCGTTCAGCTCGACCATCATGGCCGGGTTGTCGTTGATCGTCAGCGGCGCGTCCTGGCCGCTCGGCAGGCCTTTCGGGCCGGTCGAGATCACGCGTTCGGCCAAGAGCTCGGTCTCGGCCACGTCGATCATCTCGGCCGGGGTACCGAACAGCGGCGTCACCGGGCGGTCGATCGCGCTTGATGCCAGGCTGGCCAGGTCTTCATGGGCCAGCAGCCAGCGCTTGACGTCGGTGGTCGACAGGCCGGACTGGCCCAGGTGCACGCGCTGGCGCTCGATCTGGTTCAGCGCGCGAGAGAACATGCCCTGCATATTGAGCAGCGCGCTCTGGGCCCGGCCGATGGCCTGGGCCGCTCGGTGCGTAGCGGAATCGGCCCGCTCGTCCGAGGTGATGGCGCGCAGGATGACGGAGCCCTTCTCCACCCAGTCGCAGGCCATATGCCACTTGGCCTGCGAGGTGCGCAGGCGAAATTCTGAGCCGGAGGCGATCGCGTCGCGGAATTCCTCGGTCAGCTCGATCAGGCGGCCCAGCAAATGCTTCAGCTGGTCGACGGTCACGCCGCCGACCGCCTGGGCGCCGGCCACCTGCGACAGCAGGAAGCCCATCTCGGCGTCGTCGTCTTCTGGCTTACCCAGCGCCAGCAGGGTCTCGAGCGCGGACAGGACGTTGCGCGCCAGCGGCGTGATGCGGTACACCGCGGCCGGGGCGTCCCAGGCCAGCAGGCCGTGGCCGCGCAGGCGGTTGAGCACCGTCTCCAGGCTCTCCGGAATCAGATAGGCCAGCTTCTGGTTGATGTCGGCGCGCGAAAACGCCGAGCTGGCGGTGTCGCCGGCCAGTTCGCGCAAGACGAGCAGGCGCACCAGCACGCCATCCTGGGTGCCGTGGAACAGGGCCGTGAAGGCCGACAGCATCGGCTGGGCACGCTTGAGGTGGAAGACCTGCTCGATTTCGTCGGGAGCGACGCCTTCCTGGAAGTGTGCTTGCAGCGGATCAAGTTCCGGCGCTATGGCCGGGGAGTCGGCAGCGAGGGCCGCGCCGGCAAGGGGATCGATCATCGTTGTTACCAGTCTCTCGTGCGCGGTCGAGACGGGCCTGCGCTGACAATATTGACAATATTGTCATGCACGTACTTACAGGCCCGACCGGCTTCGCGGGGGCGTCAGTATAACAGGCTGGACTGGGCGATTGATGATTGCCGGCCCCGACCGGGGGCCGGCAATTGCGGGAAAGACACAGATGTGACTTATGGTTTAGCAATACTCTTCAGCGTTTGTTCGATGGTTTCCTTGTCGCCTTCCGTGAAGCGGATCTTGACCGGATACCATTCGTGTTCCGGCGCCAGCCACACCTCGATGCTCTGGTCGCGGCTGCCCGGCAGCGCTTCGCGGCTGACCAGCACGGCATCGACCTGGCCCAGCCCCGTCTTGACCTTCTCGCGCTTGACCACCTTGAAGGTCCAGGCCTCGGCGCTGCTGCGGCCGGCCACGAAGAACGGCCATTCCGAACCCGGCTTGAACTTGTCGCCGGCGGCGCGCGCGACGGCCGCCAATTGCCAGGTGATCGACACACGGTCCTGTTCGCCGCCCTTGAGCGGGTAGGTCTTGTCGCCTTCCGAGAAACTCATGACTTTTTCGCCACGGTCGAAGGTGATCGAGGTCGGATCCTTGCGCATCCGCTTTTCGGAAAATTCCGCCGGGGCCAGACCAAACTCGTCGATGGCGCCCTGGCTGCGGTTGTCGAGCAGGGTGCCGAGGATGGCCACACGCGACTCGACCTGCAGGTCATATTTGCCGTCGCCGGCGCGCCAGGCGACGGTGGCGTCGCCCTTGAGCGACAGGCCGCGCTGGCGTGCGCTCAGGTCATACTGCAGGTCGGCCGATGGCGGCAATTCGAAGGCGCGCTTGATGGATGGATGCGCCGCAGCCGATGGATTTGCGGACTGGGCGGCGGTGCTGCCCAGGGCGAGTGCCAGCGTGCATGCGACGCCGGCTTTTCGAATGTTGTCTAGAAGCATATCAAAATCCTGAATGGTTCAAGACGATATTATTCACTGTTTGCGTGGTTACTGCTCCATTGGCCTCAGTATTGCGAATCCGCACTGGGTACCAGCCGTGTTGCGGGGCCAGCCAGATGTCGAGTGTCGACTTGTAGGAGCCGGGCTGCGGCGGGCGCGTCAGGTGCCAGGTTTGCAGCTTGCCGAGCCTGGTGTCGATCTCTTCCTGCCCCACCACATTGAACCGGTAAACGGCGGCGTCGCGGTCTTCGCCGACAAAGATGTCGATATCGCCGCTCAGTTGCTTGGGATCGCCGCGCGCGATCGCCGACAGCTGCAGCGGGACGCTGGCCTTGTCCTGGGCGCCGGGCACCAGCGGATAGGCCGCCTGCGACGCCGAAAAAGTCACTTTGTTCTCGCCCCAGTTGAAATGGGTGGCCGTGAGCGAACGGCCGCGCCGCTTTTCCGTCATCTTGATCGGCGCGAAGCCGGCGGCGGCCACCGCGCCCTCGCTGTGCAAGACCACCAGGTTGACCCGCGTAAATACCACCCGAATGCCGGCCTCGACCTGGATCTTGTAGGTATCGTCGTTCAGTTGCCAGGCCAACAAGGCCTCGCCCGACCATTCGGCGCCGTCCTTGTCGGTACGGGCGACGTCCAGCGTGATCGAGGCCGGGGGCGGCATGTCGACCTTGTAGCGGCGCATCTCGTGAACGACGGGGGCGGCCGGCTCGGCGGGCGCCGGCGCTTCCGGGGCTGGCGTTGGCGCCGGTGCAGCGGGTGGCGGCGCCGGCACGGGGGAAGCGGGCTCCCCGCCGCTTCCCCCGGCGACGCCATCGACCGCGCCGGGTTCCATCCCGACGGTGAAGCTGCCCGCCTGGGCCGGCATGCCAAGTTCGACCGGCAGAATCACGGGCAAGGGCAGCGGCGCCGCATCCGGCACCGGCAAGGGCGCGGGCGGTGGCGGTGCCGGCGGCGCGGCGGCCGGCAAGACTTGCGCCAGGATCGTCGCCGCCCCGCCTTCGCCCTGGCCCTGGCGCGGCAACTCCAGGTTAACGTCGAGCAGCACGCTCAGCACGATCCAGTGCAGCAATACGACCAGGGCGACCGGCAGCAGCCGGCGGCGACGCGGAAGTAAGAGTGGTGCGGATTGCATATCCGCTAGTGTAGCGCGAGCAAGGCCCGCGCTGCACGGCGCCTGGATCTTCCTTTCTTAGAACCTACCGGGATAGGTTCTTAAGGTCAGGTGATCGCCCCGCCGTCGACGGTGAGCACGGCGCCGGTGATCTGGCGCGCCGCCGGACTGGCCAGGAAGGCCACTGCCGCCGCCACGTCGCGCGGCTCGCCGAAGCGTCCCAGCGGGATCAGCGACTTCTGGAATTCGGCGAAGTCGCCATTGGCCGGGTTCATCTCGGTGTCGGTCGAACCCGGCTGCACCAGGTTGACGGTGATGTCGCGCGCGCCCAGTTCGCGCGCCAGGCCGCTGGTGAAGGTCTTGAGCGCGGCCTTGGTCAGGAAATACACGGTGGCCCCCTCGCCGACGATGCGGTCGGCGCCGGCTGAGCCGATATTGACGATGCGACCGCCCTGGCCCAGGTGCGGGATGGCCGCCTGCGCCGCCAGGATCGGACCGCGCACGTTCACGTCCAGCAGGGCGTCGATATCGTCCACGGCGATGTCGGCGATCGGCGCATAGCGGGCGATGGCGGCGTTATTGACCAGGATGTCCAGGCCACCCAGCGCCCGCGCCGCTTCGTCGACGGCGCGCCTGATCGCGGCCGGGTCGGCGCTGTCGGCCTGGATCGCGACCGCCTTGCGGCCGCGGCCTTCGATGGTGCGCACGACTTCCTGGGCCCGCTCGGCCGAACGCTCGTAGGTGATCGCCACGTCGGCGCCCTGTTCCGCCAGTTCGAGGGCGATCGCGGCGCCGATGCCGCGCGATGCGCCGGTGACGATGGCGCGTTTTCCTTGCAAGCTGCTCATGACATTTCCTTTATGTGTTGATCGATACAGAAATAGTAGATGGCCCGGCGGCGTGCTGTCAATTGATTTTTTAGTGATCGACACATATATTGTTAAACGACGTGCGGCGTTGTCCCGACCCGCAGCCGGACATATACTGTGCGCGATGCAAACGCCCGACCACCCTCTCCACGACGAAGCGGCTGCCCCAGCGCCGGCGACGCGCGCCCGCGGCCGGCCACGCGCCTTCGACCGCGAAGCCGCCTTATCGAAGGCGATGCGCCTGTTCTGGCAAAAGGGATATGAGGCCACTTCGCTCACCGACCTCACCGCCGCGATGGGCATCGCCTCGCCAAGCCTGTACGCGGCCTTCGGCTCCAAGGAGGCTTTGTTTGTCGAAGCCCTGAACCATTACGGCGCCACCTATGCCTGGGGCTGGAAGAACTTCCTCGATGCGGCGACCGCGCGCGACGCGGTCCAGGCATGGCTGATGGATTCCGCCGCCTTCCTGACCGGCGGCATCGAGGACGTTCCGCTCGGCTGCATGGCGACCCTGTCGGTGATCGGCGCCGCGGGCCACCCGGAATTGTGCGAACAGACGCGCACTGCGCGCGCCTCGCCGCGGGCGGTCGTCAGGAACCGCCTCGAGCAGGGCGCCGCGAACGGCGAGATTCCGGCCTCGGTCGACCTGGACGCCCTCGCCCGCTTCGTGCACATTGTCCAGAACGGGATGTCGCTCCACGCGCGCGACGGCGCCAGCCGCGCCGAACTGGAGGCGGCGGTCCAGGTGGCCATGCGCAGCTGGGACGCCCTGGTCGCAGGCTAGCGGCGCCGAGGATTTAACTCAATGCTGTCAAATGGCTGCCAAGACGGTGGCCCAGCGCGCAGATGGTCAGCGATGGATTGACGCTGCCGGCGGTCGGGAACACCGAACCGTCGCTCACCCACACGTTCTCGAAGCCGAATACCTTCAGGTTGGGGTCGACGACACCGTGTTGCGGCGTCCTCGCCATGCGCGCCGTGCCGAGGTGGTGGGCGGCCGAGGCACAGGTATCGCGCCAGCCCGTCATCGGGTCGGCCCGGCAACCGCTTACCTCGCCATGCCCGCGAAAGCCGGCCATCAGCAGCTCGTGATACTGCGTAAACATCTCGATGTCCTGCCTGGAGAGCTGCCAGTGCACGCGCGCGATCGGCATGCCGTAGCGGTCGCGCCCGTGCTCGGAGAGGCTGACCTGGCTGTCCGGGTTCGGCAGTTGTTCCGTCATGAAGAACAGGTCGCCGTGGTGCGAGCGCAGTCCCAGCGGCAGCTTCTGGTGCGCGATGCGCCACAGGATGTAGGGATGGCGCACCAGCGAGGCCACATGCGACAGGCCGATGTCGCGCGGCCCGCGCACGCCGAGAAAGGACATCACCGCCTTGTTCGGCACCGGACGCCGGTTGATGCCCTTGCGGATGAACATGGCATGGTTGGGCAGGCGGTGCGCCTGCTGGAATTCGCTGCTGAGCATGAGCCCCGGGAAGACCTGGATGTCTTCCTTGCTTGCCCTGGCGCGCGCTTTCGGCTTGCCGGCCAGCGGCTGGCGGAACGTGACTTGCGACAGGTAGCCGGCGGGATGGTCGATCAGATTGCGCCCGAGCCACCAGGACGGCTGCTGCGCCATGCCATCCTGGCCGAGCGAATTGAGCAAGAGGCGCGGCGTCTCGAGCGCGCCCGCCGCGATCACGAAGCGGTTCGCCCTGACTTCGAAGCGCTGCGCGCCGCTGCCCACGACAAGGGCGTGTGTACGTCCATGCCGTTGCCGCAGCTGCAGTGCGGTGCTGTTGTACACGCAGCGCGCCATGCCGTTGCGGCACCATTCGCGCAAGACCGGCTTGCCCCTGAACGGCGGCGACCGGTAGCGGTAAGCCTTGGAAGCGAGCATATTGGCCATGCCCAGCGCCATGCCGCCGTGGTGGGCGGCCGATTCCTGCGGCATGTCCTGGCCGCCGCACAGGAAGTCCAGCGCCACCGCATACCAGGGATCGAGATCGCCGCGCGTGATGGCCCAGCCGCTGTGGGGAATCCAGGGGCGCTCGAGAAAATCCTCGTCGTCGAGCGGCGCGCACACGCCATGCCAGAACGCGGTGCCGCCGCCCACTTCGAGCCCGCGGCTGGTCGAGATGCCGAAAGGGCGGCCGACGCTTTCGATGCGCACCGAAGGCGCATCGCGGCGCGACGCCGTGATCGGCCCGGTTTCGATGAACAGCACGTCGCGGCCGGCGCGCACCAGGGGATGGGCGGCGGAAATCGCCCCCATGCCGGTGCCGACGATGCAGATGTCGGCCTGGAGTGTCGTGTCTGGTGCTAACTGCCGGCCATCGATGAGCATCGGATTCACCACGGAAAGTTGATTACCAAAAGGCAATTTTGTGCAGCGCAACTTTTCCATCGTAACGTAAAGACGATATTTGCTCAATAGACAATATTCTCGATAGTCGAGCCAGCCTTGGTGCCAGCGCAAACTCTGCCCGGTCCCATTCGCTGCATGGCCTGCAAAGACGTAATCTGCTACGCTTGCCGCACAAACAACGGAGACCGCTCATGCTGAATCAGCCCATGCCTGGAATGACCGACACGCTCGAATTCGTCAAGAACCTGTGGGGCGGCATGAACATCCCCGGCGCCATGCCCGGGATGGGCGGCATGCCCATGCCGGGCGCCGGCCTGTCGGTGGAAGACCTGGACAAGAAGATCGCCGACCTGAAGGCGGTCGAGTCCTGGCTCAACCTCAACCTGGGCATGCTGCGCGGCTCGATCCAGGCGTTGGAGATTCAGCGCGGCACCCTGGCCACGCTCAAGGCGATGGGCGACAGCATGGCCCAGGCCATGAGCCAGACCGGCGCCGCCAGCGACGCCGCCATCGCGCCGTTCGCGCAATTCTTCACCCAGGCGGCGCAGGCCGCCGCGCCAGCCGCCGCCAGGCCCGCGGACAGCGCCGCGCCACCGCCGGCGCCATCCGCGGCCGCGCCCGACACCCCGGCTCCGCCACCAGGCACCGAGGCATCGGCCGCGGCCATGCCGGCCGCCGTCGCCTGGTGGAATCTATTGCAGGACCAGTTCCGCCAGGCCGTGGCCAGCGCCATGCCGCCAGACAACGCCAATCCCGACAAGGCCGGCGGCTCGCCGCCCGACGGCGGTGGCGACAACCCCGCAGCCGGCGCCGCTGCTTCCGCCAAGCCATCCGCCGCAGGCCAATCCACCAACGCCCAGAACGCCAACGGCACTCCGGCCCCGGGCCGGCGCAGCACGCGCGGCAAGACCGACAAGGCCTGACGCTTGATCCAAACGGTGGCGCTCGCCTCCAAACCGTGCTGAACTGACACGGCGGCCCGGCCTGCCCGGCCCGGCCGCTTCCCCGTCCAGCCGGAGGAGCCATGCTGCCGAGCGACCTGACCCACCTGACGCCGTCGCAGGTCGACGACCTGCGGCGCAAGCTCGCCGCCGCCGGCTGCGATCCGCCACCCGGCGCGCGCACCGTGGCCGAACTACGGGACGCCTTCTCCCTGCTGCGCAAGCGCCACGGCCTGGCGCCGTCGGACAAGATCGACGGCGACCTGCTGCGCTGCCTCGACACAGCCGCCGGCCATCTGTTCGGCGAAGTGCTGCGCGACGAACTCGACATGCTGCGCCCAGAGGCGACAGACGCGCGCGGCGCCGCGCTCGACGCCGCCCTGCCGCCCGAGCGCGAGCGCCTGTTGCAGCGCGCCCACGGCGGCATGCTGGTCGGCCTGGCCCTGTCCGGCGGCGGCGTGCGCAGCGCCACCTTCAGCCTGGGCGCCCTGCAGGCGCTGGCGCGCTGCGGCCTGCTGCGCCACATCGACTACCTGTCCACCGTGTCCGGCGGCGGCTTTGTCGGCGGCTGGTTGTCGAAATGCCTGCATGCCAACGGCGGCGACATCGGCAAGGTGGAAGCCATGCTGGCGCCGCAGGCCGGCAACGGGGAGGCGCCCGAGCTGCGCTTCCTGCGCCAGTACAGCAACTACCTGTCGCCGCAGGGCGGCATGTTCAGCGCCGACACCTGGACCCTGGTCGGCACCTATGTGCGCAACACGGGCCTGAACCTGGCCATGCTGGTGGCCTGGATGTGCGCCCTGTTGCTGCTGCCGCGCTTTGCCGTCTGGGCCGTGCACCGCGTGGTCGCACCGGGCGGGCCATGGATGCACCTGGCCGACATCGCCTGGATCGTCGGCGTGCTGCTGTTCCTGTTCGCCGTGTTCTGCATCGCGCTGTCGATCTCGAGCAAGCCGGAAAGCTCGCGCGGGATGCGCCGCTTTCCGCTGTCGCAGGGCGCGGTCCTGTGGTGCATCAACCTGCCCCTGCTGCTGGCGGGCTTCCTCGGCAGCCTGGGGCTATGGCGCCACGGCGGGGCGGCGCCGTCGACCTTCTTCCCAAGCCAGCTCGAAGGCCGCTGGCACTGGCTGCTGGCCCCGGGCCTGGTGTATTTCATCGTCTGGGCCTGCGGCTGGTACCTGGCCCACGATCGCTCCAGTCCCTACCGCCGCACCGGCTATACAGTGTGCGCCGCCGGCGCCGCCAGCGTGCTGCTGGTGCTGCTGGAAGCCGGCCGCGCCTTCGCCCCCGGGATCCTGGCGCTGCTGCGGGTCGACGCCGCCCGCTTGTCGCTGCTGCTGTGCGCGGCGGTCGGCCTGCTGCTGGTGCTGGCCGGCTGGCTGGCCATCTACACGCGGCTGCACGCCGACCCGCCGCTGCGCGACCTCACCCGCGCCGAACTGGGCGAAGGCCTGTCGCACTTCCTGTGCGCGATGGGCGCGCTCACCCTCGGCACCCTGCTGCTGCTGGGCGGGATGGCGGTGCTGCCCGATCCCGCCGGCCAGCGCGTGCTGAACGACGCGATCGCGCTCGCCACCTTCGGCATGCCGCTCATGATGGTGCTGTTCGCCGCCACCATGACCCTGATGATCGGCCTGGTCGGCCGCCTGTACAGCGACGCCAGCCGCGAATGGTGGAGCCGGCAAGGCGCCTGGACCGCGATCTTCGCCCTCCTGTGGTTGACCGTGTACGCCACCTGCTTTTACATTCCTCCCTTGTTGCACTGGGCCTGGCTGACCTACGAGCCGTGGTCGAACCTGGGCACCCTGCTCGGCTGGCTGGCGATGACCGCCTTCGGACTCAAGGCCGGCAGCAGCATGTCGACCGGCGCGCGAGGCGCCCCGGACCCGAAGCTCGAACTGGTCGCGCGGCTGGCGCCCTATGTGTTCACGGTCGGGATCTTCGCCCTCTTGAGCAGCCTGGTGCAGGCCACGGTGGCGCTGCCGAAGGTCGCCTGTCCCAAGTCCGAGCTGACGTGCGTGCTGCGCGCCCATGCCGACGCCACCCTGGCCACGGACGGCGCGACCCTGCTGCTGGCCTTCGGCGCCTTCCTGGGCGCGGCCCTGCTGCTCGGCTGGCGGGTCGACATCAACAAGTTCTCGCTGTATATGCTGTACCGCAACCGGGTGGTGCGGGCCTGGTTCGGCGCCGGCAACCGCACGCGCCAGCCGCATCCCTTCACCGGCTTCGACCCCAACGACGACATGCTGCTGGCCGAGCTGCGCTACGGGCGGCCTTACCCGATCGTGAACACCGCGCTGAACCTGGTCAGCGGCGCCGAGCTGGCCTGGCAGACGCGGCGCACCGCCTCGTTCGCCTTCACGCCGCGCTGGTGCGGTTATGAGCAAGCCAGCGCGGTGCCCGGCAGCGCGGGCGCGCCAGCGGGCTGCTACCGGCCGACCGAGCAGTATGCTTCGCGCTCCGGCGTCGGCCTGGACGACGACGCCGGCGTGCGGCTCGGGATGGCGGTGGCCTTGTCCGGCGCCGCCGCCAGCCCGAATATGGGCGCGCACTCGTCGCCGCCGCTGAACTTCCTGATGACGATGTTCAACGTGCGCCTGGGGCGCTGGTGCCCGAATCCCGCGCGCCGCGCCTGGACCAGCGCCTCGCCGCCGATCGGCCTGTTCAGCCTCTTGTCGGAGCTATTCGGCCAGCTCGATGCCGACGCGGCCTACGTCCACCTGACCGACGGCGGCCACTTCGACAACCTCGGCATCTACGAGCTGGTGCGGCGCCGCTGCCGGCTGGTGATCGCGGTCGACGTCGGCAGCGATCGTTATCTTGCGTTCGAAGACCTGGGCAATGCGATCCGGCGCTGCGCCACCGACCTGCACGTGCGCATCGACCTCGATGTCTCGCGCCTGGCGGCCGACGGCGACAAGGGCATGTGCGGCGCCAGCTGTGCGGCCGGCAGCATCCGCTACAGCCTGGCCGACCGCGGCGCAGCCGACGGCGTGCTCCTGTACGTCAAGCCGGCCATCGTCGGCACCGAGAACGCCGACCTGCTCAACTACCGCAAGCTCCATCCCGACTATCCGCACGAAAGCATCGCCGACCAGTGGTTCGACGAAGCCCAGTTCGAGAGCTACCGCGCGTTGGGCGACCACATCGTCGACTGCGCGCTGAACGAGGCGGCGCGCGCCACCATGGGCGCCAACGGTGAGCAGGATATCGGGGCGCTGTGCGCGCAGCTGCTGCAGCGGCATGGACCGGGCGCGCGTGATCGCTTGGGCGCGTGAGTCAGCCCGCCGATGTTGGTTCCTGCAGCGGTGCGCCTGCCGGCGCCGTATGCGCCGTCAGCACCCGCCCGAGGCAGGCCAGCGCCAGCAGCGAGAACAGCGCGGCGCTGCCCAGGGTCAGGCGGTAATCGTGGCCCGAGTGGTCGAGCAAAGGCCCGATGCAGCTGGCCACCAGGATGTTGGCGAAGGCGACCAGGATGTCCTTGCTCGCGTTGTAGCGCACGAACTCCTCGCGCGGGAACAGCGCCAGCGGCATCGCCGCCGCGGCGGTGAAATAGGCGCCCGAGCAGATCACGTGGGCCACGTAGAACGGGCGGAAACTGGCCGCGCCGTCGACCAGCAGCCAGCCGCCCAGCGCGATCGCGAAGTACAGCGCCATCATGGCGGCGGCCACGCGCACCGCGCCGCGCCGGTCGACCAGCCAGCCGATGACGAAGGCGCTGGCGATCGACACCGCATAGGCCAGCGCGGTCAGCTCGCCCAGTTCCGCCTTCGACAGCCCCAGGTCGAGCGCATAGTGCAGCGAAAAGGTATTGAAGGGGACGAAGGTGACGGCGGCCAGCATGAAGGCGCCGAAGATCCACAGGTAGCGGCGCTGGGCGCAGCACAGGCGCAGCTGGGTGCGCGCCAGCGCCAGCCGTCCGCCCGCCGCTGCAGCGGCAGCGTCGTCACGCGCGACAGGCGCCGGCGGCGGGTAGTGCCCCTCGCGCACCATCAGGCACATGAGCGGTATCGTCAGGCCGAAGATCAGGGCGATGGCCACCAGGATCTCGGCCAGCCAGGCTTCGCTCAGCGCGAACAGCGTCATGTTGAAGCCGATCGCCACGCCCAGGCCGACGACCCGCACCGCGGCATAGAAGCGACCGGCCAGCCCGAACGGAATGACATCGGCCACCAGTCCGGCGAATAGCGCCATGGTGGTCATAGCGGCGGCGTCGAACACGGTCCAGAACAGGCAGAACAAGCCCAGTTCGAGCGCGGAGAGGCCCGGCGACCAGGCGCCCAGCAGCGCGTGCGCGCCGGCCGCGAATGCAGGCGCCAGGGCCACGCACAGCATGGCGGCGGTGGCCAGCGGCGCGCTGACTACCAGGTAAGGACGGCGCCGTCCCCAGCGGCTGCGGCTGCGGTCCGACCTCAACCCGATCGCCGGCACCACCAGCAGGCTGATAAGCGCCGGCACGGTCGACAGCAGCATGGCGACGGCGGTGTCCGAGGCGCCGTGGTTGCGCAGCACGACCAGCCCGATCGGGCCGGCCCAGCGCTCGCGCACCGCGATCCCGAGCGCCCCCACCAGCAGCCAACCGACCAGCACGCACAAGCCCCAGGCGCCATAGCGCAGCGTGCCGGCCTGCCAGCTTGCGCTCTCGAGGGCGGCGCGCCGCATCCTGGATCTACGTCGGCGCGGGGCCGGTCGAGTCGCGCACCACCAGCTCGGTGGCGAAGGCGATGCGCTCGGCACTGGGCGGGCGGCCTTCGATCATCTCGACCACCTCCTGCACCGCGCGCTCGGCCAGCGCCTCGTAGGGCTGGTGCATCGTGGTCAGGCGCGGGAACACGTGGCTGGCGGTCGAGATGTCGTCGAAGCCGACCACCGAGACGTCGGCCGGCACCTTCAGGCCGCGGCTGGCGACGGCGTCGATGGCGCCGAAGGCCATCTCGTCGTTGGCGGCGAAAATGGCGGTGGGCGGCGCCTCCAGCTCGAGCAGGCGGCGGGTGGCGGCAAAGCCCCCGGGCTGGTTGAAGGCGCCGTCCACCACCAGCGCCGCGTCGACGGCGATGCCGGCCGCCGCCAGGGCCTCGGCATAACCGCGTTCGCGCTCGGCGCTCTGGCCGGTGCGCTTGGTGCCGGCGATGAAGGCGATGCGGCGGTGGCCCAGACCGATCAGGTGCTCGACCGCGCGCCGCGCGCCGATGCGGTTTTCCAGCACGATGGTGGGCAGCGCCAGCTGGCGCGCATCGAAGAACACCAGCGCGCAATTGAGCTGCTGGCGCTCGACCACGTCCAGGAAACGGTCGTCGGCGGTCGGCATCAGCAGCAGCAGGCCGTCGCACAACTTGCTGAGCGTGGCGCAGGTGGTCATCCGGTCCGGGCTGTCGAAGCGATCGGCGTTGAACAGCAGCAGGTCGTAGTCGCGTTTTCTCGCCTGCTCGCCGATGGCGCGCACCAGCTCGTGCAGCACCACGGGGCCGTAGTTGTTCATGAACACGCCGATCAGCTTGCTCTTGTCGCCGCGCATCCGGCGCGCCAGCATGTCCGGCGTGTAGTTCAGCTGGGCCGCGGCCGCCATGATGCGCTCGCGCGCCGCGTCCGACACATAGCCGGTGCCGCGGATCGCGCGCGAGGCGGTGATCGGCGCGACGCCGGCCAGGCGGGCGACCTCGCTCAATTTGCTGGCTTTGGCCATGGGTCTCCTTCAATCGATCATGTTGTTGAGTGTTTGCAGTAACTCAACACTAACCTGTGGTTACGATACCACGTCGAGCTCGGCTAATTCCAGAGATTTTTCAGCAAAATCAGGCGCTTATCCTTCAGGTACGGCAGCTAACCCATCCTTGTTGAGTATTTACGAAGCACATGGTAACGTAACCATACGGTTGTCATATAAGAGCAGCGATGGTCGGCGACCGGTGCTTCATCTTCAGCCGCACGTGCCGAGCACGGCGGCCCGACATTACAAGCGAACCTCGAAGTTCGCGGTCAGGAGACACTATGCAGAAGAAGATTTTGGCCGCGGCGCTGCCGCTGGCTTTGGCCGCCGCATACATGACACCCGCGCTGGCACAGCAGGCGCCCACCACGCCCGACGCCACCACCTCGGACACCCCCGCCACCGCGGAACCACCACCGGCCGACAGCACGGCCGCGCCCACCACCGTGGTGGTCACGGGCTTTCGTTCCAGCCTGCAGAAGGCCCTCAACCTCAAGCAGCAGGCGATCGGCGTGCGCGATTCGATCGTCGCCGAGGACATCGGCAAATTCCCCGAGGCGAACGTGGCCGAATCGCTGCAGCGCGTTCCCGGCGTGATCCTGAACCGCGACGACAGTTCGGGCGAAGGCCAGCGCATCTCGATCCGCGGCCTGCCCACCGAGTATTCGGTGACGACCCTGAACGGCGCGCCGGTCAACACCACGTCCACCAGCACCATCGGCAGCGCCGCGCGCGGCTTCAACTACGACGTGTTCGCGTCCGAACTGTTCGGCCGGGTCGACTTCTACAAGTCGCCATTGGCCGAACTGACCGAGGGAGGCATGGGCGGCATCGTCGACCTGCAGACCCCGCGCCCGTTCGACAGTCCCAAGCGCACCATCCGCTACGCGGTCTCGGGCGCCTACAACACCAGCGCCAAGGAAGCCGATCCGACCGGCTTCGCGCTGTATTCGAACACCTGGGGTCCGTGGGGCTTCCTGGCCGGCGTGGCCCACTCGAAGGCGGTCAACAACCGCTCCGGCTTCGAAGCCACCGGCGGCTACAACAGTTCGGCCAACGGCAGCCGCAATCCCGTGCTGGGCAACTTCGCCCTGGCCCTCGACTACGACGACCCGCGCGCCAACCTGTCGGGCTACTCCCGCGAACAGATCGACAACGCGCTGCTGCCGCGCATCTACCGTTACTACGGCTCGCAGAACCGGCGCAGCCGCGACGGCCTGGTGAGCTCCCTGCAGTTCAAGCAGGGCGGCCTGAACCTGAGCCTGGACGGCCTGTACTCGCGCCTGGAGAACAGCCGCGACGAGCTCTATTACGGCCTCCTGATCCGCAACACCCGCACCACCAATCGCAACGCGCCGCCGGGAACCAACGGCCACAACGGCCTGGTGCCGATCGACGTGAAGATCGATCCCGGGTCGAACCTCCTGACCGGCACCTTCGGCAACACCTCGTACAGCAGCGGCGTGACCTATGGCGAAGACAAGACCGAGTTCGGCTACCTGGCGCTCAACGGCCGCTGGGAAGCACGCCCGGGGCTGGTGGTGACCGGCCAGGTGAGCGCCAACAACAGCAAGGCCACCAGCTATTCGGACACCCTGTCGGGCCAGATCTTCGGCGTCGACACGACCATCGACTATGGCGCCGACCACGTCTACCCGTCGATGTCCTCGCCGATCGACTACACCGACCCGGCCAATTTCAGCGGCTTCGACGTCACCACCGGGTGGACTCGCGAGCGCGACAAGGGCCGCCAGGCGCGCCTGGTGGTGGACTACGACTACGACCTGTTTGGCGGCTGGACCGGGCGCCTCAAGACCGGCCTGGTCTACGTCGACACCAGCAAGGACGTCGAAAAACGCAATGCCGGCGCCGCCATGAAGGCCAAGATGGTCGGCCTGGGCGACGCCAGCGTGCGCGCCAATATGGTCTCGGTGTTGCCGATCCCCGACCTGGACATGGGCCCCGGCTGGCCGAGCCGCTTCGGCACCTTCACCCGCGACTATGCGTTCTCGACCTACGATCCGGTCGCCTTCAACACGAGCGAAGCGTTCACGCCGGCGCAGAGCTTCGGCGCGGCCGAGAAGGTCAGCACCGGCTTCGTCCAGTCCGATTTCAAGGGCGACGTGCTGGGGCGCGAGCTGCGCCTGAACGCCGGCGTACGCTGGTCGCAGACGAAGCTCGACATCGACAACTTCAAGCGCAGCGGCAGCGGCAACACCTACCAGCCGAACAGCGAACAGGGCAAGTACACCAATGTGCTGCCGGCCGTCAGCGCGGCCTGGGACCTGAACGACGAGCTGATCTTCCGCACCTCGTGGGGCAAGACCATCAGCCGCGCCTCGCTGTCGATCATCGCGGCCCAGACCGTGATCCCGAACGCCTTCGACAATACTGCGACCGCCGGCAACCCGAACCTCAAGCCCCAGCAGTCGAAGAACTTCGACACCAGCCTGGAATGGTATTTCAAGCCGGGCAGCCTGCTGTCGGCGGCCTACTTCAAGAAGAAGCTGACCGACGCCACGGTGTCGACCACCACCAACACCACCTTCGGCGCGCTTGGCCTGCCCGACACCGCGCTCGGGGCGATCTTCCAGGACCCGAGCGGCCGGGTCGACCCGAACCTGCCGATGGTGCTGCGCACCTACAGCAACGCCGGCGAACAGACGCTCAAAGGCTACGAGCTGGCCTACCAGCAGGACTTCACCTTCCTGCCCGATCCGTTCAAGGGCTTCGGCGCGCTGGCCAGCTATACCCACATTGATCCCTTCAACAGCATGCGCTGGATCACCAAGGCCGGCAAGGAGATCGAGGTCAACTCGGTGCCCAAGTACGCCTACAGCGTCACCACCTACTATGAACGCGGCCCGCTCGCGATGCGCCTGTCCTACAACTACAAGGACCGCTCGCTGCATGGCGACAACCCTCGGAACAACGGCGACGACCTGATACGCTGGCGCGCCGCGCGCGGCTACCTGGACGGCACCATCAGCTACAAGCTGTCCGAGAACCTGGAGCTGCGCCTGGATGCGCTGAACCTGACCGACACCCTGAACTACGACTACTTCGAGGACGCCAACGGCCAGTACGGCAGCGGCAAGCACACGCGGATGGACTACGCGAAGTACGACGGGCGCACGTTCAAGATCGGCATCCGCGGCAAGCTGTGATGCGGATGACCGGCTTTATGTATCGCTGCAGCGGGATCGTGGCCGGCGCTGTCCTGCTGCATGGCTGCGCCGCTGGTCCCGCAGTTGGTCCAACCTTGAGCCAGGTCGGCCCCGGCTGGGCCGGCAACTCGGTCAACGCCGTGGTGTTTCGCAAGAACGCCCTGGCCAGCGACGGCGCGCACCAGTACATCGCCTACTACGATGGCGCCGGCCAGGTCGTGCTGGGCAAGCGCCGTCTCGGCGGCGACGCCTGGGAACTGCGCCAGACCGCATGGCGCGGCAATGTGCGCGACGCCCACAACGCGATCAGCATCATGGTCGATGGCGAAGGCGTGCTGCACATGGCCTGGGACCAGCACAACAACCCGCTGAACTATGCGCGCGGCGTCGCCCCCGGCAGCCTAAAATTGCAAAGGGCGCCGATGCTGGGGCGCGACGAAGCGTCGCTGTCGTATCCGGAGTTCTTCCGCATGCCGGATGGCGGCCTGCTGTTCCTGTACCGCGACGGCGGTTCGGGACGCGGCAACCTGGTCGCCAACCGCTACGATCCGGCCACCGGCTGGCGCCGCGCGGCCGACAATCTGATCAGCGGCGAGAGGCTGCGCAACGCCTACTGGCAGGCTGGCGTGGATGGCCTCGGCGTCATCCACCTGTCCTGGGTCTGGCGCGAATCGCCCGACGTCGCCAGCAACCACGACATGGCCTATGCGCGCTCGCGCGACGGCGGCGCGAGCTGGGAAGACAGCAACGGCAAGCCCTATTCGCTACCGATCACCGCCGCCAGCGCCGAGTACGCGGCGCGCATCCCGCAGAACAGCGACTTGATCAACCAGACCTCGATGGCCTTCGATGCCCGGGGCCGGCCCTATATCGCCAGCTACTGGAGGACAAAGGACAGCGCCGTGCCCCAGTACCGCGTGCTGTACCGGCGCGACGAAGGCTGGCGCCGGCTCGACCTGGACTTTCGCAAGACCGCCTTTTCGCTCGCCGGCATGGGCACCAAGGCGATCCCGATCGCGCGCCCGCAGCTGCTGATCGACCAGCGCGGCGCCAACCCATCCGGCCTCATCGTGTTTCGCGACAGCGAGCGCGGCGAACGCGTGTCGGTGGTGCGCATCCCCGGCTTCGACGCGCCGCGCTGGTCGGTGCACGACCTGACTGACAGCCCCGTCGGCGCCTGGGAACCGAGCTACGACACCGAGTTGTGGCGGCGCCAGGGCGAGCTGCACCTATACCTGCAGGCGGTGCGGCAAGTCGATGGCGAAGGGCTGGCCGACGTGCCGCCCTCCACCGTGCAGGTCTTGCAGTGGCGACCCGCAAGCGACACTCACATTCCATGAAAGACGACATGACGAGACGACTCTACCTCAAGCTTGCCCTGGCCACGCTGGTCACCCTCGCCGGCGGCTGCGCCAGCATTGGTGGTCAAGCGCCAACACGGGCCGACGTCCTGGCCGACCTGACCCGCGCCAACGATTACTGGCAACGCAACCACGCCCCGCAACAGTGGGCGTTCTGGGACGTCGCCGCCTACCACACCGGCAATATGGCGGCCTATGCGCTCACCCGCAACGAGGCTTACCGCGATTACTCGACCGCCTGGGCCGAGCACAATCGCTGGCGCGGTGCGGACTCGGATAAGCGGGCCGATTGGAAGTACAGCTACGGCGAAACCCAGGAATATGTCCTGTTCGGCGACTGGCAGACCTGCTTCCAGACCTATGTCGACCTGTACGAACTCGATGGCCGCAAGGACCCGCGCCGCATCGCCCGTGCGCGCGAGGTCATGGAATACCAGATGAGCACTTCCAACCGCGATTACTGGTGGTGGGCCGACGGCATCTATATGGTGATGCCCGCGATGACGAAGCTGTACAAGGCCACGGGCGAGCAGCGCTACCTCGACAAGCTGCAAGAGTACTTCACGTATGCCGACCAGCTGATGTACGATCCGGACGCGGGCCTGTACTACCGCGACGCCAAGTACATCTACCCCAAGCACAAGTCGGCCAACGGCGGCAAGGACTTCTGGGCGCGCGGCGATGGCTGGGTGTTCGCCGCCCTGGCCAAGACGCTGGCCGACCTGCCGCCCGATAATCCAAGCAGGCCCCTGCTGACCGAGCGCTTCCGCCGCATGGCGGCGGCCCTCAAGCCGCTGCAGCAGGACGATGGCTACTGGACCCGCAGCCTGCTCGACCCGGGCCATGCACCGGGCCCGGAGAGCAGCGGCACCGCCTTCTTCACCTATGCCTACGCCTGGGGCATCAACAACGGCTACCTCGACCGCGCCGCGTATGCGCCGACGGCCCTGCGCGGCTGGAGCTTCCTGAGCCGGGTCGCGCTGCAGGCCGATGGGCGAGTCGGCTACGTGCAGCCGATCGGCGAGCGCGCGATCCCCGGCCAGGTCGTGAACCAGGACTCGACCGCGCCCTTCGGCGTCGGCGCTTTCCTGCTGGCGGCGAGCGAGATCGCGAGTCTGGTCGATAACGCGGGAGGCAAGCGATGACGCCTACGCTGCCTCGCCGGCGCCTGCTGCAGGGCGCCGCAGCCAGTTCCGCGCTGGCGCTCTTGCCAGCTCAGATCCAGGCTGCCGCCTCGCCCCGCTTCACGATCGGCCGCGAAGACTTTCTGCTGGACGGCAAACCGCTGCAGATCCGCTGCGGCGAGATGCATTTTTCGCGCGTGCCGCGCGAGTACTGGGCGCACCGCCTCAAGACCATCAAGGCAATGGGCCTGAACAGCGTCTGCGCCTACCTGTTCTGGAATTACCATGAGTGGCGCGAAGGCCAGTTCGACTGGGCCGGCCAGCGCGATGCCGCCGAATTCTGCCGGCTGGCGCAGCAGGAAGGCCTGTGGGTGATCCTGCGCCCCGGCCCGTATGCCTGCGCCGAATGGGAGATGGGCGGCCTGCCATGGTGGCTGCTCAAGCAGCAGGGCGATGCCTTCCTGCGCTCCACCAGCGAGGCCTTCCTGGCGCCGTCGCGGCGCTGGCTGCGCGAGGTTGGCCGCGTGCTCGGTGGGCAGCAGGTGACGCGCGGCGGCCCGATCCTGATGGTGCAGGTCGAGAACGAGTATGGCTTCTACGGCGAGGACCTGGACTATATGCGCGCGCTGCGCCAGGCCGTGCTGGACGCCGGCTTCGACGTCCCGCTATTCCAGTGCAACCCGACCAATGCGGTGGCCAAGACCCACATCCCCGAGCTGTATTCGGTGGCGAACTTCGGCAGTAATCCCGAGGCCGGCTTCAAGGCGCTGGCCGAGGTGCAGCAAGGGCCGCTGATGTGCGGCGAATACTATTCCGGCTGGTTCGACACCTGGGGCGCGCCGCACCGCCGCGGCGGCGTCGAGAACGCCGTGGCCGACATCAAGACGATGCTGGCGGCGAACGGCTCGTTCAGCCTCTATATGGCGCACGGCGGCACGACCTTCGGCCTGTGGGGCGGCTGTGACCGGCCGTTCCGGCCCGACACCACCAGCTATGACTACGACGCCCCGATCAGCGAGGCCGGCTGGATCGGCGCCAAGTTCGAGGCCTACCGCGCCGCGATGACGCCGTTCCTGGCTCCAGGTGAGGCCTTGCCGCAGCCGCCGGCGCCGATGCCGGTGATGACGATCCCCGCCTTCGCCCTGAACGAAACCGCGCCATTGAGCGCAAGTCTGCCGGAGCGCACGATCCGCGACGCGTCGCCGCGCCCGATCGAAGAATACGACATTAGCCGCGGCATCGTCGCCTACCGAGTCACCTTGCCGGCCGGCCCGGCCGGGGTGCTGGCCGCCGCCAAGGTACGTGACCTGGCCTGGGTGCGGGTCGACGGCAAGCTGGTGGGCACGATGGACACGCGCCACCGCCGCTTCAAGGTATCGATCCCGGCGCGCAGCAAGCCGGCGACCGTCGAGATCCTGCTGTACACGATCGCGCGCGTGAACTTCGGGGTCGAGATCCACGACCGCAAGGGCATGCATGGCCCGGTCACCTTCACGCCCAACGGCGGCGAGGCCCAGGCGCTGGAAAACTGGGAGATCCGCGCCATCGACTTCGATGCCGAAGGCGTGCTGCCGCCGCTGGCGTTCAAGCGCGGCCGCAGCAAGGATGCGGCGTTCTGGCGCGGCAGCTTCGACACGAGCGCCACCCATGACACCTTCCTCGACATGTCGGGCTGGGGCCAGGGCATCGTCTGGATCAACGGCCGCTGCCTGGGCCGCTACTGGAGCATCGGGCCGACCCAGACCATGTACCTGCCGGGACCGTGGATCAGGCGCGGCCGCAACCAGGTGGTCGTGCTCGACCTGACCGGCCCGCGCGAGGCGCGCATCGCCGGCCTCGCCAAGCCGATCCTCGACCAGTTGCACCGCGAGCGCGACCTCGAACGCCCTCCCAGCAGCGTCAGGCTGCAGCTCGATGGCGTGCAGCCCGCGCACGAAGGCGCGTTCGCGCCCGGCTCCGCGACCCAGGACGTGCGCTTCGCGGCGCCGCTGCGGGCGCGCCAATTCTGCCTCGAGTCGCTCGACGCCTTCGACGGCAAGCCCTACGCCGCGGTGGCCGAACTGGCGCTGCTGGACAAGAGCGGCAAGACGATCGAGCAATCCGCCTGGACCATCGCCTGGGTCGACAGCGAAGAAGCGCACAAGGAAGATGGCGGCGCGCTCAATGCGATCAATGGCCAGAACAGCGACTACTGGCACACGGCCTACAGCGGCCCGGGCGCCGGCACGGCACACCCGCACCGGCTGGTGATCGACCTCGGCAAGGACGTCGAGGTGGCCGGCCTGCGCTACGTGCCGCGCCAGGGCAAGGACGACGTGACGGGCCGCATCCGCCGCTATCGCGCCTATGCCGGCGAGCGGCTGGCCGGCGAGCCCTGAATACTCACATAACGACAAGGAGACGCAATGCAAAGAAGGGATTTCATCGGCAGCCTGGCGGCAGGCGCCGCACTGGGCGGCCTGGCTGCGCCCGCGATGGCCGCGACCCCATCCACCGCGAGCGGTGGCGACCGCGCGTACACGGCCGGCCTGCTGCAAAAGATGGCCGAACCGGTGCTGTCGAATATGTCGCGCGGCGAACTGAAAAAGAACTTCAAGCTCGAGGTGAGCCCGAGCTCGGATGGACGCGACAACAACGTCGCCTACCTGGAAGCCTTCGGCCGGCTGATCGCCGGCGCGGCGCCGTGGCTGGCCTTGCCCGACGACGCCAGCGCCGAAGGCAAGACCCGTGCGCGCCTGCGCCAGATGGCCTTGCAGAGCTATGTGCATTCGGTCGACCCGAAAAGCCCCGATTATCTGACCTGGCGCGGCCACGGCCAGGCGCTGGTCGACTCGGCCTACTTCACCAATGCGCTGATGCGCGCGCCGAAAGCGCTGTGGGAGCCGCTCGACACGACCACCAAGCAACGCATCGTCGCCGAGATCAAGGGCCTGCGCCGGATCGAGCCGCCCTTCATCAACTGGCTGCTGTTCGCGGCGATGAACGAGGCCTGGCTGCTGTCGATCGGCGAGGAGGCCGATCCGCTGCGCACCAATGTCGCGATCCGCAAGGTCAACGAATGGTATGTGGGCGACGGCTGGATCAAGGACGGCGAATCGTTCCACTTCGATTACTACAGCTCCTTCGTGATGTACCCGATGCTGCTCGAGATCCTCGAGGTGCTCGAACGGCATGATGCGCCGTTCTGGAACGGCAAGCCGGCCGAGCTGCGCGCCCAGGCCCTGAAACGCACTCAGCGCTATTGCGAGCATCTGGAGCGCTTCATCTCGCCGCAAGGGACCTTCCCGCCGATCGGCCGCTCGCTGACCTACCGCAGCGCAGCCTTCCAGCCGCTGGCCCTGCTGGCCTGGCGCAAGCAGTTGCCGCCGACCCTGCCCGAGGGCCAGGTGCGCGCGGCGATGCAGGCGATGCACAAGGCCTTGTACACCGCCCCGGACAACTTCACCAGGGACGGCTATCTCACCATCGGCTTCGCCGGCCACCAGCCGGAGCTGGGCGACTGGTATTCCAACAGCGGCAGCATGTACATCGCCTCCGCCAGCTTCCTGGCGCTGGGCCTGCCGGCCGACGATTCCTACTGGACCAGCCCGGCCCAGGACTGGACCCAGAAAAAGGCCTTCAGCGGCGCCAGATTCCGCAAGGACTACCCGGTCGATTATTGAGGAAAGAGCGCAGCGTCCTCCCGCCGATGGCAGAAGGCGCAGCGCTTGACCGCCTGGCGGCTTCGGCGGATAACATCGATATGGAACGTCCACGGGAAATGCCATGTCGATCGTCAGTAGAGAGGAGATTGCCGGTGCGCTGCGTCGGCGGGAGTTCGTCCTGTACTACCAGCCCAAGATATCGCTGACCAGCAACCGCATCGTCGGCGCCGAGGCGCTGGTGCGCTGGCAGCGCCCCGACGGCACGCTGCTGCCGGCATCGGCCTTCATCGGCGCCATCGAGCGCGCCGGCCTGCTCAAGAGCCTGACCCGGCGGCTGCTGCCGCAACTGGTGCATGATCTGGTGCATGAGCTGGTCGACAGCGACCTGGCGCAGCAGCTCCAGGTGTCGTTCAACGTGTGCTCCTGCGACCTCGAAAACAGCACGCTGACAAGCATGATCCTCGACGCCATCGTGCGCGGCGGGCTGCCGCCGGCGGCGCTCGAACTCGAGATCACCGAGACGCAAGCGCTGCAGGCCGCGCCCTGCGTGCTGTACAACGTCCAGGCGCTGACCGAGGCCGGCGTCGGCCTGGCGATGGACGGCTATGGCATCGGCTACTCGAGCATCGATACGCTGAGCCAGTGGCCGTTCACGACGATCAAGCTGGACCAGGGCATCGTGGTGCGGATGCTCGACTCGCCCAAGAACGCGACCATCGTCCGTTCCTCGATCCGCCTCGGCCACGAACTCGGCCTGGAAGTGGTCGCGGAAGGCGTCGAAACGCTCGCGCAGCACGATTTTCTGGTGGAAGCCGGCTGCGGCGTGGCCCAGGGCTTTTTGATCAGCCGCGCCCTTCCCCTGGCGGGCTTCAAGGCATTCTGCGCCGCCGCCGGCAAGTGCCGCGGCCTGCCGGTCGGCCTGGTGCACATGGCGATCGTCGACCACGTGCAGTGGCGACGCCAATTGGCCAGCTTCGCGATCCGGCGCGCCGCCCTGCCACCCGATGCGCCGTTGCGCCAGTCGGCCGGCCACCCGACCCTGTGCGTCACCAAGTGCGCCCTCGGTCGCTGGTACCTGAGCGAAGGCCGCTATTTCGCGGGCACGCCCACCTACCACGCGCTCGATGCGCCGCACCGCAGGCTGCACGAGATCGGCGCCAGCATCGTCGAGCGCGTCCGGGCCGGCGCCGGCCAGGTCGACATCGCGCCCCTGATGCGCGAACTCAAGCAGGTGTCGCTGGTCCTGATCGGGCTGCTGGAAGATATCGAGGATGCCGGCTTCGAAAGCCTGTTCACGCCGGCGGCAACCACGCCCGCCAGCAGGCACCGAGCTGTTCCCGTAGTGCCGGTGGCAACGCCTGCGCCGCTGCACGAAAGGTCGTGACCTCGGGCGCCGCGGCATGGGTGCCGGATGCGATCGCGGCGTCCCACTGCACACCGTAGCGGGCAAACAGCGCGCCAAAGGCCGCGTGGTCGAAGCCATGCTGCGCCACCATCCGGTCGAGCGTACGAAAAGCCTCTTCCACCGCTCCGGGCCAGAGCGCCACGCCAACCACGGCTGGCCGCTCGCCGTACTGGGCGATGCGGTGGGCGGTTCCGGGAGTCACCAGCGCCGCCTGGCCCGCCCGCAAGACGGCATGCGCTCGAGCGCCGGCGCGCAAGGTCAGTTCTCCCGCCAGCGCGACCACCAGCTTGGATTCACGCGCATGCGACAAAGGAAAGTTCACTGCGCGCAGCGGCAAGGCGAAGCGCAGCGCCGTTCCCGCGCCGCCGATCTGCCGTTGCGGCACATCGATGTGCACCGGATAGCCGCCCGGGTACAGCAGCAACTGGTTTGCAGCGCTCGCGGCCATGATCGCCCCTGATGGAATGGTCATGCCATTCTAGAGGCGATCGGTCCCGGCGAAAACACCACCCTCGTCAACACAGTATTGCGCCGTACGGAATGTCAGGCCTTGGGCGCTGCAGCCTCTTTTTCTTGCGCAGGTTCGGCGGACGCCGGCTGTGGCTCCGGCTTCGGCTGCAAGGCACCCAGCTGCTCCATCAGCTGCGCGAAGCGCTGCTGGCCCGGCTGCAGCCGGTCGACGTGCTCCAGCACCTGCCGGGCTTCGAGCTCGAGCTCGGGCTCGTAGCCGCGCTGCTGCATGTGCGAGATCAGGATCTGCACCGCGTTGAACAGCACCCGGACGTTGTCCGGCAGCCGCTCGCGCGCCTTGCGCATCCATTTGACGGCGTCGGGCAGCTTGCCGGTCTTCCACAGCACCACGCCCTGGTTCATCAGGTCCACCGCCTCCTTGCGCGCGGTACGGATGATAAGCGCGCCCTCATCGGGCAGGCGCGCGCGGTCGAAGATCCTCTGCACCTCGTCCTGCAGCAGCGTGTTGTCGTGGTTGTTGCGGATGACGTGGGCCAGCACCTCGTTCGGCGTGCCCTTGACGCCGACCGCGAACAGCAGGGTCGCCATCTCGATGCAGATCGCGGTGCCGGGCCGCCCCGGATCGGCCTGCAGCATCCCATCGAGCTCGTCGCCGGCACGCCGCGCGTTCAGGTAATCGCCGCTCTCGTGATAGACGTGGCCTTCGGTGATCTTCGCGCGCAGCACGATGTGTTCGTGCTCGCTGCCGAATTCGCGCTGGGCCAGCAGCAGCAGCTGCAGCGCATCCTTGGTGTTGCCCTTCAGGCCGCACACGCGCGCCAGGCCCAGGTAATCGTCGGGCGCCTTGCGGATCGAATACTCGCCGATCACCAGGCATTTGCGGAAGGCCTTCTCGGCCATCGGCACATTCCCCAGGCGTAGCGCGGCCTGGCCCAGGTGGCGCTGGCGCGGCACCGAATTGGGCGACAGCTTGGCCGCGCGCTCGAGCACCGCGGCCGCCTCTTCGTGCTGGCCCATGCCCTGGTAGGCGCGGGCCAGCTGGTCGTAGGCGTCGATGTAGTGGCGGTTCTCGGCGATCACGGTCTGGAACATCTGGCGCGCCTGCTCGAAGTCGCCGTCGGCCATGCGGATCTTGCCCAGGCCCGCGCGCGCCCAATGGTATTCGCGCTGGGCCAGCACTTGCTCGTACACTTCGCGCGCGCGCGCCGGCTGGCCGCTTTGCTCCAGCATGCGCGCCTTCATGCGCAGCAGCTCGATCACGTGCACCCGGTTGGCGGCGATCTGCTCGTCGCACAGGCGCGCCGCGCGCAGGTAATCCTTTTCGATGAAGGCCTGGTCGATCAGGCGGAAGATCTGCTTGCGGCGCCACACGCGGTTCAGGCGCGTGAGCAGCACGCCTTCGGTGATCGGTTTCACCAGATAGGCGTCCGGCTGGTGCTCGGCCGCGCCCATCACCGATTCCACGCTCTTTTCGGCCGAGACCATCACGAACACCGACGACGGCATCAACAAATGGCGCAGGCGCGCTTCTTCCAGCACCTGCTGGCCATTCTTGCCCTCGCCCAGGTTGTAATCGCACAGCACCACGTCGTAGCGCAGCTTGTTGAGCAGTGCCATGGCCTCGCCGCCGCTGGACGCCTGGTCGATATTCCTGGCCCCCAGGCTGCGCAGGCTTTCGCGCAGCAGTTGGCGGATGCCGACGAAGTCGTCGACGATCAGGTAATGCTTGCTGGCCCAGTCGATCTCTTCCAGCACCTTGGGCTTTGCGACCACCGGCGGGGCGGCCGGCTTGGCGTCCGGTTTCGCATCCAGCTTGGCGTCCGGCTTTGCATCCGGTTTTGCAGGGGAGGCAGGCGTATTCATGGCAGGGTCAGGATGAAGCAGCCACCGCCGAGCGGGCCGCCGTTTTCGAGCCGCACCGCGCCGGACCGCTCGCGGTGGCGGTGCATGCGCGCCACCTCGCCCGAGAAGTACAAGCCCAGGCCTGCGCTATTGGTCAAAAAGTTGACGCCGCTGTCGCCGCTGCCCGGCGTGCCGGCAGCCAGCAGCGCGGGCGGAAAGCCCGCGCCATTGTCTTCGACTCGGATCTCGAGATCGCCGTCGACCTCACGCGCCGACAGGCGGATGCGGTCGCGCGTATAGTGCAGCGCGTTGTTGACGGCGTGCGACACCACGCCCACGATCAGGTCTTCGTCGACGTGGGCGATCAGTTCGGGATCGATGTCCAGTTCCAGGACCACACCGCGCGACTCGAGCAACACGCGCTCGAGCGCCACCACCTGCTCGACCAGCTGGCCTACCTCGAGCGGCTGGACGTCGAACGGATAACCAGGTTTGCCGACCTGCTTGTACAGGGCCAGCAGCTGCATCAGGTTGTCGTTCAGGCGGCGCGTCTGGTACAGCATCTGCGCCATTTGCGCATACGCCTTCTCGGTTTCGGGCGAGGCGCCGTCGAGCAGGCGTTCGAGCGTACCGGACAGGACGCTGATCGAGTTCTTCATGTCGTGCGCAGTGGACGCCAGGAACAGGAACAGCTCGGGCGAGTGGTGTGAATCTTCCATCCGGACAGGCCCTTTCGGCCAAAAGTTGCTACCAATAAATTATACCCGCAGGCATTGCAGAGTTTGGCCGCACATGCCAATTCCGCGCGCACGTTTGCGGCGGCGCAACGGTCAGGGACCGATATCCGCGGCGTTTGGCGCAGTTTCAGGGCTATGACGGCTGTTGCGCCGCGCGCGCAACACGAAACGGGCCGGATCGAGCGCATCGACCAGGGCCATCTCGAGCGGCAGCGGTTCGCCTTCCAGCTGGGCGGCCAGCAGCTCGGCCGCCAGCGGCGCCCAGATCAGGCCGCGCGAGGCATAGCCCAGCAAGCCGTAAAGGCCCGGATGGCGCGGCACGTCGCGCAACCTTTCGGTGGCGCCAGCGGCGGTGAAGTCCGGCAGACGGCCGACCAGCGGCAGGCGGTCTGGCGCCACACAGCGAAACCCCACCCGGCCCGCCAGCGGCGCGCCCTCGGCCGCCTGCGGATCGGACACCAGGCCGCGCAGCCGCGCCACGTTTTCTTGCTGGCTGGCGGCGCGCAATTGCGGATCGGCGTCCAGGTCATAGGTCGCGCCGGCGCAGGTGACGCCGTGGGCGGACGGCGTCAGATAGGCTTCGCGGCACAGCACCAGCGGCAGTTGCGGGGCGTGCTCCGGCGCCAGATGCGTTACCTGCCCGCGCATCGCCTGCAGCGGCAGCTCACGTGTCTGCACCATCTTGCGCGCGCCGGCGCCGCTGGCCAGCACCACGGTCGGCGCCTGGCCGATGACACTGCCATCGCCGCCACGCGCCTGCCATTCGTCGTCGCCCCGCTCCAGCTGCACATCGCCTGCGCCGAAGCGCCGCGTCAAGAGGTCGCCGCAGGACGCCAGCAGCGCCTCGCATACGCTGCCCGGCCGCGCCCAGCCACCTTGCGGAAAAAGCCAGCCGCCATCCGGCGCGGGCAGGCCGAGCAGCGCTTCGGCCTCCAGGGGTTCGAGCCAGCGCGCGAAATCGGGCGGCAGCTTGCCGTCGCCCGCAATCTGGCGCGACACGGCCGCGTGGCCGGCATCGCGCGCCAGCTGCAGCACGCCGCACCCGTCGCCGTCGAAGGCGCGGCCGACGCCGCCCAGTTGCTCCCACAGGCGCAGCGCGTACAGGTAGGCGGCGCGCGTCAGGCGGGTCGGGATATTGTCGTCGCGGGAGAGCAGCGGCATGAAGATGCCGGCCAGGTTGCCCGAGGCTTCCATCGCGACTTGCGGATGACGTTCGATCAGCGTGACCTGCCAACCGCGCGCGCACAGCCGCGCGGCCGCGGCGCAGCCGGCCACGCCGGCGCCCAGCACCAGCGCGCGCCGGTCCGGTTCTGGCGTCGACGGCAGCCGCGGCTTGCGGGTCGAGAAGGTCGCATCGTCGCCGTCGAAGGCGTATCCCTGGGCGCTCAGGGCCGCGCGCTGTTCGCTATCGAGGCCATGCGCTTCCAGCCGCGCGCCGAGCGCCGTCAGGCGCGCCAGCGGACGGACGAAGGCCGTGCCTTGCGCGCCGTGCAGACGGATGAAATCGGGGTGGGCGTTCAATTCGGCCAGCGCGGCCTCGAGCGGCGTGGACACCAGGTCGAGCGTGACGTTATTGTCGTCCTGCGGGATGCGGTGAAAGCCAGGCTGCAAGCTGCCGGCGAGCGCCACCACGTGCAGGTGCGCGGGCCGCTGTGGATCGGCGCGCCAGGCTTCGACCAGGGCGGCGAAGCGGCTGCCGTCGCCATGGTCGCTGTCGAAGACGGTGTAGCGCGTGCGGTCGCGCCAGTGGTCCTGCACATTCATCGTTCAGCGCCGTCTGCTGCGGCAGTGGCACTCGCGGTCATGGTCGTCCACCAGGCCGATGCCCTGCATATAGGCATAGACGATGGTCGAGCCGACAAACTTGAAGCCGCGCTTGGCGAGATCCTTGGAGATGCGGTCGGACAGCTCGGTGCGCGCCGGGCGGGCATGGTCCGGCCAGTCGTTGACGATCGGCTTGCCGTCAACGAAAGCCCACAGGTAGTCGTCGAGCGTCAGGCCCTGCTCGCGCAGCGCGAGATAGGCTTTGGCGTTGGTGATCGCGGCGGCGACCTTCAGGCGGTTGCGCACGATGCCGGGGTTGAGCAACAGCTCGGCCTTCTTGTCGTCATCGTAGGCGGCGATCTTTTCCGCATCCCAGCCGTCGAAGGCGGCGCGGTAGGTGTCGCGCTTGTTCAGGATGGTTTCCCACGACAGGCCGGCCTGCGCGCCTTCGAGGTTGAGCATCTCGAACAAAGTGTTCTCGTCGTGGCAGGGCACGCCCCACTCGTTGTCGTGGTAGGCGATGTAGCGCGGATTGGCCATATTGGCCCAGGAGCAGCGCTTGACCGTCATCGCATCGCTCCCTGTGTTGCGGTGCGCAGGCTGGCCAGGACGTCATCGGTGCGGCCCTCCGCCACCAGTTCGGCCGGCGTGCGTCCGTCCAATGCCTGCTGGGGCGCCTTCATCCAGGCGTCGGCGGCATCGTCGTTCCCGAGCACCTTGCGCACTTCATGCATGACGGCGTAATAGGCCTGCGCCTTGCGCGAATGGCCGTCGAAGCGCGCCTGGAGCGCGGCGATGGAGTCAGGGGAGAGGCGTTCAGGATCAGTCATGGCGTCGGCTTGCTGGTGGAGACCGCATCATACCCCGCCTCGGCCGGGCGATCGAGGAACGCCGCGCCGGCGCTGTCCTCGCCAAGCTTGTCGGCCGGGTTGCGCAGCGGGCAATCGGCGAGGGAAAGACAGCCACAGCCGATGCAGGTATCGAGTTCGTCGCGCAGGCGCTGCAGGCGCGCGATGCGCTCGTCGAGTTCCGCGCGCCAGCCGGCGCCGAGCACCCGCCACTCCTTTGCGCTGATCGTGCGGCCTTCCGGCAACCCGGCCAGGTTTTCCCGGATCGTCTCGAGCGGGATCCCGGTGCGCTGCGCCACCTTGATGATGGCGATGTGACGTAGCACCTCGCGCGCATACCGGCGCTGGTTGCCGTCGGTGCGCCAGCCCTTGATCAGGCCTTTCGATTCATAGAAATGGATGGTGGAGACCGCCACACCGCTGCGGCGCGCCACCTCGCCCACCGTGAGGGCCTTTTTGTCGGGATCGATCGTCGTCATTGCGCTTGACCTCAAGTTAAGTTGAGATTTTATACTTTTTCTCGCTCCCATCTCAATCAAGGAAAGAGTATGAGCAGGCAGATCGACGACATCCTCACGAGCAGGACGTCATCTACTCGCGATCGGAAGGGTTCGGCCGCGCGCCGACAGGATGTCATGCACGCGATTTACTTTAGATGGAAAGTGGCTCCTGGTCATGAGCGAGAGTTCGAGCACACCTGGCTGGAGCTCACCGAGCTGATACGCGATGAGCGCGGCGGTCTGGGGTCGCGCTTGCATCGGTGCACCGACGGCCACTATTTTGCGTATGCCCAATGGCCGTCCGAACTCTTCTGGGCTGCACAAGCCGAGCCTACTGCACGCATGGTCGAGCTACGAAACCAGATGCGTGAATTCGCTGAGCTTGTGGATGGGCCACTTCGGGGTGACGTCGTTGCCGACCGCCTGATATCGCTAGCTCCCGACTTAAGCCACCCTTAGTGTCTTTCCCAGCTCAATGCCCGCGCAACTCCGCATCGATCTTCGAATGCGCCGCCGTATCACGCATGCACCAGCACACGATCAAGGTGCAGGCAATCACGCCGGTGACATACCAGTAGAACCCCGATTCCAGATTCACCGACTTGAACCACAGCCCGATGTACTCGGCCGTTCCACCAAAGATCGACACCGCGAACGCATAAGGCACGCCGACGCCGGTGGCGCGGATCGAGGCCGGGAACATCTCGGCCTTCACCAGCGCGTTGATCGAGGTGTAGCCCGAGACGATGATCCACGCGCAGGCGATCAGGCCAAACGCTTCCCACGGGCCGCTGGCGTGGCGGATGGCCGTCAGCAGGGGCACGGTGAAGATCGTGCCGAGCAGCGCGAAGCCCACCAGCAGCGGGCGACGACCGATGCGGTCCGACAGCGCGCCGTACAGCGGTTGCAGGCACATGGCGAACAGCAGCGAGGCGGCCGAGACGGCGGTCGTTTGCGAGTCGGTCAGGCCGACCGACAGGCGCAGGAACTTCTGCATGTAGACGGTGTAGACGTAGAACGCCAGGGTGCCGCCCATGGTCAGGCCGACCACCAGCAGCACTTCCTTCGGGTGCTGGGCCAGCTGCCTCAGGCCGCCCATCGGCTTGGCTTTCTTGCGCGCCGATTCGAACGACTGCGTCTCTGGCATATCGTGACGCATCATCAGCGCAATCAGGGCCAGCAGCGCGCCGCAGACGAAGGGAATGCGCCAGCCCCAGTCACGCAGCTGGGCGTCGCTGAGCAGGAAATGCTGCAGCACCAGCAGCAGCACCAGGGCCAGCAACTGGCCGCCGATCAGGGTCACGTACTGGAAGCTGGCGTAGAAGCCGCGTCGCTTCGAGTCCGCCATCTCCGACAGGTACGTCGCGCTGGCGCCGTATTCACCGCCCAGGCTCAGGCCTTGCAGCAGGCGCGCCAGCAGCAGGATGCAGGGCGACAGGATGCCGGCCGTGGCATAGGTCGGCGCGCAGGCGATCAGCAGCGAGCCGGCGCACATCAGCAGCACCGACGCCATCAGGGCCACCTTGCGGCCGTGGCGGTCGCCCAGGTGGCCGAACAGGATGCCGCCGATCGGGCGCACGAAAAAGCCCAGGGCGAAGATGCCGGCGGTCGACATCATCTGGGCCGTGGGATCCTGGGCCGGGAAGAAGGAACCCGCGAAGTACAGGGCGAAGGCCGCGTAGCAGTAGAAGTCGAACCACTCGACCAGGTTGCCGGCCGAGCCGACGAAGATGGCGCGCAGGCGCGCGCCGGAAATGGGTTCGGCGGCCTGCGGCTTCGTGCCGGCGACCGGATTGCTGATGGTTGTTGTCATGGTGTCTCCTCGATCAGAGATCCCATTGTCGGCACCGGTAGAGGCCGGCACATCCGCAATATTGGCGCGGCCTCCTCCGTAAAAATACGGAGGAGGCCGCGCCAAGCCCAAGCAGCTGGTATTGTTGGCTATTTTGGCCAGGGACTATTCGATGTCATCCTTGTTCAAACGACATCTCTGGCGCAAGCTGCTCGCCGTGGCGGGCGCGCTGGCCCTGATCTTCGCCGCCGGCTGGTTCGCCGAGCAGCGCGAGCTGCAGGCCAAGATGGAGGCGCTGCACCAGGCGACGGCGGCGCACGTGCTGGGCCTGCGCGGCCTGGTGGAAAAGCACGACTTTTTGCCGCATGCGGCGGCGCGCCATCCCGACGTGCACCACCTGCTGCAGGCGCCCCGTGACGCCGCGCTGCAGTCGCGCGTGAATGCCTATTTCGCCGACCTGCAGACGACCACCGGCGCCACCGCGCTGTTCCTGATCGATCGCGCGGGCCTGACCATCGCCTCCAGCAACTGGAACCTGCCATCGAGCTTCATCGGCGAATCCTACCGCCAGCGCCCTTATTTCGAGGACGCGGTGGAGGGCCGCCGCGGGCTGTTCTTCGGCCTGGGCCTGACCACCGGCCAGGCCGGCCTGTTCATCGCGGAGCCCGTGCGCGAGGGGAACGATGTGACCGGCGTCATGGTCGTCAAGATCAGCCTCGATCCGCTGGAACGGACGTGGCGCGAGGGCGCCAACCCGGTGGTCCTCAGGGACAGCCGCGGCGTCGTGTTCCTGAGCGGCGTGTCCGAGTGGCTGTTCAAGAGCGTCGGGCCGGTGTCCGCGCTGGACGCGGCCTGGATCGCGGACCACGGCCAGTACGGCGCGCGGCGCCGCTTCGACGTCCTGCCGTGGACGATCCGGGTGCGCGACGACGTGCCGGGCTTCGTCCTCAGGACCAGCACCGGCGGAAAGACGCGCGACTACCTTGCACTGGATACGCCGCTGCCCGGCCTGGGCTGGACCCTGACGGTCCTCGAGGACATGCGCGAGGTGCGCGAGGCGCGGCGCCTGGCGCTCGCGCTGGGCACGCTGGCGATGGCCCTGTCGCTGCTCGGCGTGCTGTACTGGCGCCTGCGCGAGCGGCGCTATGCCGAGCAGCAGTCGGCCCGGCTCGAGCTCGAGCACCGGGTCGAAGAACGCACCCGCGACCTCCAGCAGGAATACGCCTTCCGCAAGGCGATGGAGGACTCCCTGCTGGTCGGCATGCGTGCGCGCGACCCGGAGGGCAAGATCATCTACGTCAACCCCGCCTTCTGCGCCATGGTCGGCTACACCCCGGATGAATTGCTCGGCTGCCGGCCGCCCTACCCCTACTGGCATCCGGACGACCTGGAAAAGCAGGCCCGGGATAGCGACGACGCCCTGCAGGGCCGCGCCGCGCCGCACGGCTTCGAATCGCGCATCCGCCACAAGGACGGACACGACGTGCTCACCATGGTGTACACCGCGCCCCTGATCGACGCCGACGGCGTGCACCGCGGGTGGATGAGTTCGATCGTGGACATCACGGCGCAAAAGCAGGCCGAGGCGCGCCAGCGCGACCAGGAACTGCGCCTGCAGCGCAGCGCGCGCCTGGCCAGCGCCGGCGAGATGGCCTCGACGCTGGCCCACGAGCTCAATCAACCCCTGATGGCGCTGTCCAATTTCGCGATCGCCTCGCGCGCCCTCGCCGCCAGGGGCGAAGCCGCCATGCTGACCGGCGCGCTCGACGACATCGTCGAGCAATCGCGGCGCGCCAGCGAGATCGTCAAGCGGGTGCGCGCCATGATCAACCCGCAGCGCGCCGACTACGCCACCCTCGTCATCGGCGCCGTGATCGACCATGTCGAAGCGCTGCTCAGGCCCGAGCTCAACGGCCAGGGAGTGCTGCTGCGCGTGATGCTGGAAGACCCCGCCGTGAAGGTGCGCGGCGACCAGGTCCTGCTCGAGCAGGTGCTGGTCAACCTGATTCACAACGCGGCGCAGGCCATGCACGACCAGCCGCGCCATCGGCGCCGCATCGTGCTGGCGACGTGCCGGGTCGCGCAGGGTGTGCGGATCGCGGTCAGCGACCAGGGGCCGGGCATCCCGCCCGAGCAGCTCGACCAGATCTTCGCCCCCTTCTTCACCACCAAGCGCGACGGCCTTGGCCTGGGCCTGAACATCTGCCGCACCATCGTCGAAGCCCATGGCGGCGCGATGACGGTCGCGAATGATGCGGATGGCGGCGCCACGTTTTCATTCATCCTGCCCATCGTTCATTGAAAGCAGCACCATGAAAGATTCACCACTGACCCTCTACGTCGTCGACGACGACGAAGCCCTGCGCCGCTCGATGCTGCTCCTGCTGTTCTCGCAGGGTCTGGCGGTGCAGGCCTTCGACTCCGGCGAAGCCTTCCTCGAGGCGGTCGACCCAAGCCAGCCGGGATGCGTGATCCTCGACCTGCGCATGGGCGGCATGAGCGGCCTGGCCGTGTTCGAGCGCCTGCGCTCCGAGCACAGTCCGCTCGTGACGGTATTCCTGTCCGGGCATGGCGACATCCCCATGGCCCTCGAGGCGGTGCGCAGCGGCGCCTGGGACTGGGTGGGCAAGCCGGACACCCAGCAGTTGCTGGACAAGCTGCCCGACGCCATCATGGAGGCCCGCGCGCGTGGCCACGCGAGCCGGCTGTGGGAAGAACTGACGCCGCGCGAGCGCGAAGTCGCGCGCCTGGTCGGTCTGGGGCAGCCCAACAAGGAGATCGCGCGGGTGCTGGTGCCACCCTGCGGCCCGCGCTCGGTCGAGACGCACCGCGCCAACATCTTTCATAAGCTGGGATGCGCCAACGACAACGAGCTCGGGAGGTGGCTGGCGGCCTACCCCTGGCTTCGATAGGCGCTTATTTACAGGCGCTCAGTTGCGCGGCCACTGGCCCTCGATCACCCGCGCCAGCGCCTCGACGCCCTTCCGGATCGCCTCTGGCTTGACCGCCGAAAAGCCGAGCAGCAGGCCTGGCGCTACCGCGCAGGCGGGCGTGGCGGCGGCGTTCGCGTAATACCCGAGCGGCCGCAGCTCGATACCGGCCTCCAGGGCCGCCTGCGCAACGCGCGCCTCATCCGGGATGCGCCCCTTGCGGTCCGGCCTGAAATGCGTGCACAGGTCGAGTCCCACGTCGGCCGGCCCGCAGGCGAGGCGCTCGCCGAGCCGGTGTTCCAGCGCCGCCATCAGGGCCGCGCGCCGTTCGGCATAGGCCTCGCGCGTGCGCCGGATATGGCGCATGAAGTGGCCATCGGCGATAAAGTCCGCCAGCACCGCCTGCGGCAGCATGGCGTGGTGCATGTCCACCACCGCCTTGGCGCGCGCCAGCGGCTCGGCCAGCGCCGGCGGCGCCACCACATAGCCCAGGCGCAGCGCCGGGAACAACACCTTCGACAGGGTGCCGACGTAGATCACGCATCCCGCGCGGTCCAGGCTTTGCAGCGAGGCCAGCGGCGGCCCGGTGTAGCGGTATTCGCTGTCGTAGTCGTCCTCGATCACCCAGGCGCGCTTGGCCGCGGCCCAGCGCAACAGTTCCAGCCGGCGCGCCAGGCTCATGGTCGCGCCCAGCGGTAGCTGATGCGACGGCGTCGCGAACACCAGGCGCGCATCGGGATAGTGGCGCGCGCCATAGGCCACGTCCATGCCCTCGCTCGTCACCGGCACGGTGCGGATGCGCGCGCCGGCCACCAGCATCGGCGCGCAGGCGCCCTGGTAGCCGGGCGACTCGACCCAGACTTCGTCGCCCGGCGCCAGCAGCAGCTGCGTGAGCAGGTACAGCGCCTGCTGCGAGCCCGAGGTGATGACGATCTGCTCCGGCGTGCAGACCACGCCGCGCGAGGCGCGCAGGTAGGCGCACAGCAGCTCGCGCAAGGGGGTGTAGCCATTGGCGGGCCCATAGCCAAGGTAAGGACCTCGCAGTGCATGGCGCAGGTGGCGCGCTTCGAGCTTGCGCCACAGGTCGAAGGGGAACAGGTCCAGGCCCGGCATGCTGGGGCGGAAGGCGCGCACCGGGCCCTCGTAGAGACGCCGCGTCCCCATGGCCTCCGCCAGCACCGCACCGCGCTCCGGCAGCGCGCGCAGCAGTCCCGGCGCTGCCGGCGCCTGGCGCGCCAGCGGCAGGGCTTCGTCGACGAAGGTGCCCTGCCCCACGCCGCCGCGCAGATAGCCTTCGCTGGTGAGCTGGTCGTAGGCCGCCAGCACGGTCTGGCGCGACACGCCGAGCTGCCGGCACAGGTCGCGCGTGGCCGGCAGGCGCGCACCCGGCGCCAGCGCGCCGTGCAGGATCGCCTCTTTCAGGCGGGCGTACAGCTGGCGAAACAGTGGCGCATCGCTGCTGCGGTCGAGCGACGCGCCGGCGATCAGGTCATGGACGTGCATGGCGGATGGCGAAGAATTGGTACGCCCATCTTCCATGGAATTGGCTATTTCAGCAAGCCAAAGCACAGTCTACGATCAGGGTCTCGATCTTCATCCAGGAGGATGTCCAGATGTACTGCCCTGCCCGTTTCATGCAATCCGAATCTGCCCCGATGCACGCCCTGGTCGCCGACCATCCGCTGGGCATGCTGGTCACGCAGCGCGACGGCATGCCCGACGCCGATCACTTGCCGTTCGAGTTGCTGCTTGATGAAGGCGTGCTGCGCGGCCACGTGGCGCGCGGCAATCCGGTATGGCGACGTGCGGGGCAGCGGGTGCTGGTGGTGTTTCGCGGGCCGTCCGGCTATGCGACGCCGGACCGGATCGAAAAAGCAGAAAATGGCGGCCGGGTGGTGCCGACCTGGACTTATAACGTGGTGCACGTGCACGGCACGCTGCGTGCGATCGACGATCGGGACTGGCTGCGCGCGCTGGTCGAGCGCCAGACCGACCGCCAGGAAGCGGCGCTGCCGGATCCGTGGTCGGTCGACGATGCGCCGCCCGATTACACGACCAAGCTGCTGGCCGCCATCGTCGGCATCGAGATCGCGATCGACCGCATCGAGGGAAAGTGGAAAAGCGAGCCGCCGCCGCGGGTGGCAACGGCCCAGCTCGCTTGAGAACTGCTTAGTGAGAACTGTTTAGTGGCTGGAACCGGTATGGCCAGCAGCGCCGGTGCTGCCGGTGCTGCTGGACTTGCCCTGCGCCAGTTGCTCGGCATGCTTGAGGTGCTCCTGAACGACCGGGATCGTCTTGTCGACCTGGCCCTTGACGTCAGCATCCTTGGCGCCTTTCGACGCCTTTTGCAGCTTGGCCAGGGTTTCCTTGTGCGCACCGACGCCGCCCTGCTTGACATAGGCCTTGTCGAAAGCGTCGCCCGACAGTTTCTCGAGCTTGGCCGACATGGCCTTGTGCTTGGCGTCGAGCTCGGTCGGCAGCGTCACGCTTTTCGATTGGGCAAGGGTCTGCACCTCGGTCAGCGCCTTGCCGTGATCGTCGACCATTTTTTGCGCGAAGGCTTTTACTTCGGCGTTCTGGCTCTTGCTTTGCGCCAGCTTGCCCATTTCAACCTCAGCCATATTCGACATCGCCATATCGGTGATCGCCTTGCGGTCGGCGCTGTTCAGCTTGGCGTCGCTGCTGGCGGTGGCCGACGTCGCGCTGCTGCCCGACTGCTGGCCGGCCTGGCTGGATTCGCCGGTCTGCGCCTGCGCGCCGACTGCACCGAACATGGCGGCGGCAACCGATACCGCCAGCAGGCGCTTGATCATGGGTTTTTTTTGCATTTCGCTCTCCGTTGAAATAGTTGGATGAGCCGAGTGTAGTCCCGTCTGTTCAAGGCTAGCGCGCGTTAGCCGACAAGCAATTTCGAGCAAAAAAGCCAGCCCGGACAGGCTGGCTTTTTTGCCGATCAGCGGAAGCTGAGCGTTGCCGTCAGGTCGCCCGGCCCACGTGCGCCGCGCGCTTCGAAAGCGGCGTTGCGGGTAGCCAGGCCCTCGAGCAGCGGCAGGCCGTGCAGGCGCGTGATGAAGCGCAGGATCGAGGTCGTGTCGTAGAAATTGTGGTCGACCGCGCCGCGCTTGGCGTGCGGCGACACCACGATCGCCGGGATGCGCGAGCCCGGGCCCCAGCGGTCGCCTTGCGGCGGCGCTACATGGTCCCACCAGCCGCCGTTCTCGTCGAAGGTGATCACCACCACCATGTCTTTCCACTGCGGCGATTTCTTCAGGTGCTCGATGATATTGGCCACGTGGGCGTCGCCCGACTCGATGTCCGAGTAACCGGCGTGCAGGTTCAGGTTGCCTTGCGGCTTGTAGAAGGCAACCGCCGGCAGCTTGCCGGCGACGATGTCGGCGATAAACTTGTTGGAGATCGGGCTGTCGCCCAGGCCACCGTCGCGCAGGTGGTCCGCGCGTTCTTTCGTGCCCGGCGCAAACTGCTTGAAGTAATTGAAGGGCTGGTGGTGGTACTGGAAGTTCGGCCGCTCGCCGGCGCCGCGGCCGTCCAGTGCCGCCTGCATGCCGCCGCCATACCAGGCCCAGCTCACGCCCTTCTTCGACAGCAGGTCGCCGATCGTGTCATAGGTCTGCGGCGGCAGGGTCGACCCATCCGCTGGATCGGCGTGCAGCGGGTCGCCGTCGAAGGCCGGACGCACCCAGCTCGGTTGATAGGGGGGCGCCATCGTGTTGACGGCATAGCCGTCGGGCGTCATCGCGCCGTTGCGCACGAACTTCGGCTTGCCTTCGAGCGCCGAGGCCGGCGAATCGGGGGCCAGCGTCAGGCGCACGCCCTGCGGACCGTCGTCCAGCACGGCGATCTTGTTCTTCGCCGCTGTTTCGGAGGCATTGAAGTATTCGGGCACACGGCCGCTGATCAGGAACTGGTGGTTCAGGTAGGAGCCGCCAAACGCCGCCATGAAGAAGTTGTCGCACAGGGTGAACTCGCGCGCGATCTGGTACAGGCCCAGGTTTTTTGCCGTCTCGCCGTAATACCCCATCACCATGCCGCCGGCATCGGACCAGGCGGCAAAGCCGTCGTTACGGCCGCCATTGATCTGCATCTGGTTGTGGTAGAACTGGTGCACCAGGTCGCGCGTGATGACGCCTTCCGGCAGCGGCTTGCCCTCCACGTCCGTCAGCTTGTACGGCGCGTTCGGCAGGTTGGCCGACTGGGCTTCGGTAGTGATGTAGTCCTTGCCGCCGATGTTCTGGCGGCCCGGCACCACGCCGCCCCAGGCCTTGGGCAAGGTTGGCAAGATCGAACCATCGCGGTCGCGCTGCTGGACGCTGGTTACCGGCACGCTCGCCAGCGGCACGGCCAGGCCGGGGAAGTCGGCGAACAGGTTGTTGAAGCTGCGGTTTTCCAGGTAGATCACGACCACGTTCTTGACGCGGGCACGCAGCTTGGCGTCGAGCGAGCCCTTGGCGGCAGGCTTTGCCGCGGCTGCCTGGCTCACACCGGGCAGGGTGGCGGCGGCGCCGACCGCAGCCGCGGCCTGGAAGATGCGCCTGCGCGCCGGATTGTCTGGCTGGATGGACGCCTCGGGTCCGTGGGTTTGATCTTGATCTTGCACGTATCGCTCCTCTTGCTGTCGGCCCTGGCGGCCGCAAAGGAAATATTATGCGCGCAATTTACAAATGGAAACAATCAGGAGCAAATAAAGTGTGCTGCGTCAAAGAGGCGTCACATTTCGAGGGCACAATGCAAGTGCTCCTAGGGAAGGGCACTTGGCGGTGCAAACCGCCCTACCGGCGCCGGCGGTCGGGAAACATACCGGCACCAATTCCTCTAATGCAGGCCTACATGTGTGGGCCTGCATTTTTTCTTGCTTCCCGCTTTAGCCGTATAGCGGAATCAGGATGTCGTAGGCATTGTCTGGCCGCGCATCGTCGTCGACCGTCGGCGTATAGCGGCGGTCGTAGCGCTGCAGGCGGATGCCGTCCTCGTCTTCTTCCATGCCCAGTTGCTCCATGGTCGCGATGCCGGTCACAGTGCTGGCCTGGGCGTGCACCATGGGCCCGCGATGGGTCATCAGGGCGTAACGGCGTGCAGGGATCCGGATGGCGATCATGCCGGGAGGAAGGTTGTTGAGGTCTGCGACTTCGACGGCGATACATTCGAGTTTCATGCCGCCATATTGCGGCATGCGTACGCCATAGTGCAGACCATCGGTCTCGCCGAGTTCGGCCTCGCGGGCAAGGAAGGATTTCCAGATCTCTGGCAACTCCGTTTCCAGAACCGAGGCGGGCCCTGCGACAGGCAGCCCGGCGAGCTTCATTTCAGGTAGTGTAACGGTTGAGATGTGCATGATAGTGGCTTGCTTATGGACGAAAAGATTATAGCCTTATCTCTTCGACAATATTAGCGCCCACGCAATCGTGCGGATCGATTCTCGTGTCAAAAGGAGAACAATGTTGCCTACCTCACTCAAAGCATTGCTGAAAGAGCTCGAAACCTTCGGCATCAACCATGACGCGGCGCCCGATAACCGCACGCGCCGCCTGCTCAACATCACCCACGACACCGGCGAATTCCTGGCGGTGCTGGTGCGCGCCATGGGCGCCCGCCGCGTCCTCGAGATCGGCACCTCGAACGGCTATTCCACCTTGTGGCTGGCCGAGGCCGCGCAAGGCATCAACGGCAGCGTCACGACGGTCGAGCTGTCGGCCGGGAAGGTCGCGCTGGCCCGCGAGAATTTTGCGCGCGCGTGTTTACAGGATCGCATCGTGCAGGTCGAAGGCCAGGCGGCCGACTTCCTGGCCAGCAGCGCCGACGAATCGTTCGACCTGCTCTTCCTGGACTCCGAGCGCAGCGCCTATCTCGGCTGGCTGCCGCAGATCGAACGCATCCTGCGTCCGGGCGGGCTGGTGGTGGTCGACAACGCCACTTCGCACGCCCAGGAACTGGCGCCCTTCATGCAGGCGCTGCGCTGCGCGTCCGGCTGGAGCACCAGCCTGGTCCCGGTCGGCAAGGGCGAGTTCCTGGCGACGAAGCATTGATTCCGAGCCCCGTGCAGTTCAGGCACGGTTTTGTGCAGTCCATCGCACGGGGCGCGCAAGGCAAGGACGCGCTCCCTAGAATGGTTTCATCAACTTACCGGAGACCACCATGAAACGCGCCGCCATCGCCGCCCTTCTCGCCCTTGCCTCCCTGTCGGCCCAGGCCGCCGACCAGGTGCGCAACGTCACGCCGTTCAAGACCATCGATGCGCGCGGCCCGGTCAGCCTGGTGGTCGAGGTGGGCAAGGCCCATTCGGTGCGGATCGAGGGCAACCAGAAATTCATCGACCGCGTTACGACCGAAGTCGTGAACGGCGAGCTGCGCCTGGGCTTCGAAGACAAAAACAGGAACAACGTCAATATCAAGGATGGCGAGCGGGTGGTCGTCACGATGCCCGAACTCGCCAGCTTCCGCGGCGAAGGCGCCGGCTTGATGGTGCTCAATAACGTTCGCGGCGATAACTTCGATGTCAACTACCGCGGCGCCGGCAGCCTGCAGATGAGCGGCCGCGTGGGCCACCTGCGACTGAATGCCGAGGGCGTGGGCGAGGTCGTCGCCAAGGACCTGGTTGCGCAGGATGCCGACGTCACCTTCCGCGGCATCGGGGAAGTGTCGGTGCATGCCAAGAACCGGCTCAATGCCAGCGTGCAGGGCCTGGGCAACCTGACCTATTACGGCCAGCCGCGTTCGGTCAGCCGCTCGGTGTCGGGCATCGGCAACGTCACTGCCGCCAAGTAACGCCAACCCTACCGATTAACCCGGTCGAGCAACACTTGCGCATGACAAGGCCCGTCGAGCCGGCACCAGCAGGCCAGATGATGCCCGCGCAGGATGCTCTGTGCCTCTTGCGCCAGCTGGCGGCCTTCGGGATCGTCGTCCAGCCAGCGGCGGTAGGCCGCCACTGCCTCTTCCACCGTGGGCATCGCCACGTAGCGCCCGACCGGCGTGCCCGGCGCCACGTCGGGCAGCACCGAGAATGGATTACCCCAGCGGCCCGGGCGCGCCACCGAAATCGTGTTCGGCGGCATGCGCCAGCCCTTCTTGCGACTCAATTGCACGCGGTGTGGCGTCATTGGCTTTCCTCATGATTGGCTGTGCGCCGGCGCATCCGGCACAAGCCATCATACCGGGGCCAGGCGCTCCTGCATCGACTGCGCGCCAGCGCTGCCGCAAGTGGAAGCGAGGAACTCCATCAGGCGCTGCAGGGTCTCCAGGCGCGCCGCATAGATGATGTAGCGGCCCTGCTGGCGCGGCGACACCAGGCCGGCGTGGGTCAGCTCCTTGAGGTGGAACGACAGCGACGACGCGGGCATTTCAAGGGCGGCGGCGATATTGCTGGCGGACTGACCCTGGGGACCGGCCTGCACCAGCAGGCGGAAGGCGGCGAAGCGCGATTCCTGGGCGAGCGCGGAAAGTGCCGCGATGGCGAGATTGGTTTGCATGCGAACAGTACTCTTTCGAATCAAGGGCCAGCGCATCGATGCTGGAGCCACGGTTCGAATACTGTCGAAAGACTTTGACATGGTGATGACAAAACGCGCGCCGGAGCCAACGCCCCGGCGCGCGCGAGCCGTCAGGCGCGCTTGCGCAGCGATTCCTGCACCGGCTGCACCGACAGTTCCTTCTGCTTGGCCGCATCGTCCATCAGCTCATACCACATCGCGTTCAGCACGCCGAACGCCGCTGCCAGCGGCAGTCCCAACAACCAGGCGAAATACCACATGATGGTGTCCTTTCTTTCTTCGATTAGTAGGCGTGGCCCTTGCCATCGCGGATTTCAGTGGGATTCACCTTGCCCCACAAGACCTTGTAGACCCAGCTGGTGTACATGATGATCAGCGGCAGGAAGATGCAGGCGCAGACCAGCATGATGAACAGGGTCAGGTGGCTCGACGAGGAATCCCACACCGTCAGGCTGGCCTGCGGCTGGATCGACGACGGCAGGATGAAGGGGAACATCGAGGCGCCCACGCTCAGCACGATGCCGGCGACCGACAGGCTCGAGGTCAGCATCGCCACGCCTTCCTTGCGCTTGACCAGCGCCATCCAGGTCAGCAGCGCGCCGACGATGCCGGCGCCTGGGGCCAGCAGGGTCCATGGATGGGCCGCATAGTTGGCGAACCAGGTGCCGGCGACGCCGGCCTGCACGGTCTTGAACAGCGGGTTCGATGGACCGGTCGTCACCAGCTCGCTCGTAATGCGATAGCCGTCGACCACATTCCACAACAGCGCGCCGGCCACGGCGTACAGCGCCACGGTGGCGAGTGCCGCGCGGATGCCCCAGGTGCGGGCGCGGCTGGCCACCAGGCCATCGGTCTTGAGCACCAGCCAGGCCGCGCCATGCATCACCAGCATCGCCACCGACACCAGGCCGCACAGCAGCGCGAACGGATTCAGAAGCCCGAAGAAGCCGCCCTCATAAAAGATCTGCATATCGGATTCGATGCGGAACGGCACGCCCTGCAGCACATTGCCCATGGCGACGCCAAAGATCAGCGCCGGCACGAATCCCCCGACGAACAGCGCCCAGTCCCAGGCCGCGCGCCATTGGGTGCTGTCACGCTTGCTGCGGTATTTGAAACCGACTGGGCGCAGTATCAGTGCCAGCAGCACGGCCGCCATGGCGAGATAAAAGCCCGAGAACGAGACCGCGTACAGCTGCGGCCAGGCGGCGAAGATGGCGCCGCCGCCCAGCACCAGCCAGACCTGGTTGCCTTCCCATACGGGGCCGACGGTATTGATGACGACCCGCCGTTCGAGGTCGGTCTTGGCCACGAAAGGCAGCAGGGTGCCGGTGCCGAGGTCGAAGCCGTCGGTGACGGCGAAGGCCACCAGCAGGACGCCCAGCAGCACCCACCAGATGACACGCAGGGTGTCGTAATCGAGATGCATATGAAGAACCATGTCGTTACTCCGCAGTGATCATTGGCGCAGTGCGCATTGCCGGCGTGGCGCCGACCAGGGGGCTGTGGGTGCCCGGCGAGTGCTCGACTTCATCCTCGGGCCCCTTGCGGATGGCCCCCAGCATCAGCTTCATCTCGACCACGATCAGGATCGAGTACAGCACCACGAAGCCGATCAGGGTGGCCAGCACGGTCTGAATGCCGATGTTCGACACCGCGACCGCGGTCGGCAGCACGCCTTCGACGGCCCATGGCTGGCGACCCAGTTCGGCCACGATCCAGCCGGCTTCGGCGGCGACCCACGGCAGCGGGATCGACCACACGGCGACCTTCAGCAGCCATGGATACGCGTCCAGGCGACGGCGCGCCGACAGCCAGAAGAACACCGCGGTGAGCACGATGAAATACAGCCCCAGGCCGACCATGATGCGGAACGACCAGAACAGCGGCGCCACTTGCGGCACGGTGTCGTTCGCGGCCTGCTGGATCTGGGCCTCGGTGGCCTGGCGCGGATCGTCGACATAGCGCTTGAGCAGCAGCGCATAGCCCAGCACCTTGCTGTTCTCTTCGAACCTGGCCTGCAGCTCGGCCGGCACGGGGCCCTTGCCGCCGAGGGCGCGGATCTGCTCCAGCGCGTCGTAGGCCAGGATGCCCTGGCGCACGCGCACCTCGGCCAGCTTGACCAGGTCGTTGATGCCCGGGATCTCGCTGGAGATCGAACGGGTGCCGATCAGCCCCATCACCCAGGGAATGTGGATGGCGTAATGGGTTTCGCGCGCCGCCTGGTCAGGAAAGCCCACCGCGGTGAAGGCGGCCGGCGCCGGCTGCGTGTCCCACATGGCTTCGACCGCGGCCAGCTTCATGTGCTGGTGCTCGGTGGCCAGGTAGCCGCTTTCGTCGCCCAGCACCACCACCGACAGCGAGGCGGCCAGGCCGAACGAGGCGGCTACCGTCATCGAGCGCTTGGCCAGTTCGATGTGACGGCCCTTGAGCAAATACCAGGCCGAGATGCCGAGCACGAACAGCGCCGCGATCACGTAGCCTGCCGACACGGTGTGCACGAACTTGGCCTGCGCCACCGGATTGGCCAGCACCGCGCCGAAGTCCGACACCTCCATGCGCATGGTCTGCGGATTGAGCGACGCGCCGACCGGGTTCTGCATCCAGCCGTTGGCGATCAGGATCCACAGCGCCGAGAAGTTGGTGCCGATGGCGGTCAGCCAGGTCACCATCAGGTGCTGGCGCTTCGACAGCCTGTCCCAGCCGAAGAAGAACAGACCCACGAAGGTCGCTTCGAGGAAGAACGCCATCAGGCCTTCGATGGCCAGCGGCGCGCCGAACACGTCGCCGACGTAGTGGCTGTAGTAGCTCCAGTTCATCCCGAACTGGAACTCCATCACCAGGCCGGTGGACACGCCGATGGCGAAGTTAATCCCGAACAGCACGCCCCAGAACTTGGTCATCTGGCGCCAGATCGGGCGGCCGGTCATCACGTACACGGTTTCCATGATGGCGATGACCATCGACAGCCCCAGTGTCAGGGGAACGAACAAAAAGTGGTACAGCGCCGTGAGGGCGAACTGTAGTCGGGAGAGCCCGACGACGTCGAGATCCATGGTGAATCCTTTCTTATTGATGAATCGATGGTGGTGTTCTAGTCGTGACGCAGCGCCAGCAGCGCCGCGTCGAATCCTCGTGTCCCGCGCCGGTGGTCCGCGACCAGGCGGCCCGCCCGCATCACCAGCAGGCGATCGGCCAGCCGGGCCTCGCGCGCCAGGTGGGTGGCCACCAGCACGGTGCGGCCGTGGGCATGCCGGGCCAGGCGTTCCAGCACGTCGGCGGCGGTGGCGGCGTCGAGCGCCTCGGTCGGCTCGTCCAGCAGCCAGAAGCTGGCCCGGCGCAGCAGCAGCCGCGCCAGCGCCAGGCGCCGCGACTGTCCGCCGGACAGGCCCAGGCCGCCCTCGCCCAGCGGTGTATCGAGGCCGCGCGCCAGTTGGCGCACGTCGGCCTCGAGGCCGGCGGCGCGCAGCGCTTCCCACAGCTGCTCGTCGCCCGCCAGCGGATCGGCCAGGCGCAGGTTGTCGCGCAGGCTGTCCTGGAACAGTTCGGTGCGCTGGGTCAGCCAGGTGGCGGGCAGCGCCCTCACCTGCCCCGCATGCAACGCCAGTTCGCCGGCGACCAGGCCGAGCAAGGTCGACTTGCCGGCGCCGCTGCCGCCGACCACGGCAACCCGCTCGCCGCGCGCGATGCGCAGGCTGACCTCGTGCAGCGCGGCGCCCTCGCGGCCCGGATGCACGACGCTGGTGTCGCACAGCAGCAGCGCCTCATCCTCGCCAGGCGCGCCGACGGCCACGCCGTTATCCGCGTCTGGGCGCAGGCGCGGGCCCACGCGGCGCGCCGCCAGCCAGCTGCGGCCGGCCTCGATGGCGCCGCGGCGTATGGCGGCGAACGGTTCCAGCGCGGCCAGCGCGATCAGCAAGGCCAGCGCCGCCAACGGTGCCCCCACTCCCAGCGCGGCGACCGCCAGCAAGGTCGCCGCCACTGTGACGTGGCCGCCCACCGCATACGTCCAGCCGGCGCCCGTCTCGAGCCGGTGCAGGGCGTCGTCGGCAAGCGCCAGCTTGCCGTCGGTCTGCGCCAGGCGCGCGCACTGGGCCGGCAGGCGCCCGGCCATGGCAAGATCGGTCTGGCCGGCCACCAGGTCGATCGCCTGGGACCGCAGCCGCTCCAGCGCGCGAGCGCGGCGCAGCGCCAGCGGGCGGGCCAGGCGGGCCACGACGACGGTCACACCCCAGCCGAAGGCCAGCAGCCAGGCGAACATCGCCAGCCCCAGGCGCCAGTCGAGATTGGCCAGCACCACGCCGGCCAGCAGCGCTGCACCGAGGGCGGCGATGGCCGGCACGATCAGGCGCAGGTAAATCGATTCGAGCGCGTCGATGTCGCCGGTCAGGCGGTACAGCAGGCGCGCGGGGCGGCGCAGCAAGGCGCGCGCGGCCTGCGGGCCGGCCCAGCCGCGAAACAGCCGTTCGCGCAGCGCGGCCAGCACGCCGAGCGTCGCGTCATGGGTCACCATGCGCTCGGCGTAGCGGCCGAAGGTTCGACCCAGCGCCAGCAGACGAATCGCGGCGCTCGGCACGAAGACGTTGAACATGACCATGCCGCCGGCCAGGCCGGCCAGCGCGGTGGCGGTGATGAACCAGCCCGAGGTGCCCAAGAGCGCCATCCCGGCCAGCACCACCAGCGTGGAGAGGAAGGCGCCAAGCGCCATGCGGCGTCCTCCCGTTTTCAGGAACAGGGCAAGCACCGCTTGCAGGTCGTGACGGGATTTCATGCTGCGCTCCGTTTGGTGAAAGGTTCGCCGAGGCGCACCACGCGTCCCAGGCGCGCGGCCAGGGTCAGGTCGTGGGTGGCGACGATCAGGGTGCGGCCCCGGGCCAGTTCCACCAGCGCGTCGATCACGCCGGCGGCGGTGTCGCGGTCGAGGTGGGCGGTGGGTTCGTCGGCCAGCAGCAGGCCGGCATGCGGCGCGCACACCGCGCGCGCCAGCGCCAGGCGTACCAGCTCGCCGCCCGACAGGCCGAGACCGCCCTCGCCCAGGCTGTCGCCCGGCGTCGCGTGACCCACCTGACCCAGGCCGGCGCGGCGCACGGCGGCGCCAACCGCCGCGCTGTCGATGCCGTCGCGCTCGAGGGACACATTGCCGCGCACCGAGCCCGAAAACACGTGCGGCTTCTGGCCGATCCAGGCCATGCGAGCGCGCAGGTCGGCGGCCGACTGTTCGCCCTGCGGCACGCCGCCGATGCGCACCCCGCCGCCGCTGGCCGGCGCCAGGCCCGCGATGACCGACAGCAGCGTGGTCTTGCCGCTGCCGCTGGGGCCGACCAGGGCCACGTGCTCTCCGGCGCGGATGGTCAGGTCCTCGCCATCGAACAGCGGCGCTTCGCCGGGATGCTGGAACACCAGGCCGTCGATATCGACCGAAGGCGCCACCGGCGCGGGGCCGGTACGCAGCGTGCACTGCGGCGCCAGCGCACCCGGCAGCGCCAGGCCGGCGTGCTGGAGCTGTTCCAGCTCCTTCAGCGCCGCCTCGCCCGCGGCCTTGTCGTGCCACACGGCCGCCAGTTCACGCAGCGGCTCGAAGAAGGCCGGCGCCAGCAGCAGGATGAACAGGCCTTCGGCCAGCGTCAGGCGCACGCCCCAGCTGCCAGGGCCGATCTCGCCCAGCAAGTGAAAGCCCACATAGACGGCGACCAGCGCCACGCCCAGCGCCGAGAACAGTTCCAGCGCGGTGGAAGACAGGAAGGCGATGCGCAGCACGCGCATGGTGCTGGCGCGCACGCTTTCGGCGCTGGCGCGCACCCGCTGCGCGGTGAGGTCCACGGCGCCAAGGGCGCGCAGGGTCGACAGGCCGCGCAGGCGATCGAGCAAAAAGCCGCTCATGCCGCCGATGACCTGCAACTGCGCTTCGCTGGCCGCCTTGGCGCGCCAGCCGATGACGGCCATGAAGACCGGGATCAGGGGCGCGGCCACGACCAGGATCAGGGCTGCGGTCCATGAGAAATAGAAAACGACGAGCGCGATCGCGGGCGGCACCAGCATCGTGCGCATGCGCGCCGGCTGGTAGCGCAACAGCCAGGGCAGCACGGCTTCGGCCTGCTCGGCCAATGCGCTGGCGGCGCGGCCGCTGGCCAGGCGTTCGCGATCCAGCGGCGAGCGCGATGCCAGGGCCTGTGCCGCGTCGCCGCGCAGCTGGGCCAGGTGCAGGCGCGAGGCCGCGAACAGGCGGCGCGCGCCCCAGGCTTCGCTGCTGGCGCGCAGCACGCCCAGCGCCAGGAAGGCACAGGCCGGCGCCAGCATGTCCGCCAGGCCGGCGCCATTGGCCAGTCGCTGCACGGCATGGGCCAGCAGGGCTGCCTGCGGAATCCACAGCAGCGCCGCCGCGCTCATCACGAAGGTGGCGCTGCGGGTGGAACGGACGTGCGTGGCCGGGCCACGGCCTTGGCGGCGAAGCATGGTGGTTCTCCAGACGGTTTTTTTTTGGGGGGGGGCCGCGGCTGGCCGCGGGTTGACACCGGGTCAGGCGGCCGGTGGCGGCGCCCTGCTGCGGTGGTCGGTGCGGAAGGTCGAAGCAGGCCGCAGCGCCGGCCCGTGCGGGCGCAGGGTGCGTTCGAGCGGGGTGTCCAGCAGCACCAGGCTGCCCGGAGGATGAGCGACGATGGCCAGGTCGTACTGCAGGTTGTACTTGGATACGCAGGCCGGGCAATGCATGCCGGGGTGGGCGGCCTTGTCGCCGGCGTCACTGCCAGTATCGAGATCGAGCGCCACCAGCCTGGTGCCAGCCGACATGCAGACTCCGATCCAGGTCTTGCCCTGGTGCGCCGGGTGCGAGGCCAGTGAAGGAGCAAGCATGCCCCACAGGATCGCGAGGGTGGCGAGCCAGAGGATGATGGAGCGGTTGCGTTGCGCGTTCATGGTGTTCAGTCCAGCGGTGAAGCCGATGCCTTGATCTACGTTATCTTTAACTTAGGCCAAACTTTCTAAACATTCTGAATTTTCAGAAGTTAGTGAAATTATGCACTGAAACTTCAAGTTTGTCTGAAAAGGAGAGTGACTTGGTCGGGAATTACTCATGTATTAACAGTTCGCCGCACCACGATGGTGAGCCAGTCCGTGTGCGTGTCTGAGGACCGTGGGATAATCCACCTTTCAAAAGCATCGAAAAGTTCTCAACATGACGCCACTCGTCCAAACCTTTGTCAGTCACTTCGGTGAAATGGGCAGCCGCTGGGGCATCAACCGCACGGTGGGGCAGATCTACGCCCTGCTCTTCGTCACCGAGGAACAGCTGCACGCCGACGACATCGGCGAAAAGCTCGGCATTTCACGCTCCAACGTCAGCATCGGCCTCAAGGAACTGCAGTCCTGGGGCCTGGTGCGCCTGTCGCGCATCCCCGGCGACCGGCGCGAATATTTCACCTCGCTCGGCGACGTCTGGGAAATCTTCCGCGTGGTCGCGGCCGAACGCCGCCGCCGCGAAGTGGCGCCGACCCTGTCAGTGCTGCGCGAGTCGCTGCTGGCCACCGCCAAGAGCCCCGAAGACCAGTTCGCGCAGGAGCGCATGCGCGAGATGCATGAGCTGGTCGACCTGGCCAATAACTGGTTCGACGACCTGCAGCGCCTGTCGCCCGAATCGATGTCGCAGCTGATGAAGATGGGTTCCAAGGTGCAGAAGCTGCTGTCGGCCAAGGACCGCCTGTTCGGCGCCGCGGCCAGCAAGGACAACAAGGAAGACTGATGTCGTGAGTGCGGCTTCATAGCCGTGCTCGCCGCTTTCGCATGACGGGCTAGACTGGGGTTTTGATTGCCAGGCTATCCATTCATGAACATCGTCTGTATCGCCTGGGGCTCGCTGCTGTGGAAGCCCCAGGGTTTGAAGCTGGCTTCAGGCTGGCATCCCGGCGGTCCGCCGCTTCCCCTCGAATTCGCGCGCCAGAGCGACGACAGTCCCGAGCTGGCGCTGGTGCTGTGCGAAAGCGCGCGCCTGGCGCCGACCTACTGGGCCTATGTCGCCACCGGCGATCTGGACGAAGCCCGCGCCATGGTGAGCGCACGCGAGAAGATTGCGCCGGAGCGGCCCGAATGGATCGGCAGCATCCCTGCCCGCGACGGCGCGCGCGAAGATCCGCGCATTGCAGCATGGCTGCGCGCCAGGCGCATCGACGCCGCGGTCTGGACCGCCGTGCCGCCCAAGTTCGACGGCGAGAATGGCCGCGTGCCGACGGCCGACGAAGCCGTTCGATGGCTGGACAGCCGCAGCGGCGAACAGCGCGCGGCCGCCGAAGACTATATCCGCCGCACGCCGGCCCATATCGACACCTGCAACCGGCGCGCCATCCAGGCGCGGCTGGGCTGGAGGCCGCTGCGCGAGGCGCACGTCACGCAGGCGCGCTGACGTGGTTTTGGTGCAGCGCCGCGCAGCGCCGCCAGGCGTCAGAACAGCGCCGATGTCAGCGCGATGAACGCCACGCCCACCCCGGTTGGCAGCGACAGAACGATGATCGAGCAGAGCAAGCCTCCAGCACGGCGGGAGCGTTTTTCGTATCCATCGTTGCCTGCTATCGAAAAGGTGCGCACACGTGCACACCGTTCTCTTCCTGCCCCGAGCCGTCCTGTTGACCGTGCTCGTACCTGACAGGCGTGACTTTCCCGCCTGCCGCCGGAACCGCTCCAGCAGCAGTGCCATACGTTGCCGTACGACTCGCCTCGGGTAGCGCCGTTCGCGCCACGAGGGCGCCGGTGGCGAGCCGTTGTAGATTGATTGCGGCGTTCACATCACGGTCGTGACGGCCTCCGCAGGCGCAAGTCCAGTGACGCTCACCGAGTTTCAACCCGGTGTAATGCACGCTGCATGTCGAACACAGTTTACTGGACGGATACCAGCGATCGGCCAGCACCAGGATCGTGTCGTAACGTTGCGACTTGTACTGGAGCTGACGTCGGATCTCGTAAAATCCAATGTCAGCGATCGCCCGCGCCAGCCGATGGTTGGCCAGCATGCCGCTCACGTTCAAGTCCTCGATCGCTATCGCTTGGTTTTCGCGGCACAGTCGAGTCGTGAGCTTATGGATGAAGTCGGTGCGTACATGAGTGATGCGCGCATGCAGGCGCGCCAGTGCACGCGCATCCTTTTTCGGTTGCGTGAAACCGGCAAGCGCACACCTTTCGGGATCGCGCCCGTGATCCCTGCACTGGCCTTCGCGGCTTTCAGCTTGCGTGCATGGCGCCGCGAACGGATGCGCAGGCGCCGCTGGCTTGCACGTAGTGGCCGTGGGGCCGCGATCTTCTCGCCATTGGACAGAACGGCCGCAGCGCTCACGCCAAGATCGACCCCGACCACACCATCGCCCTGGCGCTGCAGGCGGGCCAGCTGCTCCGGCAGCTTGACCTGCACGGCCAGATACCAATGGTCGGCTTCGCGCGATACGCAGGCGCCCATGATCTTGCCGGGGAACCGCAGGAGCTCGGCGAGCAAAATCTCTCCAATCCTTGGCAGGACGGCGCACTCGCCCTCAAAATGAATCTTATCGTTGGCAATATAAAACGAGTCGCGGCAGCGGCCTTTCTTTTTGAAAGTCGGTGGATAGGCTTTCTTGCCGAATTGCCGTTGTTCGTAGTACCGGCGCCAAGCCCGCTCCAGGTACGCGAAAGGCTGTGCATGCGCATCGCGGTGGATTGTTCGCAGCCACGGTCTGCCTTCGGCATCGAGCCAGTCTGGATGGGCATACTTGATCCCATTGAACTGCTTTTTCAGTTTCATGGCATCTGGCCGCTGGCCCAGCGCGATTTGCCGCTGCCACTCGGCCACCGCCCAGTTCCAGACCTTGCGCGCCGTCCCCGCCGCTCGCGCGAAATAGTCGCGTTGCTCAGGCGTGGCTTCAAGCCGGATGCGATGTGACAGCAGCATTGCGCGCGTCCTTATTCAATGCAACATCCAACTGGCGGCGATAGTTGCGCAGTCCATCTAAACGACTTGAGAAGCAATGCACGATGGTCATCATGTCTTGCACCATTTCCTGTTCAGGGGACATGCGCTCCTGGTTCAGTACAAGCAGCTCGCAGCCATGTTCGTGCGCGATGTGTTCGAACCAATCGTACCCGAAGCGCGTCAAGCGATCCCGGTGCGCCAGCAGCAGGGTGCGGACCTCGCCTCGCCCGATCGCGTCGGTCAGGTCGAGCAAACGCGGGCGCTTGAAATTGAGCCCGCCGCCGATCTCTTCGATGAACTCGACATTTGCCAACCCACGGGCTGTGCAAAATTCTTCAAGAACCCGGCGCTGATTGCGCAAATCAGGCTTTTGCGCAGCGCTGGACACCCTACAGTACGCGATGATCCGGTACGGAGCCGGGCGTGACTGCAATCCGATCCGCTCAGCAATCTGCGTTTCGCTGTAGAGGCGTAGGCCAGTTGGGCTACGCGCTAAGGGAGAGAACGTGCCACAACGATCCCAGCGTTGCAACGTCTTGGGTGTCACACCAAGCCGGCGCGCCGCCGCTCCGGTCTTCAGCATTTCCATGGTGTTCTCTCATGTACGCTTAAGTAGATTCAGACACCAGAATTGTGACTAGAGTTCCGCTCCCACGTCCTGCGCGAAGGGTCGCCGTCAGGCGCTGCCCGCGTGCTGAGCATGGCCAAGCCGACGGTCGGGCGTCATGTCGCGGCGCTCGAAGACGCGCTGGGACTGGTGCTGTTCACGCGGTCGCCGACCGGTTTTCTGCCGACCAAAGCCGCGCTCGCACTGCAGGCGCACGCCTACGCAATGGAGAGCATGGCCGCCACGCTGGAGCGGACGGCCAGCGGTTTCGGTCACGGCGTGCGGGGCACCGTCAGGGTCAGCGTGAGCGAGGTGATCGGTGTCGAGGTGATGCCGGCCGTTATCGCGACATTACGCGAACGTTATCCCGAATTGAAGATCGAACTGGTCGTGGTCAACCAGGTACAGAATCTGCTGCATCGCGAGGCCGATATCGCCGTGCGCGTCTCGCGCCCCAGGCAAGAGCAGCTCATCGCGCGTCGTACCGGCATCATCGAGTGGGGCCTGCATGCAGGCAGCGGCTACCTGGCGCGCTGCGGTGGACCTGCCAGCCTCGCCGACCTGGCCAGCCATACGTTGATCGGCTACGACTGCGGCACGCCGTTCATCCGCGAAGCGCTGCGGCATTGGCCACAGTTCCAGCATGCCAATCTCGCGCTACGCACCGACAACGACCTGGCGCAACTGGCCCTGATCCGCGCCGATGCCGGCATCGGCATCTGCCAGGTCGCGCTGGCGCGAGGCGAGCCGCGCCTGGTGCGCATCCTGCCCGGCGAATTGTCGATAGCGCTCGAGACCTGGGTGACGATGCACGAGGACCTGCGCCAGAATACCGGCTGCCGCGTGACGTTCGACGCGATCGCCAGCGCAATGTCGTCGTTCGCGTCCCAGGGAATCGCTTGACTCGGATACTCAGGCGTCTGTCAGGCTACGACCTGTCGAACCGTCCCGCCGGGCCATCGCCACAACCTCGCGCAGATTCATGCGCAAGTAATCCGTATTACCGATATATCCTCCGAGCGCTTCCTCTGCACGTTTCTCGATCTCTTGAGCAGAGATATGAAAACGACGAATCATATTCTGGATGTCTTCTTTATCCGGGTCGGACAATCTGGCGATCTTGCTGACAATGAGGTCGAGAGGACTCAGCACATAGACTCTCATCATGTCCGTCCCAATCGGCACCGGCACGGCATCTTGCTGGTAGTCCTCATGCATTAATGCGAAAGTACTGTTGTAGCTGGCATCCAGGTACAGCATATTGCCCTCCTTCGTCTCGACAACCAGGTCGACAGGCAACAGGATTCGCTTTGAAAACTCGGCGTCGACGTCCGTGGTAGTCCGCGCGGCCGTGTACAAATGAATCGCCATTCCGCCGGCAATGAGCATCGTCAGCGGCTCACGCAAATTCAATCGTTGTTCAAGTTCGACGATCAGCGATCGCAGTCCGTTCGCCAGATCGGTGTGGGTTGCAAACTCGATTGGTTTCACCATGACCGCACGCCATCCATGCGCTTCTCGAGAAGACTGCGCAAACGAGGCATATCGCGGACCAGGCCATCCTTGACTACATCAGGAAACGGCCGTGGCACGGTGTGCGCCTGGTAGTGAAACTGACGTGCCGCGGAGTCGAGAAAATCAGCGGCTACCCGGTGTCTTGTCTTGAGTAACTGTGCCGACAATCGGTAGACGTCGGCCTCCCGCCCCGATTTCGGCAATCTGCGCATTGCCACTGCATCGGCAAGCGAATTGACCAGATCGGCTTCAGTTTCCCTGTTCCATACGATGCTCTCTTTCCCAACAATCTGCGAAAGGCGATCGTCCACGGGTACCTGGCGAAGCGCCATGGCGACACCGCCCCGGTCGAGCACACCCCACGATGTGATTCGATAGACCGGACCGTTCTTGTCGATCCCAACAAAAAACTGTTGCTGCGCGAGCTCGATAGCGCGCAATACCTCGGCGCGTGTGCATTCCAGTGCTTGTGCGGTGTAATGCAATGTGGCGCGTGCGCCGAGTTTCTCCAGCGTGACGAGTACCAGCAAACACCTTCTGAAATCGTGCTTTGGAAAATCCTTGTAGCGCACAATCACCTCCACTAACGCACCTCAAGCCAGTATAGTCCGTTAATTGATACAGTCAAGGTATGAGTTCTTGGCTGGTCAGCAGGCGATGCGTTGACAGCGACTGAATTTGCTTTCTACACTCCACTGATCGTCGAGCCAACGAGGGGCAGGAATGAAAGCTGCTATTGCCGAGTCAAGCTTCGAAGCTGCGCTATGCCGCCCCGCCGAGGTACAGGAAAACGATCGCTGGGCCTTCGTCGTCCTGCCGAAACCGGTCAGCGAGGTATTCCCGCGGCGCGGCAGGACAAGCATGCAAGGCACACTCAACGGCCACCCATTCCAGGCCACGCTGGAGCCCGACGGCCAATTGAGTCACTGGTTCAAGGTGCCGGCCACGCTGATGACCGAGGCAGGTGTGGCGATCGGGGATACCGTCACGTTCGACGTTGCCCCAGCACCGAGCGAGCAGGAACCACTGGTCCCGCCCGAGTTGGACGAGGTACTCGACACATCGCCGCCAGCCAGGGCGACCTGGCACGCCACCACCACCATCGCCCGCATCGACTGGGTCCACTGGATCGAATCGGCCAGGCAGGCCAAGACCCGTGCCAGCCGGGTCGCCGACGCCGGCGACATGCTGGCGGCCGGCAAGAAGCGGGTCTGTTGTTTCGACCCGTCGGGTTTTTACAGCAAGAGCCTCAAGCCACCGCGTGAGGCGTCTTAGTCCGCCGGGATGCCGTCCTTCTGCCATTGATCGAAGCCGGCCTGCACCGCAGCCAGGGTTTTCTGGCTGATTTCGGGCAAGCTGCCCCCCAGCATGTCCTGCGCTTGCTGGAAGCCTTTTTCGACTGCAGCGCGAATGGCGTCCATTTTGGATGGATCGGCGCCGATCATTGCCTTGGCAAAACCCAGGATGCGCTCGGAAGTCTTCTCCACGCTCAATTCGCCGCCATCCGCGATGGCCGCCCTGGCCGCTTCGATGGTTTCGGGATCCGCCTGCAGTTGCTGCTCTCCGCTCACCACCTTGGCGAAGTTGAGACCCTGCTGCTCGACCAGTGGGCGGATCAGGTCCATGACTTGCTGGGCCTTGCGGTCGGATTCCTCGATCATGCCGGCAAGCTCAGACTGGGTCACCTTGCCGCCTTTGCTGCCATAGGTCAGCGGCTCGGCCTGTCGTCCGCTCAGGGTCACTTTGTCCTGGGCCGGGGTGTCCGTCTCTTGTCGTGCTTCGGCAGCTGTGGGTTTTACCCTGGCCGCAGGGAGGGTCGCTCCCTGCGGGCCGACGCTGGAGATGCTCAGGCTCATGTCCGCTTCCCTATTCGTTGATCATATCGACAATATCGGAAGGCCCGAACAAAACTTAAGGAAATACTGCTTGAGGCATCGCATGCGGCGATTGCTAACCCATGGCGGCAGACCGCTTTCGCCATGAATTGTTGGCCATGACCATGTGCGGACCCAGGCGCCGGTGGATGAACCACTCCAGCAACTCCGGAAAGAGCGACAACAGTTCATCCACGACAGCAGCAGCCGGACGGGGCGTTTGTCGAAGCACGACGCGATGAAAAAATGAACGGTCCTGACAGAACCAGGATCTTGTCGTAGAACCTTTCCCTGGTTGCAAGCGGCCGGACGATGACCCCATGTACGACAATACCTTTTCGGGCGCTATCTGCTCGCCAAAATGAATCACACCACCTGATGGGCAATGCCCGAAATTTACGACGAAGCGTGGGCTACCGGACTTCTCCCATTGAATGTCGAATACATCGACACCTTCAGCAGTGATGCGACGGAAGTCGATGCTGAAAGGGCTGGAAGTCCTATCGATCTCAAAATTTTGATCGGCAGCGAACGGATAGAAACGCTTCTTCAATTCCCTGCGCAGCGCTGTAGTGTTACCCATGGCTCATCTTTGCCTGTTTGAATCAAGCACCTTGCTCGAACACGTCGACGAAGCTTTCACCATCACGCAGTCGGCCCCTCTTCAAGACAGATCAATCGAACTTGCTGAAATCGGGCTTGCGCTTCTCGAAGAAGGCGGTGAACGCCTCCTTCGCTTCGGCGCCGGTCAGCATGGCGCTGAAACGCTCGTTCTCGGCCGCGATCGTCTCTTTCACCAGCGTGCCGCGCGCGCGCTTCATCAGCGCCTTGGTGGTGCGGATCGATGCGGGCGGCAGCTTGGCCAGCTTGGCGGCCTGGCCTTGCGCGAAGAACAGCAGTTCGGCATCCGGCAGCACACGGGCCACGATGCCCATCTCCAGCGCTTCCTGGGCCACGAACGGCTCGCCCAGCAGCAGCTTCTCGGCGGCGCGGGTATAGCCCGCCGATTGGGCCACCAGCAGCGACGAGGCGAACTCCGGGCACAGGCCGAGCTGGGTGAACGGCATCGAAAACCTGGCGTTGTCTGCGGCGTAGACCAGGTCGCAGTGCATCAAGAGCGTGGTGCCGATGCCGACCGCCGCGCCGGCCACGGCCGCCACCACTGGTTTCGTCGCGCCTTCGAGCGCCGTCATGAACTGGAATACGGGACGCTCGGCCGTCATCGCGCCTTCGCCGACGTTGTTCAGGAAGTCGTCGAGGTCGTTCCCGGCGGTGAAGATCTCGGGTTGGCCGGTGATCAGGATGGCGCGCACCGCGGCGTCCTGTTCGGCCTCGCGCAGCGCGTCGGCCATGGCCTGGTACATCGCGCCGGTGATCGCGTTCTTGCGTTCGACGCGGTTGAATTCGATGGTGAGGATGCCGTCGGCTTTGGTGAGGCGGATGCTCATGGTGTTGTCTCCAGAATTGTTCATGGGCCGATTGGACGCGTGGGCGGGAGACCCGCCCACCCCACGTCACGCTCGCGGCATTGACGTACGGTGCTTGGATTTCCCGCCCACGCTTGAAATGCGGCGGCGCTGCCACGCGCCGCCATGTCTTTAGACGCGCTCGATGATGCCCGCGGCGCCCATGCCGGCGCCGACGCACATCGTCACCATGCCGTACTTCAGGTTGTTACGGCGCAGTGCATGCACGACGGTCGCAGCGCGGATCGCGCCGGTGGCGCCCAGCGGGTGGCCCAGGGCGATCGCGCCGCCCATCGGGTTGACCTTGCTGGTGTCCAGGCCCAGGTCGCGGATCACGGCCAGCGCCTGGGCGGCGAAGGCTTCGTTCAGCTCGATCCAGTCCAGCTGGTCTTGCGTGATGCCGGCGGCGGCCAGCGCGGCGGGGATCGCCACCTTCGGGCCGATGCCCATGATTTCCGGCGGCACGCCGCGCACGGCGAACGAGGAGAACTTGGCCAGCGGGGTCAGGTTGTGCTCCTTCAGGATCTTTTCGCTGACGACGATCAGCGCACCGGCGCCGTCCGACATCTGCGACGAGGTCGCGGCGGTGACCGAACCCTTGGCCGCGAACACGGGCTTGAGCTTGGCCATGCCTTCCGGGCTGGCGTCGGCGCGCGGGCCTTCGTCGCTGTCGACCAGGCGTTTCTTGACGCTGATCTCGCCGGTCGCCAGGTTCGGCGTGCGGGTGATGATCTCGACCGGGGTGATCTCGTCCTTGAAGTAGCCGGCCTGCTGGGCGGCGATGGCGCGGCGGTGCGATTCCAGGCCGAAGGCGTCCTGGTCTTCGCGCGAGATCTTCCACTGGTTGGCCACGTTCTCGGCGGTCAGGCCCATGCCGTAGGCCAGGCCCACGTTCTCGTCCCTGAACGTCTCCATGTTAATGGAGGGATGGTGGCCCATCATCGGCACCATCGACATCGATTCGACGCCGCCGGCGATCATTACGTCGGCTTCGCCCACGCGGATGCGGTCGGCCGCCATCGCCAGGGCGGTGATGCCCGAGGCGCAGTAGCGGTTGACGGTGACGCCGCCCACGGTATTCGGCAGCCCGGCCAGCACGACGGCGTTACGCGCCACGTTGAAGCCCTGCTCGGCTTCCGGGAACGAGCAGCCGATGATGGCGTCGACGATCAGGGCCGGGTCCAGGTTCGGCACGGCGGCCATGGCGCCGCGGATGGCGTGCACCAGCAGGTCGTCCGGGCGGGTCTTGTTGAACATGCCGCGCGGCGCCTTGCCGATCGGGGTACGGGTCGCTGCGACGATGTATGCGTCTTGAAGTTGTTTGCTCATGTCAGTGTCCTGTTCTGTCGGCGCTTAGTTGCGGACTGGCTTACCGGTCTGCATCATGCCCATGATGCGTTCCTGGGTCTTCGGATTGTTCAGCAGGGCCACGAAGGCACGGCGTTCCAGGTCGAGGATCCACTGTTCGCTCACCACGCTGCCCTGGTCGATGTCGCCACCGGTGACGATTTCGGCGATGGTGTCGCCCAGGTGGTAGTCATAGGCCGAGATGAAGCCGCCGTCGCGCATATTGACCATCTGGCCGCGGATGGTGCCCCAGCCGTAACGGCCGGTGACCGGGAAGGTGCGGCGCGCCGGGGCGCGGTAACCGGCGTCGGACATGGCGCGCGCGGTGGTCTTCGCCACGTGCAGCAGTTCATACGCGTTGAAGACGATGACGTCGTCTTCCTTCAGGTAACCCATGGCCTTGGCTTCCAGCGCCGACTTCGACACTTGCGCGGTGGCCGCGTTCATGAAGCCGTTCTTCAGGAATTGCAGGATGTCGTTGCCCTTGGCTTCATTGGCCGCACGCAGCGCCGCTTCCTTCAGGCCGCCGCCGGCCGGCACCAGGCCCACGCCCACTTCGACCAGGCCGATATACGACTCGATCGAGGCCACGCGCTTGGACGCATGCAGCGCCAGCTCGCAGCCGCCGCCCAGCGCCAGGCCGGCCACGGCCGCGACGACCGGGATGTTCGAATACTTCATCGCCATGAAGGTGTCCTGCAGCTCGCGCACGATCGGCTCCATCGCCTTCGCGCCGCCGGCCATGAAGGCCGGCAGGGCCGATTGCAGGTCGGCGCCGGCCGAGAACGCGCCGCCTTCGGCCGCGTCGGTATTCCAGATCACGATGCCCTTGAAGCCTTGCTCGGCTTCCTTCAGCGCGCGCTGGATGCCCTTGATGACGCCATCGCCGATGACGTGCATCTTGGTCTTGAGCGAGATGACCAGGATCTCGTCGTCCGAGTGCCACAGGCGCACCGAGTCGTCTTCGAACACGGTGGTGCCGGCAGTTTTTGCGTCCAGCGTGGTCGAGCCGACCACCGGCGCGCGGAACTGCTGGCGCTTGTAGACCGGCAGGTCCGACAGCGGCACGTAGGCGTTCCTGGTGGCCGAGTACGAACCTTCAGGAGTGTGCACGCCCTTCTCTGCCACGGTGCCTTCGAACACCCAGGCCGGCAGCGGCGCATCGGAGAGGGCCTTGCCCGCTTCGATGTCTTCCTTCACCCACTGCGCGATCTGGGTCCAGCCGGCGGCTTGCCAGGTCTCGAACGGACCGACGCTCCAGCCGAAGCCCCAGCGCATCGCGAAGTCGATGTCGCGCGCATTGTCGGCGATGGTATCGAGGTGGAAGGCGATGTAGTGGAAGGCGTCGCGGAAGATCGCCCACAGGAATTGCGCCTGCGGATTGGTCGAATCGCGCATGGCCTTGAACTTCTTGACCGGGTCTTTTTCTTTCAGGATCCGGCCGACGATGTCGGCGGCTTTCGCGCCGCCGGCGACGTATTCACCGGTGGCGAAGTCCAGGCGCTGGATCTCCTTGCCGACCTTCTTGTAGAAGCCGGCGCCGGTCTTCTGGCCCAGCGCGCCCTTCTCGATCAGCTTGGCCAGGATGTCCGGCGTCTTGTAGACATTGAAGAACGGATCGTCCTTCAAATTATCTTGCATGGTCTTGATCACATGGCCCATGGTGTCCAGGCCGACCACGTCCGCGGTGCGGAAGGTGCCCGACTTGGCGCGACCGAGCTTGGCGCCGGTCAGGTCATCGACCACGTCCACCGACAGGCCGAACTTCTCGGCTTCGACGATGGTGGCCAGCATGCCGAAGATGCCGACGCGGTTGGCGATGAAGTTCGGCGTGTCTTTCGCGCGCACGACGCCCTTGCCCAGGGTCGAGGTCAGGAAGGTTTCGAGCTGGTCCAGGATTTCAGGGCGGGTGCCGGTCGTCGGGATCAGTTCCACCAAGTGCATATAACGCGGCGGGTTGAAGAAGTGCACGCCGCAGAAGCGCGCCTTCAGTTCGCTGTCGAAGCCTTCGGCCAGCTTGTTGATCGACAGGCCCGAGGTGTTCGAGGCGAAGATCGCATGCGGCGCGATGTGCGGCGCGACCTTGGCGTACAGGTCGTGTTTCCAGTCCATGCGCTCGGCGATGGCTTCGATGATCAGGTCGCAGCCGGCCAGCACGTCGAGGTTGTCCTCGTAGTTGGCCACTTCGATCAGGGCCGCGTCGTCCTTGTTGCCCAGCGGGGCCGGCGACAGTTTTTTCAGATTCTCGATGGCGCGCAGGACGATGCCATTTTTAGCACCCTCCTTGGCCGGCAGGTCGAACAGCACGACCGGCACCTTGGCGTTCACGCAGTGCGCAGCGATCTGCGCACCCATCACGCCGGCGCCCAGCACGGCGACTTTCTTGACGATGAAATTGGACATGTGTATTCCTTATTCCTTGGTTGGCTCGTCGTTCCCGCGGAGGCGGGAACCCAAGTTCTTAGTTCTGTGGCAGCGCTAGCAAACTTAGGTTCCCGCCTGCGCGGGAACGACGGTGCGACGTGTAGTGGTTAGAACAGCTCAGCATCCAGCGCCGTCAGATTCGCGGCGCCCGAACGTGCCTGACGAATCAGCATCGCGGTTTCCGGATACAGGCGGGCGAAGTAGAAGCGGATCGTCGCCAGCTTGGCTTCGTAGAACTTGTCGCCCGAATCGAGCTTGGCCAGGGCGATCTTGGCCTGTTGCGCGAACAGGTAGCTGTACACCAGGTGTCCGGCCACGCGCAGGTAAGGCACGGCGGCGGCGCCCACTTCGTCCGGGTTCTGGAAGGCCTTCATGCCGATTTCCATCGTCAGCTTGGTGACCTTGTCACCCAGCTCGCCCAGTGGCGTCACGAACTCGGACAGTTGCTCGTCCAGGCCGTTGTCTTCCACGAACGTCTTGATCTTCTCGCCGAACTTGCGCAGTTTGGCACCGTTGTCCATCAGGATCTTGCGGCCCAACAGATCCAGCGACTGGATGGTGTTGGTGCCTTCGTAGATCATATTGATGCGGGCGTCGCGCACGTACTGCTCCATGCCCCATTCGGCGATGTAGCCGTGGCCGCCGTACACCTGCATCGCTTCCGAGGTCGCGATCCAGCCGTTGTCGGTGATGAATGCCTTGATGATCGGGGTCAGCAGGGCCACTTCGTCGGCCGCTTCCTTGCGCACGTCTTCGTCGGTGTGGTTCAGCTCACGGTCGATCTGCAGCGCGACGTACGACGAGAAAGCGCGCGCGCCTTCGGCATAGGCTTTCGCCGTGAGCAGCATGCGGCGCACGTCCGGGTGCACAATGATCGGGTCGGCTGGTTTATCCGGCGCCTTCGGGCCCGACAGGCTGCGCATCTGGATGCGGTCCTTGGCATAAGCCAGCGCGTTCTGGTAGGCGACTTCGGTCAGGCCCAGCGACTGCATGCCCACGCCCAGGCGGGCCGCGTTCATGAACACGAACATCGCCTGCAGGCCCTTGTGCGGCTGGCCGATCAGGGTGCCGCGCGCGCTGTCCAGGTTCATCTGGCAGGTCGAGTTGCCGTGGATGCCCATTTTTTCTTCGATGGCGCCGCAGGCGATGCCATTGCGTTCGCCCAGCGAGCCGTCTTCTTGTGGCAGGAACTTCGGCACCAGGAACAGCGAGATGCCTTTCGAGCCTTCCGGGGCGTCCGGCAGGCGCGCCAGCACCAGGTGGATGATGTTCTCGGAGATGTCGTGTTCGCCGGCCGAGATGAAGATCTTGGAGCCGGTGATCAGGTAGGTGCCATCCGCCTGCGGCTCGGCTTTCGAACGCAAGAGGCCCAGGTCGGTGCCGCAGTGCGCTTCGGTCAGGCACATGGTGCCGGTCCACTCGCCCGAGACCAGTTTTGGCAGGTACAGGCGTTTCTGGTCGTCGGTGCCGTGCTCCAGCAGGCACTCGTAGGCGCCGTGCGACAGGCCGGGATACATCGACCAGGCCTGGTTCGACGAATTGAGCATCTCGTAGAACGAGTTGTTCAGGGTGATCGGCAGGCCCTGGCCGCCGTATTCAGGATCGCACGCCAGCGCCGCCCAGCCGCCTTCGACGTACTGTTTATACGCTTCCTTGAAGCCCTTCGGGGTCGTGACGGTTTTATCTGCGGCGTTGAAATGGCAGCCTTCGCGGTCGCCCGAGTGGTTCAGCGGGAACAGCACCTCTTGCGTGAACTTCGCGCCTTCTTCGAGCACCTGGTTGATGATGTCGGCATCGATCTCCGAGTACTTCGGCAGACTCTTGAATTCTTCGGTGACGTTGAGGAATTCATGCAGAACGAACTGCATATCCCGGATTGGCGCGACGTACTGACCCATGGTTATCTCCTGAACAAGGGTAAAGATGTTGGACGTGGCAGGCGGCTTCAAGCCGCCTGATGGTCTTGCGGTAGTTGGGGATTGCGGTAATTCTCGACCAGGCGCTCGAAGGCGGCCCGCGCGCGTTCGACCGCGCCCGGGTTGCGCAGGAAGCGCGCATCGTGGTGCAGGGCCAGGATCAGGCCGTGCATCTCGAATACCAGCTGCTCGGGGTCCAGGTCGCGGCGCAGATGGCCGATCTCGACCGCCTGCTGCACGCTGCGCAGCAGCGCTTCCTGCCAGGCGCGCACCATCGACACCAGCTGCTCGCGGATCGGGCCCTCGCGGTCGTCGTATTCGACCGCGCCGCTGATATAGATGCAGCCCGATGCGATCTCGACCGAGACGCGCTTGACCCAGCGCGTGTACATCGCCACCAGGCGCGGCAGGCCGCGCGCTTCGGTGATGCTCGGGAAAAAGACCTCTTGCTCGAAACGGTGGTGATAGAGCTTGACCACCTCGAGCTGCAGGTCTTCGCGTGAGCCGAAGTGGGCGAATACACCCGATTTGCTCATGCTCATCCGGTCGGCCAACAGGCCGATGGTCAAGCCTTCGAGGCCATTGCGGCTGGCGAGCTCGAGCGCGACGTCGAGAATTGCGGCTCGCGTCTGTTCGCCCTTGCGCATGAATTTTGCTGAAGTACTGATGGCTGCCCCTGAATCGAAAAAAATCCGAACGCTCGTACTATTATCTATCAGCCGAGGAATGTCAAACGGGAACTTAGAGGTGGCGTTCTATTGATGCAAGACAACGATCGGTGCCGGGAGATAGCACAGTGAGGCGCTTCCATCCGCTACCGCAGGTGACGAATGGAAGTTTGTTGTTTCAGCCATAAAGGTACAGCATTTTGGCAGATCGGGATATCCCGTTGACGGGGGGGCATTGCGCCGTCGTCACTCCTCGCCGACGCGCTCCATCGCGCGCCGGTCGCGCTTGGTCGGCCGGCCCTTGATCTCCATGCTCGGCTCGGGGTACAGGCGGCGCGCCGCCTTGTCGTTCTCGCGCCGCGCGATGCTCTCGTCGGTCTCGAAATACAGGGTGCGCGCCACCGGCGCCGGGCCGCGCGCGCCAGAGATTGCGGCCACGATCACTTCCCAGCGATCGGAACCGTTGTCGATCAGGATCTTGTCATTCATCTTGACGGCGCGCGCCGGCTTGACCGGCTCCCCGCCAATGCGCACCCGGCCGCGCTCCACCGCGTCCTGGGCCAGCGAGCGGGTCTTGAAGAAGCGCGCCGCCCACAGCCATTTGTCGATTCGTACGTTCTCTTTTTCCATTTTCTCTTTCCAGTAACCCTAGGTATAGCCGAACGTAACCACCCGCATCACCAGCTTGTAGGCCATATACGCCAAGCCATAGGTGGCGCGGCGCAGCCAGCCGGTGTGGGCGAATTCCTGCGGGCAGACCTCCTTGCCATCAGCAATGCCGCGCTCGATGTGAGCGCGCATGGTGGCGGCGAACACCGGATCGCTCACCACCACATTGGCCTCCTGGTTCAGGAACAGCGACAGGCCATCGCAGTTGCTGGAACCGACCGTGGCCCAGTCGTCGTCGACCACCGCCACCTTGGCATGCAGCTGGGTCTTGCGGTATTCGACCACCCGCACGCCGTCGGCCAGCAGCTTGGGATAGAAGGAATGCGCGACCGCATCCTGGATCTTGAACTCTCCCACCCCGATCAGGAGCGTCACCTGCACGCCGCGCCGCGCGGCATGCGCCAGCGCCTTGCGGAACTTGCGGCCCGGCGCGAAGTATGGCGTCGCCAGCAGCACGCTGTGGCGCGCATGCCCCAGCGCTTGCAGGTAGGCTTTCTGGATCGTGGTCCGGTTTCTCAGGTTGTCACGCACCACAAATGCGGCCCGGGCCGGGCTTTCGCAAGAGGGAATGGGTTGATTGCGCATCTCGCGGAACAACTGGAGGCGCTTGCGCAGCCGCAGGCGGCCGCTGCGGGCCCACTGGACTTGCGCCTCGTGATGGATCTGGGCCACCAGCGGCCCGCGCACGCGCACCGAGAAATCCCAGCGCGGCGCCGGCAGGCGATGGCCGTCGGCGTGGTCGCACAGCCAGTCGTCGTTGACGTTGATGCCGCCCACGAAAGCGACTTCGCGGTCGATCACGGCGATCTTGCGGTGCGAACGGGCGATGCCGCGCCGGCACCAGGGATTGAAGACGCGGTACTGGGCGCCGGCTTCCAGGAGCGTGGGGCCAAGCCGGCCGCAGCAGCGGTGGCCGGTGCCGAACCAGTCGACCAGCACCCTCACCTTCACACCGCGTCGCGCGGCGCGCGCCAGGGCGTCGCGCACGGCGGCGCCGGTCTCGTCCTCAGCGAAGATATATGTCTCGAACAAGACCTCGTGCTGGGCGGCGTCGAGCGCTTCGATCAGCGCCGGGAAGAAAGCAATGCCGCTCTGCAGCAGCGCGATGTCATTGTTGTCGACAAAGGTCAGACTGCGCATGGCCCTTGTGTAAGTTCGAGCTCGGCCACGATCGGCGCGTGATCGGACAGCTTGGCCCACAAGGGACCATGCATCACCTTGGCGTTATTGACCTTGAAGCCGCGCACATAGATGCGATCGAGCCTGAACCACGGCAGCATGGCCGGGAAGGTGCGGGCCGGCGCCAGGCGCGGCTGGCGGCCGGCCCAGCTGCGCACCATATCGCCCATCGGCGAGCGCGGCCCCAGTTCGTCGAATACTTCCTTGACGCCCAGGGCGTTGCGCAGCTTGTCGCTGAGGGTGTTGCGCCAGTCGTTGAAGTCGCCGGCGATGATCACCGGCTCGTCAGGTTTCGCAGAAGCATTGACAGCCTCGATCAGCGAGGCGGTCTGGCGGCCACGGCTGCCCTCGAACAGGCCCAGGTGGACCACATAGCAGTGCACGCGGCATTCGGGCGCGCCCAGGATGCAGTGCAGGATGCCGCGCTGCTCGTAGGCATGGTCGGAGACGTCGTGGTTGTGCGAATTCTCGATCGGCCAGCAGCTCAGCAGCGCATTGCCGTGGTGGCCGTGGTCATAGACCGCATTCATCCCATAGGCGGTGTGGTGGGCGTCCGGAGCGAAGTAATCGTACTGGGCCGTCTCGGGCCAGTGACGATGGCCGCGGTCTTGATTGCCGAAGCGCGCCTGGAAGCGGTCGTGCCGCCCTTGCACCTCTTGCAGGAAGACGACGTTGGCGTCGAATTCGGCGATGGCTTTCTTGAGCGCGATCACGCGTGGCGTGCTGCGGAGGGACGAAACGCCCTTATGAATGTTGTAGGTGGCTACACGGATTTTCATGGGAACATTCTACCCGGATCGGACCGCCGTTCTCGTGAAACGGGCCCAATCGTGCGCTTCACCGCGTGGGGCTGGAGCGCGGAGCGCGGCGGTCGGCCAGATGCCGTCGCGCTCTTACTGAATCTGACAATCTGATATTCAGGCAAGCGCCAGCGCCGTGTCGTACACAGCTTCATGCCCCGACACGATCATGCGGCGCGGACGACGTTCTTGCACGCCCGGCTTTTCCTGGCGCGGCGCCAGCGGACCGCTCAGGCGCAGGCCGTCGAAGAGGTCGATATAGATGCAGTCGTCCCCTAGGGTAATTGCCTTAACTTTCTTGTCGCTATTCAGTTCGAGGTTATCCATTTTATCTCCCAGAATCATCCACTTAAAAGTTGCACATCAAAAATTCACCATGGGTGAACCGTTGACCTTAGTCGACGCAAATACAGCTGTCAAACGTTGATCCTTTTGTGCAAATGCAATACTGCAAAATTTCCTCCTGTTATGAAAAGAACAAATCAACTGTAATCAAATGTATTTTCATAGGGGAGATTGCGTTTGATCGACCTCATATGCGCGGCGACGCACAGACCATTTTTTGGAAAAAGTACCTACGTACTTTTGTTAAAAAACGTCATTTTATTGCGTAGGCATGCCACATTTCAATGCTGATTTTCGGAAAATAAACTGCTTTAAGGCAATTTTGTTTGCTGTTCGCAATTTTTAATCGATTTTGCGGGGAAGTTGCAGGATGGCTTCGGCGTTGGACGACGAGAAGCAGCGGTCCGCCGCTTCCAGATGCGGCAGCCAGGCATGGCGCAGGTGTTCGCGCGGGCTGAGGAGGATGGGGATGTCGCGCGGCACGCAGACCGAGAACACGTGCTCGGTATTGTGGGTCACGCCGGAGGCGTAGCGGTGACGCCAGACGGGATAGATTTCGTAGACGTTCGAGAGCTGCCAGTCGCGCAGGCGGATGCGTTCGCCATCGGCCACGATGCCGGTCTCTTCGAACAGTTCACGCGCAGCGGTGGTCGCCAAAGGTTCGTCGGGCGCGTCGAGCGAGCCGGTGACCGATTGCCAGAAGCCCGGCCGGTCGGCGCGCTCGAGCACCAGCACTTCCATATCGGAAGTGTGGATCACGACCAGGACCGATTCCGGGATCTTGTAGGGTTTCATGGCTTGGGATGGCGCGGGCGGCCATCCACGCGTCACTTGGACGCGTGGACGGCGCAGCCGTCCACCCTACGCGCTGTTAGGCGACTTTAGGCTCGTTACGCAGACGAATATGCAGTTCCTTGAGCTGCTTCTCGTCGACTTCCGACGGCGCGTTGGTCAGCAGGCACTGCGCGCGCTGGGTTTTCGGGAAGGCGATCACGTCGCGGATCGATTCGGAGCCGGTCATCAGCGTGATCAGGCGATCCAGGCCGAAGGCCAGGCCACCATGCGGCGGCGCGCCGTACTGCAGCGCGTCGAGCAGGAAGCCGAACTTCAGCTGCGCTTCTTCGGCATCGATCTTCAGCGCGCGGAACACCTTGCTCTGGACTTCTTCGCGGTGGATACGGATCGAACCGCCGCCCAGTTCCCAGCCGTTCAGGACCATGTCGTAGGCCTTGGCGATGCAGGCGCCAGGGTTGGTCTCGAGCATGTCTTCATGGCCGTCCTTCGGTGCGGTGAACGGGTGATGGGTCGCGGTCCAGCGGTCGCCGTCTTCGTCGTATTCGAACATCGGGAAGTCGATCACCCACAGCGGCGCCCAGACGTCGTCGAACAGGCCGGCCTTCTTGCCGAATTCCGAGTGGCCGATCTTGACGCGCAGCGCGCCGATGGCGTCGTTGACGACCTTGGCCTTGTCGGCGCCGAAGAAGATCAGGTCGCCGTCTTGCGCGCCCGTCAGTTCCAGGATCTGGGCCAGGACTTCGTCCGACAGGTTCTTGACGATCGGCGACTGCAGGCCGTCACGGCCTTTCGCCTTCTCGTTGACCTTGATGTAGGCCAGGCCCTTGGCGCCGTAGATCGCGACGAACTGGGTGTAGGCGTCGATCTCCGAACGCGGCATCGACCCGCCCTGCGGCACGCGCATGCCGACCACGCGGCCGTTCGGCATGTTTGCCGCGCTGTTGAACACCTTGAACTCGACCGACTTCATCAGTTCGGTCAGTTCGGTGAACTGCAGCTTGACGCGCATGTCCGGCTTGTCCGAACCATAGGTGCCCATGGCGGTGGCGAAGTCCATCACCGGGAACGGGTTCGGCAGCTCGATGCCGGTGGTGTTGCGGAACACGACGCGCATCATCTCTTCGAACAGGTCGCGGATCTCCTGTTCGGTCAGGAACGAGGTCTCGCAGTCGATCTGGGTGAATTCAGGCTGGCGGTCGGCGCGCAGGTCTTCGTCGCGGAAGCACTTGGTGATCTGGTAGTAGCGGTCGAAGTTGGCGACCATCAAGAGCTGCTTGAAAAGCTGCGGCGACTGCGGCAGCGCGAAGAAGTTGCCGGCGTTGACGCGCGACGGCACCAGGTAGTCGCGCGCGCCTTCCGGGGTCGACTTGGTCAGCATCGGGGTTTCGATGTCGATGAAGCCCAGGTTGTCCAGGTACTTGCGCACTTCCATCGAGACTTTATAACGCAGCTTCAGGTTGTGCTGCATCTGGCCGCGGCGCAGGTCGAGCACGCGGTGGGTCAGGCGGGTGGTTTCCGACAGGTTGTCGTCGTCCAGCTGGAACGGCACCGGCACCGAGGCGTTGAGCACTTCGACTTCGCTGGCGTTGATTTCGATCTTGCCCGACTTCAGGTTGTTGTTGACCGTGCCTTCGAGGCGGTTGGTCACGGTGCCGACGATGCGCAGGCAGTACTCGTTGCGCACGTGTTCGGCGGCCTTGAAGACGGCGGCATTGTCCGGATGGCAGACCACCTGCACCAGGCCTTCGCGGTCGCGCAGGTCGATGAAGATCACACCGCCGTGGTCACGGCGGCGGTGCACCCAGCCGCACAGGCTGACGGTTTGGCCCAGCAGTTCCTCGGTCACGAGGCCGCAGTAGTTGGTACGCATGGTGGACATAGTTTTCGTTCCAGGTTGGTTGATTGCTCGCGCCGCCATCGAAGGCGGCCACTATTCGTTGATTCGGTATTACTTGATCGCCGTGGCCGGCGCGCCGGTCGTTGTGTCGACCGGCGCGACCACGCCCATCGAGACGATGTACTTCAATGCCGCATCGACCGTCATGTCCAGCTCTTTCACGCGACTGCGTTCCATCATCAGGAAAAAGCCGGAGGTCGGGTTCGGGGTGGTCGGTACGTAGACGCTGACGTAGTCGCCGCCCAGGTGCGCCGCCACTTCGCCTCCCGGCGCGCCGGTAAGGAAAGCGATGGTGTACGAATCGGCATGCGGATACGGCACCAGCACCGCCTGGCGGAAGGCATTGCCCGACGGCGAGAACAGCGTGTCCGACACCTGCTTGACGCTGCCGTACAGCGAGCTGACCACGGGCACCCGCTTGAGCAGGCGTTCGCCCAGGCGCACGATGTACTTACCGACCAGGTTGTTGGTCAAGAGGCCGGTCAGGAACACGATCGCCAGGGTCAGCACCGCGCCGAAACCCGGCACGTCCATGCCGAACATGCTGCGTGGTTGCCAGGCGTCGGGCACGAACAGCAGCGACTGGTCCAGCGTGCTGATGATCAGGTTCAGCACCCAGGCCGTGATGACCAGGGGGACCAGGACCAGCAGGCCGGTGATGAAATATTTGCGCATCGGATTCCCGTTATTCTTGTTGGCGTGCGGCGTCAAAGCCGCGCCCGGATCAGGTGCCGCCCTTGTCGCCGCCGGACGTGCCCGGCGTGGCAGGGGCCGCTGGGGCCGCTGCCGGAGTACTGGCCTCGGTCGACGCCGCCGGCGTGGCTGGGGCCGCACCATTGGCATTGCTGGCCGTGCCGGTGGCCGGTGGCGTGCCGCCACGGAAATCGGTCACGTACCAGCCGCTGCCCTTGAGCTGGAAGCCGGCAGCGGTCACTTGTTTCTTGAAGGACGGCTTGGCACAGGACGGGCAGACGGTCAGGACCGGATCCGAAATCTTTTGCAGTACATCTTTGGTAAAACCGCATTCTTCGCAGCGGTAGGCGTAAATCGGCATGCTGTGTGCTCCGCAAAAATCTTCAAAACCCTGAATTATATAGCTTTTACACGGGGATTAACCGGTTGCGACCTGCCCCGGCTGGCACAGACACGGCGAATGGGCAAGCGCGCACGAAAGGATGTTGTTTTTCACCATCGTCAACAGGTGTTTCGTTTGCTCAAGGGTGGCGCAGATGTTTTAATACGGCCTGCTTCACCGAATGTTGGTGGCAGGAAATTTCTGTCACTCACCGTTGAGAAGAAACAGAAGACTGCGCGATGCCTGCATCAGTGCGGTCCGTACAAGAACACTAGCTTGCCAAGCCCGCTTATGCGGGCTTTTTTCTTTTTGGGCTGAGGTTCCGCGAACGTTGGTTGAACGCGTGGACGGCGTGGACGGCTCTGCCTTCCACGCGTCCAATCACAGCAAATACAGCGCCACCAGCCCCACCCCGAACCCCGCCGCCATGCAGGTCAGGAAGGCCAGCATGCGATTGGTGCGGCGCTGTTCGAGCAGCAACATGGCCAGCATGTCGCTACTGCCGCCATGCGGGTGCGTCATCTGCCCTTTCGATTCGCGCTCGAGCACCTGGAATACCAGGCGCGGCAACTGCGGGAAGATCTGGGCGTAGCGCGGCGCTTCGGCGCGCAGGCGCTCGGTCAGGCCTTTCCAGCCGACCTGTTCCGTCATCCAGCGCTCGAGGTGCGGCCTGGCGGTCTTCCACAGGTCCAGGTCGGGATCGAGCTGGCGGCCCAGCCCTTCGATATTGAGCAGGGTCTTTTGCAGCAGCACGAGCTGCGGCTGCACCTCGACGTTGAAGCGGCGCGAGGTCTGGAACAGGCGCAGCAGCACCTGGCCGAACGAGATGTCTTTCAGCGGGCGGTCGAAGATCGGTTCGCAGCAGGCGCGCACCGCGGCCTCCAGCTCGTCCACGCGGGTGGTCGAAGGCGCCCAGCCCGATTCGATATGGGCCTCGGCCACGCGCTTGTAGTCGCGGCGGAAGAAAGCCAGGAAGTTCTGCGACAGGTAATCCTTGTCGAAATCGTTCAGGGTGCCGACGATGCCGAAGTCCAGCGCGATATAGCGGCCCAGGGTCTCCGGCGCGGTCGACACCAGGATGTTCCCCGGGTGCATATCGGCGTGGAAGAAGCCGTCACGGAACACCTGGGTGAAGAAAATCTCCACGCCGTCGCTCGACAGCTTCTTGAGATCGACGCCGGCGGCGGCCAGGCGGTCGATCTGCGAGATCGGGATGCCATACATGCGCTCCATCACGATCACGCTGCTCGAGCAGTAGTCCCAGTACATCTCGGGCACCATCAGCAAGTCGGAACCGGCGAAGTTGCGGCGCAGCTGGCTGGCATTGGCGGCCTCGCGCATCAGGTCCAGCTCGTCGTGCAGGTATTTGTCGAACTCGGCCACGACCTCGCGCGGCTTCAGGCGCCGTGCCTCGGCCCACACGCGCTCGATCAGGCTGGCCGCCAGGCGCATCAGGGCCATGTCTTCGTCGATCAGCTTCTTCATGCCGGGACGCAGCACCTTGACCGCGACCTCCTTGCCATCCTTCAGCTGGGCGAAGTGGACCTGGGCGATCGAGGCCGAGGCCACCGGCTCGCGGTCGAAGCGGGCAAACAATTGGTCGGGATGGGCGCCCAGCGAGCGCGTGATCTGGGCCACCGCCAGGTCGGAACCGAAGGGCGGCACGCGGTCTTGCAGCAGCGCCAGCTCGTCGGCGATATCGGGCGGCACCAGGTCGCGCCGGGTCGACAGCACCTGGCCGAACTTCACGAAGATCGGTCCTAGTTCTTCCAGCGCCTGGCGCAGGCGTATCGCGCGCGGCGAGGTGATCGTGCGCCAGAAGAAGAAGGTGTTCATCAGGCGCGCGGTGCGCGGGGCATTGATGCTGGTGACGGCGATCTCGTCCAGGCCGTACTTGGTGAAGACGGTGAGGATGCGCAGCAGGCGCAGGAATTTCAATATCATCGACGATCCGGGTGGTGGTCTGCGCGGGTAGGAATGATGGAGGATGTGGCGGCGTCCAGCTGGGCCAGCTTTTGCTCGAGCCGCGCGATGCGCTTGGCCGTGCGCTCGACGTCGTCGCGCAGGCGCACCACGTCGGCGGCGAACGCTTCGCGCTGCACCGGCCGCACCAGCACCGGCCTTTCCTCGGCCAGGAACTCGGCCAGGTTCTCGGCCAGGCGCCGCGTCGCCTCGGTCGCGCCGCCGGCGGTGCGGCGCGCGGTCTTGACCAGGCGATGGGCGCCCAGCGGCCCCACTACCCGCTCGAGGTCGTGCTCGGCATCCCAGCGCAGGCCGTTGGCCAGCTGCGAGATCACATTGGCGAACTCGGCGTCGCCCTCGATCTTCACGTACGACAGCGCGCGCGTGCGATCCTGGGCGATCAGCGGCAGGTCGGCCGGTTTGACGCGGATCGTGACGCTGGCTGCGCCTTCCGTCTTGCCGGCTTCGAGCAGGCCATCGCGCCCGACCAGCATGTGCAGGCGGGCCAGGCCGGCGTCGATGCAGGCGTCCTTGCCGGCATGGCGCATGAGCAAGGCCCTGGCCCAGGCTTCCTGGGCCAGCAAGTGGTTGATCGCGGCGACCGCGGGCAGCGTGAGAGCGTGCTGAGGCGACAGTGAGGAAAGACTAGGAAACATGGAAAGGACGACCCTCAAAAAACAAAACCGCCCGGGTTGATGCGGGCGGTTTTGATCTTACCAGTTTGCCGGGCGCAAACCCGGTGACACGGAATGTTTATCGAAAAATAATTCCGCCAAAACTAAACGCTTAGTTCGTCTGCTGGATACCGGCCAGCACCCAACCGCCCGAGCCCGACAGCGGCTTCGACATATTCCAGACTTCGACGAACGGTTCCGGCAGCGCGTCCTTGGCGCTACGGATCATGGCGTTGAACTGCACGCTCGCCAGGTAGTCGGTCGCGGTCTTCTCGATGCCCAGCAGCTGGGCGTCGATGTTGACGACGTCGGTGTAGTCGGCCACGCCGCCGCGTTCCTGGATCTGCATCTTCAGTTCGGCGAACACTTCGGGCGCGGTGAATTCGCGCAGGTCGTCGGTGTCACCGCGATCCCAGGCCGCCTGCATGCGGATGAAGGACGATTTCGCATGGCGCAGGAAGCTTTCGCTGTCGAAGTCGCCCGGCACGCCCCATTGCTGGTAAGTGGTCGCGGCGGCAGCGCCACCAAAGCCGGCTGCGCTGCCCTTATCCAGGCCTACATTGCCCTGGAAAGCGGCAGGCTGATTGCGCAGGCCGGAACCGATCTCGGGCGTGGCGCTCGAACCGGCGGCGGGCGGCTGGAAGCCACCGAAACCGCCCGCGGTCGCCGCGACCGGATTGGCCGGGGTGTCCTTGCGGCGCACCATGCGCACGATGAACATGATCACCAGGCCGACCAGCGCGACCATCAGGATGGTCGAGATGATGCTGGCCAGTGCGCCGCCGATGCCCAGGTGCGACAGCAGCGCGCCCAGGCCCAGGCCCAGCAGTGCGCCGCCAAGGATATTGCGCATCATGCTAGGTTTTTTGGCGGCGGCAGCCGCACCCGCGGCGCCTGCGCCGGCGGCAGCCGGCGCCGCCGAATTAGGCGTCTGGCGCTGCATGTTCTGGGCTGGCGCCGGGGCCGGGCCCTGCTGCTGTACGGACTGCGATTGCCGTCCGATCGAGCGCTTGCCGCCCATTGGTCGGGCGAAGGCGTCCGCCACCATCGCGAACGCGGTGACTGCCAACATCGTCGTGACCAGGAATTTTTTCATCGTCTCCGTCCTTAGAATGAAACTACAGTTTGATACCGGTGTGCAATGCGGCCACACCCGCCGTCAGGTTGAAATACTGGACCCGCTCCAGTCCTGCGTCTTGCATCATCCCCTTCAGGGTGTCCTGGTCGGGATGCATGCGGATCGATTCGGCCAGGTAGCGATAGCTCTCGGCATCGCCGGCGATCTTCTGGCCCAACCACGGTAGCACCGAGAACGAATACACGTCGTACGGTTTCTGCAGCGGCGCGATCACTTTCGAGAATTCCAGCACCAGCAGCTTGCCGCCCGGCTTGAGCACCCGGCGCATCTCGGCCAGGGCCTGGTCTTTATGCGTCATATTGCGCAGCCCGAAGGCGACGCTGACCCGGTCGAAATAATTGTCCGGGAACGGCAATTTTTCGGCGTTACACAACATGGTTGGGGTGACAAGCCCTTTATTCAATAGACGATCGCGCCCGACGCGCAGCATCGACTCGTTGATGTCGGTGAGCCAGACCTCGCCGGTCTTGCCCGCCTGCTTCGCGAACGCCTTGGCCAGGTCGCCGGTGCCGCCGGCGATGTCGAGCACCTTGAAGCCGGGACGCACGCCGGCCTGGGCGATCGTGAACATCTTCCAGGCGCGGTGCAGGCCGGCCGACATCAAGTCGTTCATGACGTCGTACTTCGAGGCGACCGAGTGGAAAACCTTGGCGACTTCCTGGACCTTCTGGTCCTCGGCGACAGTCTTGTAGCCGAAGTGAGTGGTATTGGTCATATGTGCGAAACGGTTGGGTGTTGCCGCATTATACAAGGCGCTGTCCTCGTTACCTGTTGATGACCCCGACTGCCATACGCAGCAATTGCTCGACGGATGTAACCCTCCCGCCATCGAGCGCCCAATGCCAGCCCAGGTAGTTGGGGAGCCAGCGCGACGCCACACCATGGAAACGCGCCAGCCATTCCTTGAAGCGCCGGTGATAGGCGTTCACGTTCTGCACATGGATGGCGCCTTCGACGCCATTGCGGACGCGTTCGCCGGCGCTGAGATTGACGGCCTGGTGCGCAATGCCATGGGCACGGGCGAAGGCCGGATAGGCGGCGTTGGCATCGGTGACCAGCAGCGCCTGCGGATCGAGTTTCGGCAGCAGGTGCCTGACCAGTTGGGCCACCTTCAGGGCGCCGCGACCGGTCACGGCGTCGATGGTTTGCCCGCTGCGGTCGCGCGCCACCAGAATGCAGTCGAGGTGATGCGAAATCCCACGCAGGGCGGCCCTGCCGCCGCGCTTGCGGGGCTTGCGATCGAGCTTGCGTGAACCCTTCTGCGATTCGAGCAGGAACATCTCGTCGGCCTCGACGACGCCGACCAGGCGCTCGGGCCGGTCGTCCTTGACCCGGTCGAGAAAGCGATGGCGCCAGCGAAACGTGGTGTTGGAGTGCACGCCGAGCCGCTTGGCCGCAGAGCGGACCGTGCGCGAATCGAGCACCGCGTCGAGATAATCGAGCCACTTGCCCTTGTGCCTGAGCCGCGCCAGCGGCGTGCCGGTCAGGTCGTTGAAGGTGCGGCCGCATGCGCAACAGCGAAAGCGTTGCAGGTCGTTGGCCTGGCCATGGCGGTGGCAACGCTCGCAGCCGCAATCCGGGCAGCACCGCCCCTTTGACCGTATCTCGCCAATGAGGGCGACCACCCGATCGAGCCCGGCGGCCGGATGCAGGGCGGCGAGTACCTGCTGACGCTGCGGCTGGTTCAGCAACGCTAGCTGGGCGAACAGCTTCTCAAACTTCGGCGCATTCATCGTGCGCTCCCGATCGATGGCGACCGAAATTGGACCGCGGGTCAGCTCAGCAGTTCAATGCTCATCCATATCTAACGATGACAGCGCCTTATACAAGCAGGCCGACAGTGGACCGCCTCATTGGCGATCGGGTCGCCGCACCGGCCCGACCGGGGCCATTTGCTGCGCCATGGCATAAATTAAGTGCCCTTGTTGGACAGGCACAACGCTTGCAGCGCTAACAAGTCGCTCAGCAGCGACAGATTGTCGGGAGAGCCCTTCCCGGCCACAGATGGGGCCGGTAAGATCGATAGCAGGTCACCAACAATATTTCCGACCCTGCTATGCAAAAAAGTAAACAATACATTCACCATTGCACATGTCATTAAGCTTCTATTAATGTTTGTGCGCCATGGGGATGGCATTTAAGGTTTAATGGAACAATACTTTTCGCGTCAGCAATCCGCAGCGAGGGATTAGTTGCCGCATGGATGCGTAAGGCGCGCCGCGCCCGAACTCACAACAACGAAGCTGGCGAAGCTCCAGTGATAACGAGGGCAACGGTGTCTGTAAAACGTCTCTTATGCATTTCGGGTGAAGGCAGCGCGCACGCGCGCGCCTGCCACGGCGAACTACCCGGCTGGGATGTGTGCGTGGTCGAGAACATCGCCGCGGCGCGCAAGGTCTTGTCGCAGCAGCACTACGGCGTTGGCCTGCTGCTCGACCGCAGCGACGGCGCCGGCGACGCCGAGATCGAACGCTTCGTGCGCCAGCACCACCACACGCGCTGGATCGGCGTCTTCGATGCGCCGCGCCTCGACCAGCCGGCGCTGCGCGAGCTGATCGCCGCCCACCTGGTCGATTTCCATACGCGTCCGGTCGACGCGCTGCGGCTGCGGCATTCGCTCGGCCACGCCCACGGCATGGCGACGCTGGCCAAGACCACCCCGCCGCACAGGCGCCAGGCGTCGGAGCGGGCCAGCCACATCGACGGCGCCTCGCGCGCCATCGTGCGCCTGCGCGCCCACATCGACAAGATCGCCGCGATCGATGCGCCAGTGCTGATCTCGGGCGAAAGCGGCAGCGGCAAGGAACTCGCGGCCCAGGAAGTCCACCTGCGCTCGCAGCGCGCCAGCGGTCCCTTCATCGCCATCAATTGCGCGGCGGTGGCGCCGGCCCTGATCCATTCCGAACTGTTCGGCCACGAGCGCGGCGCTTTCACCGGCGCCACCCGCGACAAGCAGGGTCTGCTCGAGGCGGCGTCCGGCGGCAGCATCTTTCTGGACGAGATCGGCGACCTGCCGCTCGACCTGCAGGCCAGCCTGCTGCGCTTTTTGCAGGAGCGCGTCATTTACCGTGTCGGCGGCACGCGCACCATCGCGGTCGATGCACGCGTGATCACCGCCACCCACGTCAACCTGCCGCAGGCCGTGGCCGAGGGTCGCTTCCGCGAAGACTTGTACTACCGCCTCAGCGTGTTCCCGATCCGGGTGCCGCCGCTGCGCGAACGCAAGGAAGACTTGCCGCTGCTGACCGACCTCATCTTTAACAAGTATGCGGCCGAACGCAGCCCGCAGCTCAAGGGCGTGAGCCGCGAAGCGCTGCTGGCGATGGCGCGCTATGAGTGGCCGGGCAATGTGCGCGAACTCATCAACCGGGTGCGGCGCGCCATGGTGCTGGCCGAACAGCGGCTGATCATGCCGGAAGACCTGGACCTGCCCAGCGCCGGACCGATCTGCCCGGTGAAGGAAGGCCTCGGCAACTCGCGCCTCTCGGCTGAGCGTGTCGCCATCGGCGAAAGCCTGGCGCGCAGCGGCAACAACATAAGCCAAGCCGCGCGTGACCTGGGTGTCTCGCGCATGACGCTGTATCGCCTGATGGCCAAGCACGCGATTTCTCCGTAAGTCCCCGCCCTTCCCTGCCGTCGGCCTCTTCCTACGGCGTCTTCCCTTGATTTGACAGGCTTTTTCCACCAGCGCGCTTGCCACACAGCAGCGCGTTGCGGAACGCCGTTCACTCTGCACAGCCCACCTTCGGTGACATTTTGATACAGTTTCATGGACTTTTTGTTCACCTTGTCACGGGCCTGAGACACTTTGTTCTTTAGCTATTGTTCCGCTTCATTTTCCTCCTTAATCCCACCGGAACTCATCAAAATAGTCCTACAGAATCAAGGACTTGAAAAAAGCGCATTCATCTGGCATGGGAACTGCTAATAGACGGTTGGACCGGGCGTCATGGGACCCCGGGAATTCAACTCAGTGACAATTAGGGGAGCAACAATGAAGCGCACTATCCTGGCAACCGCGATCGCCCTGGCATTCAGCATGGCTCACGCACAAGAAAATTCCGTCAACGACGTCCGCGGCGGCAACACCCAGACTTCGTCGGTGAGCACGAACACCGATAACAGCACTGTCACTGATACCCGCAACAGCGGCAACACCTCGACCAACTCGTCGACCAACACCGACAGCTCGAACAGCAACAACCAGGCAACGAACACGAATACCTCGACCAGCACCAACAACAGCCAGGCCAACAGCAACAACCAGGCGACCAACACGAACACGAATACGAACACCAACACCGACAACAGCCAGGCCAACAACAGCAGCACCAACACCTCGGACAGCAACAACCAGTCGACCAGCACCAACACGACGACCAACACCAACAACAGCCAGGCCAACAACAATAGCCAGCAAAACAACAACAGCCAGCAGAACGACAACAGCACGACCAACAACAACAACCAGGTGGACCGTTCGGACAACCGTACCGCGACCAACACCAACACGAACACCCAGTCTGACACCCGCACCAACACCACGACGATCGACAGCAACGACACGATCACGTCGACCACCACCAACGACAGCAGCCAGGACAGCTCGGGCCAGAACAACAGCTCGGGTGACGCGCGCGCGGCAGCCGCCGGCGCCGCGGCCGCCAACAACGGTGGCAGCGCCAACTCGTCGGTCGCCAACTCGTTCAACACCTCGTCGGCCAACGCCGTCAGCTCGCTGACCGGCACCGTGTCGGGCAATAACATCAGCAACATCGGCAACACCGCTGCGAACACCGGCGGCGCCAACGGCGCGGCCGGCACCGGCTCGACCGGCGGCACCGGCTACGGCGGCTCGACCTCGGCCACCGGCGCTGCCGGCGGCTCGGCTTCGGGCGCGGCGGGCGCGGCTGGCGGCGCAGGCGGCTACGCTGCTGCCGGCACCGCATCGACCGGCGCTTCGACCGTCGGCAACGCAGCTGGCGGCGCAGGCGGCGCGAGCGGCGCGGCTGACTCGGTCGGCGGCGCGGGCGCAGCTGGCGCGACCGGCGGCTATGCTGCCGGCGGCAACGGCGCGGCTGGCGGCGTGGGCACCGGCGGCGCAGGCGCCTCGGGCGGCGCGGCCAACGGCGGCAACGGCGCGGCTGGCGGCGCAGCCACCGGCGGCGCAGGCGGCTCGACCGGCTCGCTGGCTGGCGGCAACGGCGGCGCGAACGGCGCCATCGGCACCGGCGCCGGCGGCGCGGGCGGCGCAGGTGAATCCAACGGCGGCGCGGGCGCTGCAGGCGGCCTGGGCGGAGCAGGCGGCACCGGCGGCGCATCGTCGGGCTCGACCCTGACCGCATCGAACGGCGCCAGCGGCGGCGGTGCGTCGATCGGCGACGCGACGGCTTCCTCGGGCGCCGGCGGCATGCCAGGCTCGGAAACCGCAGGCGGCGCCAGCGGCGCAGCCGGCAACACCGGCGGCACCTCGACCGCAGGCAGCCCAACCAGCGGCGCCAGCTCGGGCACCGCGGGTGACTCGATGGCCGGCACCGGCGGCGCAGGCGCGGCAGGCGGCGCAGGCGGCTCGGGCGCGGCCGGCACCAACACTTCGGGCGCCGGCGCAGCAGGCGGCGCGGCCACCGGCGGCACCGCAGGTTCGGGCGCGGCACTGGCAGGCACCGGCGGCGCCGGCGCCACCGGCACCGCAGGCACGGGCGGTTCGGGCGCGGCTGGCACGGCAGGCGCAGGCGGTAACGGCGCCACCGGCACCGGCGGCGCAGGCGGCGCGGGCCAGGGCGGCACGGCAGGCAGCGGCGGCATGGGCGGTTCGGGCGCTGAAGCGACCGCATCGACCGGCACCGGCGGCGCGGGCGGCTCGTCGACCGGCGGCTCGGCCACCGGCGGCTCGGCCACCTCGGGCGACGCGACCTCGGGCGCCGGCGGCGCAGGCGGCGCGGGCGGCTCGAGCACCGGCGGCGCTGGCGGCTCGACCGGCGAAATGGTTGCCGGCGCAGGCACCGGCGGCTTCGGCGGCGCTGGCACCGGCGGCAACGGCGGCACCAACAACGTGACCGCGGGTTCGTTCGACATGTCGAACTCGATGAGCAACATCGCCCAGTCGGCAGCCGGTATCTCGATCATCAGCCAGAACAACGGCTTCTCGTCGCTGATCCAGCAAAGCGTCAACGTTCAGTCGAACATGAACGTCGGCGGCACGACCCCAAGCGGCCAGTAATCACGAGGTCTCTAGCAGCAACCGCGCGGGCGACCGGCACCACCGGCCGCCCGCGTCCCCCGCCACGTGGCTCCCCGCGTGGCGGCTTTTCGAGCGAGGCATCATGAAACGGATTACCCAGATCGGCTCTCTCCTGCTGGCGGCCTGCATGGCGCTGCCGGTGGCGGCACAGGTTTCGGAACCGGCGAAGCTGCCGGTAGTGGTGGGCTTCCTGTCGAAGGTGGATGTCGCACCGAGCCGGGAAGACGACTTCACCAAGGGCTGGGGCAAGACGACCGGCGCCGAGGAACTGGGCGGCCTGCGTGGCGGCGCCGATATCGTGACCACCGAGGCGACGCTCGGCGGCACGGTCGGCAACAACACGGCCACCAATGTGACCACGGGCTTTAACGTCATCGACAACGGCTCGTTCGCGAATTCCTCGGGCTTGCCTGTCGTGATCCAGAACTCCGGCGCGAACGTCCTGATCCAGAACGCGACCGTCATCAACCTGCAACTGCAATAGGAAGAGAATGAAGCACGGGATCTTCCTCGCCGCCCTGTGCGGCACCCTGCTGGCGCCGGCTCCGGCGCCAGCACTCGAACTGGCGGTGGTCGGGCGCGTCAACGTGCCCGTCACCAGCCTCAAGGACATCAAATTCCAGCGCACCACGCGCCAGCAGTACGACTACAGTTGCGGCGCCGCCGCCTTGTCGACCCTGCTGTCGCACCACTATGGCACCCCGACGCCGGAGCAGGACGTGTTCCAGGAGATGTACGAAAAAGGGGACAAGACCAAGATTCACAAGGAAGGCTTTTCGCTGCTCGACATGCAGCGCTTCCTGGCCGCGCGCGGCTTTCGCGCCGACGGCTTCAAGCTGCCGATCGAAAAACTGATCGCCGAAAAGCTGCCGGCCATCGTGCTGATCACCGACCGCGGCTTCAACCACTTCGTCGTCGTCAAGGGCTTCGAGGATGGCCGCATCCTGATTGGCGACCCGTCCACCGGCAACCGTGTCGTGAGCATGGAGCGCTTCCAGGAAATCTGGCGCAACAAGATCCTGTTCGTGATCCACAGCCACAAGGACGGCATCGCCTTCAACAATCCGGGCGACTGGCGCGGCGCGCCGCGTGCCCCGTTGGGCACCGGCATGCACCAGGACCAACTAAGCGCCTCGCTGCCGAAGTTCGGCCCGGGCGATTTTTGACAAGGATGTGATATGCGCTGGCCCACCTTTACCTTTCACCGCATCGCCCTGCTGGCCGCCCTGTGCGCCGCGGGCGCTGCGATGCCGCTTGTGCAAGCCGCCGGCCCGGGCGGCTTCGGCGCGCCCGTCAATGCTGCGGAACTCGACACCATGCGCGGCGGCTTCGAGATCGCGGGCGGCCTGTCGCTGTCGCTCGGCATCGAACGCGTGGTGTCGGTCAACGGCGAAATCCTGGCGCGCACCAATATCGCCATTCCCGACCTGGCCGCGATGACCGGCGACCAGGCGCGCCTGGCCCAGAATGCCCTGGGCGCGGCCCAGCTGATCCAGATCGGCGGCAACAACTTTGCTGCGGCCGACCTCAACCTGCCCAACGGCGCCACCTTGCTGCAAAACACACTCAATGGGCAAGACATCCGCACTGCCACGACCATCACATCGACCGTGAACAGCATGTCCCTGCTAAAAGACATGAATTTCCAGAGCACGATTCGTGACGCGGTAGTACGTTCCCCGGGAACACTGTAGCATTGCAATATTGTTAATAATTGGAGACCTGGATGTATTCACACGTCGCGCGGCTTGGCGCCGCCGGCCTGGCGGCCGCCCTCCTGGCGCCGCCCGTGCTCGCTCAACAACCTGCCTCCGAAGCCGGCAAGCAGGACCGACAGACCGAACTGTCCCAACTCAAGGACGAACTGGCCGAACAGCGGGCGATGGTGAACCGTCTGATGCTCGAACTCCAGGCGCAGCGCGAACAATTGCAAAGCATGCAGGCCCAGGGCGCCCCGGGCATGGCCACCGCCCCGGCGCTGGCGGCGCGCGAGCGCATCGTGGAAGAAACCACTCCGCTGTCGGGCGCGCCGTTCGCCATCCCGACGGCGCTGGCCGACGGCGTGCTGCTGTCGCAGCAGCGCGGCACCGGCATGTCGATGCAGGCGCCGGTGGCCCAGTCGCCGGTGCTGCCGCCGGCCGAAAGCGGCGTGGCGGCCCCGCTGCCGCCGCAGCCGCGCCCCAACCAGCCCACCCTGCCGGCCCCCGGTCCGGCGCAGGCGCAGACCCAGAGGCCGGCCCAGCAGCAGGGACAACAGCCGCAGACGGCGCAGAACAATCAGGAACCGAACCGCCCGCCCGAAGTCGCGCCGATCGGCGACCAGCCGGGCGTGCTGACCCAGCGCGGCACCTATGTGCTCGAGCCGTCGGTGCAGTACGGCTACTCGTCGAGCAACCGTGTGGCCCTGGTCGGCTACACCGTGATTCCGGCGATCCTGATCGGCCTGGTCGACGTGCGCGAAATCAAGCGCAACACCTTCACCACGGCGATCACCGGCCGCACCGGCATCAACAACCGGATGGAAGTCGAGGTCAAGGTGCCCTATGTCTACCGCTCGGACGCCACCGTCAGCCGCGAGCTGTTCACCGGCACCGCGGTCGAGCGCGTGTTCGACACCTCCGGCAAGGGCCTGGGCGACATCGAAGTCGCCGGCCGCTACCAGCTCAATAACGGCGGCCCGGACCAGGGCTACTACATCGCCGGCCTGCGCTACAAGAGCCGCACCGGGCGCGACCCGTTCGAGGTCGTGACCGATTGCGACCAGCGCTGCATCGGCGAGAACGTGACCGGCACCGGCCTGCCGCTGGACCTGCCGACCGGCTCCGGCTTCCATTCGCTGCAAGGCACCCTCACCTGGCTGTATCCATCCGACCCGGCCGTCTTCTTCGGCAACCTGAGCTATGTGCACAACTTCAAGCGCGAGGACGTGACGCGCCTGGTGCGCAACGGCGTGCGCGAGCCGCTGGGCGAGCTGGAACCGGGCTATGTGCTCGGCTTTAACTTCGGCATGGGCCTGGCGCTCAATGACAAGGCCTCGCTCAGCCTGGGCTACGACCACAGCACCATCGCGCGCATGAAGCAGAACGGCCAGCCGGTAGCCGGCTCGGTGCGCACCCAGCTCGGCACCCTGCTGCTGGGCTACTCCTACCGCCTGAGCCCGAAGCGCACGCTGAACATCGCGGTGGGCGCCGGCGTGACCCGCGACACCCCGGACGTCACCCTCACGCTGCGGGTGCCGATGACGTTCTGATCGGCGGCAAGGGCTCGTAGACATGCGGTCTGGATGACTTGTGGTAAATACGTACACGATTGAAAAAACTTGCTTCCGTTTTAAGAAATTGTCCTTATAATCAGATTTGCAATGTAGAGCGTGGCCCTGGTTTTTGTCCTAGGTACGCAAACAGGGCATCAACGCAAAACAACTTATATTTGAGGGAATTAACATGGCTACTGGTATTGTCAAATGGTTCAACGACGCTAAAGGTTTCGGCTTCATCACTCCTGATGGTGGCGGCGAAGATCTGTTTGCACACTTCTCGGCGATCAACGCCAACGGCTTCAAGTCGCTGCAAGAAAACCAGCGCGTGACCTTCGACGTCACCACCGGTCCTAAAGGCAAGCAAGCGTCGAACATCCAGCCACAGGCTTGATGTCGCGCTAGCCCGCCAAGGCGGGCTACAAAAACAAAGAGCACATCCGCGGATGTGCTCTTTTGTTTTGGTGACGCAAACCGCGTCGTTTATTTGCAGCCGCAACCGCCCGAGCCGCAACCGCCGCCACCCGACTTGGCCGGCGCCGATCCCGGCAGCATGCTGCCCGGCGCGCGGCCGGTTTCTTCGTCGAAGCCGGCCGCCTGCAGGCGCGCCACGTACTGCTTCCACAGCGACTCCTGGCTGCGGCCCAGTTCGTACAGGTAGTCCCAGCTGAAGATGCCGGTGTCGTGGCCGTCCGAGAAGGTCGGCTTGATCGCGTAGTTGCCGACCTGCTCGACGTCGGCGATGCCGATTTCGCGCTTGCCGACTTGCAGCACTTCCTGGCCCGGGCCGTGGCCCTTCACTTCGGCCGACGGCGAGTACACGCGCATCAGCTCGAACGGGATCGAATAGGCGCTGCCGTCGTCATAGGCGATGTCGAGCACGCGCGATTTCTGGTGGACGGTCAGTTCGGTTGGATTAGGCATGGATCTTCTCTATTTCTGTTCAGTTGAAACGGCGCGCGATCGCGGCGCCCAGTTGTTCGGCCAGCGCGCGGCGCGCGGCCAGGATATCCGAAGGCGTCTCACGCACCGCCTGGGCCCAGACGGGCGCCGGGAAATGCGCATCGTCCGCATAGCGCGGAATGATATGCCAGTGCAGGTGCGGCACCACATTGCCCAGACTGGCCACATTGACCTTCAGCGGCTGCATCACGTCGCGCACCGCCTGCTCGACCAGGAACACGGCCTCGTTCACCAGCAGCCGGTCTTCACGGGAAAGATCGCTCATCTCGCGCACGTGGTCGTGCCAGATCACGCGGCAAAAGCCCGGGTAGCTGGCGTCGTCGACGACGATGACGCTGAACTTGTCGCCGGCCCAGGCCACAGGCACGGACAGGTTGCACAGCTCGCAGCCGGGTTCGCGCAGCGCCGTCACACCAGCACCCTTTCGATGCCGCCGTTATTGGCGCGCGCCACGTACTCGGGCAACCAGTTCTCGCCCAGCAGGTGCTTCGCGATCTCGACCACGATGTAGTCGGCGGTGGTGCCCGAATCGTCGTTGTAACGCGAGAGGCCCTGCAGGCAGGACGGACAGCTGGTCAGGATCTTGACGTCGCCGGTGAAGCCGTCGGTGCGCAGCTTGTCGGCCCCCTTGACCATCTCGACTTCCTTGCGCGAGCGCACCTGGGTCGAGATGTCGGGACGGCTCACGGCGAAGGTGCCCGACTCGCCGCAGCAGCGGTCGTTCTTCTCGATCTTGACGTCGTCATGCGTGGAGACCAGCGCATTGACCGTCTTCACCGAATCCTGCAGCTTCATCGGATTGTGGCAAGGCTCGTGGTACATATAGCGGGTGCCGTTCACGCCTTCGAGCCTGACGCCCTTTTCTAATAAGTACTCATGGATGTCCATGATGCGGCAGCCCGGGAAGATCTTCTCGAATTCATAGGTCGCCAGCTGGTCGTAGCAGGTGCCGCAGGAGACCAGCACCGTCTTGATGTCGAGGTAGTTCAGCGTGTTGGCCATGCGGTGGAACAGCACGCGGTTATCCGTCATCATCTTGTCGGCCTTGTCGTACTGGCCGGCGCCGCGCTGCGGATAGCCGCAGCACAGGTAGCCCGGCGGCAGCACGGTCTGCACGCCGACTTCCCACAGCATGGCTTGCGTGGCCAGGCCCACCTGCGAGAACAGGCGCTCGGAGCCGCAGCCCGGGAAGTAGAACACGGCCTCGGTGTCGGCGTTGGTCTTCTTGGGGTTGCGGATGATCGGGACGATCTTGTCGTCCTCGATGTCGAGCAGCGCGCGCGCCGTTTTCTTGGGCAGGTTGCCCGGCATCTTCTTGTTGATGAAGTGGATCACCTGCTCGCGCACGGGCGCCTTGCCGACCGTCGGCGGCGGCGCGGCGGTCTGCGGCCTGGACAGGCCCTTGAGCAGGCGGTTGCCGATGCGCTGGGCCTTGAAACCGAAATCGATCATCACCTTGCGCGTGGCGTTGATGGTGGTCGGGTCGGTCGCGTTCAGGAAGAACATGGCCGCGCGGTTGGCCGGCTTGAAGCTGCGCTTGTCCATCTTGCGCAGCAGGTTACGCATATTCATCGACACGTCGCCGAAGTCGATGTTGACCGGACAGGGCGTGACGCATTTGTGGCACACGGTGCAGTGGTCCGAGACGTCCTCGAACTCTTCCCAGTGGCGCAGCGAGACGCCGCGGCGGGTCTGTTCCTCGTACAGGAAGGCTTCGATCAGCGCCGAGGTGGCGAGAATCTTGTCGCGCGGCGAATACAGCAGGTTCGCCTGCGGCACGTGGGTCGTGCACACAGGTTTACACTTGCCGCAGCGCAGGCAGTCCTTGATGCTGTTGGCGATCTCGCCGATATCGCTCTGCTGCATGATCAGCGATTCATGGCCCATCAGGCCGAACGACGGCGTGTAGGCATTGCGCAGGTCGGCGTGGGCGCCTTCCAGGTTGAGCAGCTTGCCCTTGTTGAAACGGCCTTCCGGATCGACGCGCACCTTGTAGTCGCGGAAGTCCTGGATTTCTTCGTCGGTCAGGAACTCCAGCTTGGTGATGCCGATGCCGTGCTCGCCCGAGATCACGCCGTCCAGCGAACGCGCCAGCTTCATGATGCGCTCGACCGCCTTGTGCGCATCCTGCAGCATGGCGTAGTCGTCCGAGTTCACCGGCAGGTTGGTATGGACGTTGCCGTCGCCCGCGTGCATGTGCAGGGCGACGAACACGCGCGAACGCAGCACGCGCTTGTGGATCGCGACCGCTTCGTCGAGGATGCACTGGTAGGCGGCGCCGTTGAAGATCTGGCGCAGCGGCGCGCGCACTTCGGCCTTCCACGAGACGCGCACGGTATGGTCCTGCACCGCGTCGAACAGGCGCGCATCGGGCTGGATCGCCAGGCGCTGCAGGATCGCTTCGTTCAAATGATCGAGGCCCAGGGTCTGCAGCTGCTCGCGCACGTCACCCAGCGGCGCATCGAGATTGGCCAGGATGAAGGTCCAGCGCTTGTCGACCAGGTCGACCAGGGCGCGCGCCTGCAGCGGACGGTCGCCCATGATCTCGTCGCGGTCGACCCCGTCGCCGCTGGCGTCGTCGCTCTTGGCCAGCGGCAGGTGGTCGCTGGCGAGGTAGGCGCGCAGCTGGTCCACCAGCTGCAGCTTGTTCTTGATCGACAGCTCGACGTTGATGCGCTCGATGCCGTCGGTGTACTCGCCCATCCGGTTCAGGGGAATGACCACGTCTTCATTGATCTTGAAGGCGTTGGTATGGCGCGCGATGGCCGCAGTGCGGGCGCGATCGAGCCAGAACTTCTTGCGCGCTTCGGGGCTGACGGCGACGAAGCCCTCGCCCACGCGGGTATTGGCCAGCCGCACGACTTCGGAAGCGGCCAGCGCCACCGCGTTCTCGTCGTCGCCGACGATGTCGCCGAACAGCGCCATCTTGGGCAGCACGCCGCGCTTGGACTTGGTGGCGTAGCCGACCGCACGCAGGTAGCGCTCGTCGAGGTGTTCCAGGCCCGCCAGGCGCAGCGTGGAAAACGCCGGGTCGCCGTTCTTCGGCAGGCTGTCCAGGTAATCCTTGATCTCGACGATCGACGGGATCGCGTCGCGCGCCTGGCCGAAGAATTCCAGCGCCACCGTGCGGGTGAACTTGGGCATCTTGTGCAGGATCCAGCGGCCCGACGTGATTAGGCCGTCGGTGCCCTCTTTCTGGATGCCCGGCAGGCCGGCCAGGAATTTGTCGGTGACGTCCTTGCCCAGGCCTTCCTTGCGGAAGCGCTTGCCCTCGATGGTCAGGGTCTCGGTGCGGAACGGTGCGCCCTTCGGCGCGCCCTTGACGGAAGGATGCGTCCATTCGAGCAGGAATTCGGCCGTCGGCGCGTCGTGGATCTTGCCCAGGTTGTGGTTGATGCGGGTGACGTCGAGCCAGTCGCCATTCGGGTCGACCATGCGCCACGAGGCCAGGTTGTCGAGCGCCGTGCCCCACAACACGGCCTTCTTGCCGCCCGCGTTCATCGCGATATTGCCGCCCACGCAGGACGCGTGGGCCGAGGTCGGGTCGACCGCGAACACGAAGCCGGCCTTTTCGGCCGCCTGCGACACCCGCTGCGTGACGACGCCGGCATAGGTATGGATGGTCGCGTATTCGCGCCCCAGGCCGGGCATGGCCGTCATCTCGACCTCGCCGATGCCGATCAGCTTTTCGGTATTGATCACGGCCGACATCGGCGTGAGCGGGATCGCGCCGCCGGTGTAGCCGGTGCCGCCGCCGCGCGGGATGATGGTCAATCCGAGCTCGATGCAGCCCTTGACCAGGCCGGCCATCTCGTCTTCGCTGTCCGGCACCAGCACCAGGAAGGGATACTCGACGCGCCAGTCGGTGGCGTCGGTCACGTGCGAGGTGCGGTGCATGCCGTCGAAGCGGATATTGCGCTTGTCGGTGTAGGCGCCCAGCACCTTGGTGGCGCGCTTGCGCAGGTCGTAGGTCTCGGCGAATTCGCGGCCGAAGTCGTCCACGGCGCGGCGCGCGGCAGCCAGCAGTTGCTCCACGGCGGCGCTGCGGGTGGCCACCATATCCGGGTCGCCGCCATCTTGCGCATCGACCGTGGTGCGGCGCTTGTCGACTTCGCCCAGGCGGTGGTGCAGCGCTTCGATCAGCTTGGCCCGGCGCTTCGGGTTGTCCAGCATGTCGTCCTGCAGATAGGGATTGCGGCGCACGACCCAGATATCGCCCAGCACCTCGTACAGCATGCGCGCCGAGCGGCCGGTCTGGCGCGCGCCGCGCAGGCTGTCGAGCAACGCCCACGATGACTCACCGAGCAGGCGGATCACGATTTCGCGGTCCGAGAACGAGGTGTAGTTATAAGGGATCTCGCGCAGGCGCGCGGGTGCGTTATCGGCAAGCAGGGTATGGATGTGTGCGGGGGCGTTCATGAATTCTGGTCGACGATCGGACAGGCCCGAAGGACGTTCATTCTAGCTTATTGCGATGCACCACGCTCGGCTAATGCCCGCAGCGCCATCCCGGGCCACACAACAAAATGTCTATACTAATTTGAAAGACCAAACTTAATTTGCTTGCAAGCCTGCCTATGCATCATTCGTCATGCGGCATGACCCGATCGGCATATGTCATCCGGCGTTGTTGGACGGTTCCGGCAACTGCGCGCTCGCCTCGAAGGCCTCGCCAAGCTCGAAGAAATGCCCGCCCGCGACGTAGTGGATGCTCTTCGGTCCCCCTTCGGTCGTGACCCAATGGCCCTCTCGGAACACGGCCGGATCGGCCCAGGCGGCGACCACCTCGCCGAGGAACAGGTCATAGGTGTCCTGGATGTGCGGCTCGGGCAGCAGCCGGCATTCGAGCCAGGCCAGGCAGCCGTCCAGCAGCGGCGCGCCGGTTTGCTCGCCAGTCCAGTAGCCGGCGCCGAAGGCGGCGAACTTGTCGACCTCGCGGCCGCTGGTCGAGCCGACCTGCAAGGTCAGTTGCGCCAGCTCGCGCGACGGCACCATCAGGGCGAACTCGCCGGATGCCTCGACCATCCCGCGCGTGAGCGTGCTCTTGTCGAGCACCACCGCGACCTTGGGCGGTGCGAAGTCAAGCGGCATCGACCAGGCGGCGGCCATCACGTTGATCGCTTCGCCATGGCGTGCGGAGACCAGCACGGTGGGGCCGTGGTTCATCAGGCGATAGGCTTTGTCCAGGGGGACGGGAAGGCGGTCGGTCATGCGCGAATCCTGGGGCTGCGTCGAAACGCCCATTATGAACCGCCTCCTGCGAACATGCAGGATGCTAGTGTCCTGAATTGAAAATTCGTTGAATTAATACGGCGAGAATTGGCCCGATACTGCGTCGCAAATGCGCGCAAGGCCACACGGCCTTGCTGTGCTTTGCTCCTTGCCTCGAACCGATTTCGCCGCATTAATTATTCAACGAACTTCCAACTCAGGACACTAGCGATCCGACGGCGCGATGTCGTTGATGGCAGCGGCAAACCGCGCATGCGCGGCCGGGTCCACGGGCCGCAGCTTCGGCTCGGTGCGCGCCGGATCGTTGCCCAGATAATTCCCGTTCTTCCAGTCGCGCGCGGGCCTGACCGGCCGCGGCACGAAGCCGCCACCGCAGTTCGGACAGACGTTCAGCAAGACGCCGTCGACGCAGGCGGCGCAGAACGTGCACTCGTAGGAGCAGATACGCGCCTCGGTCGAGGCGGGCGGCAAGGCCACATTGCAGTGTTCGCAGTTCGGTCGCAGTTCGAGCATCGGCTTCTTCCTGATGACCCGGCCGCTGTCGGAAAGGAAATACTCAGCCGGTGATACGGGTCAGCATATCACCGAGATTGGTCCAGAAACTATCCGGGATGTACAGCAGCGCCAGCGTCATGGTCAGATAGCGCGCGAACTTGCCGATCGCCATATACATCACGCTGGGCCAGAACGGCAAGTGCAGCCAGCCGGCCAGCGTGCACAGCGGGTCGCCGATGCCTGGCAGCCACGACAGCAGCATGGTCTTGGCCCCGTAACGCTTGAGCCAGCCGAACCAGCGGCTCTGGCGCTCTTTCGCGAACGCGACCTTGGCGCGGTAGCCGAGGAAGTAATCGAAGGCGCCACCCAGGGTATTGCCGAGCGTCCCTACCAGGATTGCCGGCCAGAACATGTCGGGATTGGCCTTGATCACGGCGAACACGGCCGGCTCGGAGCCGAGCGGCAGCAAGGTAGCGGAGACGAAACTGACGATGAAGATCGAGGTCAGCCCGACGGTCGGTGCAGCCAGGAAGTCAAGCAGCCATTGGACAGCGGATTCGATCATGCGGGCTTAGGCGATGGCCTAGTGGTGACAATAAGGCTCCATTATAATGATCCGGTACTTTCGTCACGACACGATACGACGAGCCTGTCACCCAGCCCGTCATATCGACCTTTGCGCCACGGTCACCCACCCTAGCGGAACAGTTCGCGTCGTCCGTCCCGCCGGCCCAGCCTGCATGACTTTTGCAATCCGACCATGACTACCGACTACCTCAGAAAAATCCTGACCGCCCGCGTCTACGACGTCGCCGAACAGACGCCGCTCGACCTCGCCCCGACCCTGTCCCAGCGCATGGGCAACCGCATTTATTTCAAGCGCGAGGACATGCAGAGCGTGTTCAGCTTCAAGCTGCGCGGCGCCTACAACAAGATGGCGAACCTCACGCCAGAGCAGCTCAAGCGCGGCGTGATCTGCGCCTCGGCCGGCAACCACGCCCAGGGCGTGGCGCTGTCGGCCTGCCGCCTGGGCTGCCGCGCGCTGATCGTGATGCCGACCACGACCCCGCAAGTCAAGATCGACGCGGTCAAGGCGCGCGGCGGCGCCAGCGTCGAAATCGTGCTGCATGGCGACTCCTATACCGACGCCTACAACCACGCGCTGCTGCTGGAAAAAGAGCAACGCCTGACCTTCGTGCACCCCTTCGACGATCCTGACGTGATCGCCGGCCAGGGCACGATCGGCATGGAAATCCTGCGCCAGCTGTCGAGCCCGATCCACGCGATTTTTGTGGCCATCGGCGGCGGCGGCCTCATCGCCGGCATCGGCGCCTATGTGAAGCAGATCCGTCCCGACATCAAGATCATCGGCGTGCAGACCCTGGATTCGGACGCGATGGCGCGCAGCCTGAAAGCCGGTCAGCGCGTCACCCTGACCGACGTCGGCCTGTTCTCGGACGGCACCGCGGTGCGCCTGGTGGGCGAGGAAACCTTCCGCATCGCCCAGCAAGTGGTCGACGAAATCATCCTGGTCGATACCGACGCCATCTGCGCCGCGATCCAGGATGTGTTCCAGGATACGCGCAGCATCCTCGAGCCGGCCGGCGCGCTGGCGGTGGCCGGCGCCAAGGCCTATATCGAGCGCTCGCAGATGAACCGCGAGCCGATCAGGAACGAGACGCTGGTGGCGGTGGCCTGCGGCGCCAATATGAACTTCGACCGCCTGCGCTTCGTGGCCGAGCGCGCCGAGCTGGGCGAATCGCGCGAAGCGGTCTTCGCCGTAACCGTGCCCGAGCAGCGCGGCAGCTTCCGCCGTTTCTGCGCGCTGGTCGGCCCGCGCAACGTCACCGAATTCAATTACCGCATCAGCCATGAAAGCGAGGCCCATGTGTTCGTCGGCGTGCAGGTGGGCAATCGCAGCGAATCCGGCCTGCTGGCGCGCACCTTCGAGGAACACGGCTACAAAACGCTCGATCTGACCTACGATGAGCTGGCCAAGCTGCATATCCGCCACCTGGTGGGCGGGAAAAGTTCACTTGCGCATGATGAATTGCTGTATCGTTTCGAGTTCCCTGAACGGCCGGGTGCGCTCATGCGCTTCCTGGACAGCATGGCGCCGAACTGGAATATCTCGTTGTTCCACTACCGCAACCAGGGTGGTGACGTGGGGCGTATCCTGGTCGGGCTGCAAGTGCCGCAGGCCGAGATGGATGAGTTCCGGCATTTCCTGGCCTCGCTCGGTTACCGCTACTGGGACGAGAGCGGGAATCCCGTCTATAAATTGTTTTTGGGGGCGTAGGCCCCACCTGTTGAACAGAGTCTGCGCCGTTCCACCGTTAGCCTCGACAGCGTCGTTCCCGCGAAGGCGGGAACCCAAGTGTGCATGCAATGCCGCGAAGTTCGATCTCGCCAGCGACTCATCGAACTTGGGTTCCCGCCTTCGCGGGAACGACGTTCTGGCGCTGATGGTCTTATGCCACGGCGCAGAATGACCGACCTTATTTATGAATACCCCTGACCAATCGCCACTTGGCAAATCTTCCGCCTACCAGAGCCAGTATGCCCCCGAGCTGCTGTTCCCGATCCCGCGCCAGCAAAAGCGCGAGGAATTGGGCCTGTCGGGCACGCTTCCCTTCTTCGGGGTCGACATCTGGAATGCCTATGAACTGTCGTGGCTGAACATGCGCGGCAAGCCGCAGGTCGCGATCGCGACCGTGACGGCGCCCGCCGATTCGCCGAACATCGTCGAATCGAAATCGTTCAAGCTCTACCTGAATTCGTTCAACCAGACCCGCCTCGCCGGCCCCGAGGCCCTGCTGGCCCTGCTGCGCGACGACCTGTCGAACGGCTTCGGCGCGCCGGTCCACGTCACCCTGACCAGCCCGGAACAATTCGGCGCAATCAGGATGGGCGAACTGGAAGGCACGCTGCTCGACCGCCTCGATATCGAGGTCGACGATTACTCGCCGGCCCCGCAGTTGCTCAAGGCCAACCACGAGGACGCGCCGGTGGAAGAAACCCTGGTGTCGCACCTGCTCAAGTCCAATTGCCTGGTCACGGGCCAACCGGACTGGGGCACGGTGCAGATCCGCTACGTCGGCCCGCAAATCGACCAGGAAGGCTTGCTGAAATACCTGATCGGCTTCCGCGAGCACAACGAGTTCCACGAGCAGTGTGTGGAGCGCATCTTCATGGACGTGCTGCGCCGATGCCAGCCGAGCAAGCTGGCCGTGTATGCGCGCTACACGCGGCGCGGCGGCCTGGACATCAATCCATGGCGGGCCAATTTCAGCACCGCCAAACCCGGCAATCTGCGTGGCGCGCGCCAGTAAACATCCAATTTCTGTCAGGATATTGCCCGCACGCCTGTGCGTTTTAGGCGACAGCCATGCGCCGTGCATGGCATCACCTTTTGCTATACGATACTGAACCCCTGCCTTGTTTTTAGGCAGGACTTCGAGCAATCATCGGTAAACAGGACGACCGGCATACGATTGCTGGCCTCAATAGCTGATTCGTTGAGGAAATTGCGTGACCATGTTGATGTGAATCAACTTACCGCTTATCCCGTTTCGACGGGTATCGTGCGGCCGTTCGGCGAGAAGGCCAAACTGTCGCGAAATCGAGTGTCTCAGGCCCCAAACAGGCCTATAATCCCGTGCTCGCAAGCACTCCACGCGTGCATCGCACCCACGTTATGACGAATCTAAGCAAAATCCTCTCGCTCGAGAACGTGCAACTCGACATCGAAGTGTCGAGCAAAAAACGGGCTTTCGAGCAAGCCGGCCTGATCTTCGAGAACAACTGCGGCATCGCCCGCTCGATCGTGTCGGACAACCTGTTCGCACGCGAACGCCTGGGCTCGACCGGTCTGGGGCACGGCGTCGCCGTCCCGCACGGCCGCATCAAGGGCAGCAAGAGCCTCAAGTCTCCGCTGGCCGCCTTCGTGCGCCTGAAGGAGCCGATTCCCTTCGAGTCGCCCGATGGCCAGCCGGTGAGCTTGCTGTTCTTCCTGCTGATCCCGGATCACGTCACCCAGCAGCACCTCGAGATCCTGTCCGAGATCGCCGAGCTGTTCTCCGACGAGTCAGTGCGCACCGCCCTGGCGACCGATCCCGATCCGAAATCGGTGCATGACCGCATTATCAACTGGCAACCCAGCCTGCAGGCTCTGGGTTAAACTGAGCGTCTGCTGAACGCGGCAATCACGCCGCGCTGCTTTTTTGCGACGACGACAATGCCCATGCTGCAGTCTCCGCTGACCATCCAACGGCTGTACGACGACAACCGCGACAGCCTGCAACTGGGCTGGTTCGCGGGCTTTCCTGGCGGTGAACGCCAGATCGCCGGCGACGCCGCCTCGGCCGCCGACCAGGTCGGCCACCTGAACTTGATCCACCCGGGCCGGATCCAGGTGTTCGGCCACCAGGAACTCGACTACTACCACCGCCTCAAGGCCAATTCGCGCAGCCATGTGGTTGGCGAACTGATCGGCGGCGGCCCGCCCGCGCTGATCATCGCGCAAGGCCTCGAAACCCCGCCCGACATCCTCGCCATCTGCGACGAACAGAACATCCCCCTGTTCTCGACCCCGCTGCCGGCGGCGCAGGTGATCGACTTCCTGCGCGTCTACCTGTCCAAGAAGCTCGCCCAGCGCGTGATCATGCATGGCGTGTTCATGGACGTGCTGGGCGTGGGCGTGCTGATCACGGGCGACTCGGGCCTGGGCAAGAGCGAACTGGGCCTGGAACTGATCTCGCGCTCGCACGGCCTGGTGGCCGACGACGCCGTGGAATTCTCGCGCATCGCGCCGAACATGATCGAGGGCCGCTGCCCGCCGCTATTGCAGAATTTGCTGGAGGTGCGCGGCCTGGGCCTGCTGGACATCAAGGCGATCTTCGGCGAGACGGCGGTGCGGCGCAAGATGCGCCTGAAGCTGATCGTGCACCTGGTCAAGCGCGGCGCGCTGGACGAAGAGGTCGAGCGCCTGCCCTTCCACTTCCCCACCGAGGACGTGCTGGGCCTGCCGATCCGCAAGGTCGTCATCCCTGTTGCGGCCGGCCGCAATATCGCGGTGCTACTCGAGGCCGCGGTGCGCAACACGATCCTGCAACTGCGCGGCATCGACACGCTGCAGGAGTTCATGGAGCGCCAGCGCCAGGCGATGAGCGCGGACTAGGCAACCGCGAAGCGACGGCCGAACCGCTGTCGATGGCCCGGCGGCGTGCCATCGGGTGAAGGTTGCGGTATCATCGCCGCATGCACATCGTCCTCATCACCGGCATCTCGGGCTCGGGCAAGTCCGTGGCCCTGAATGTCCTCGAAGACGCGGGTTACTACTGCGTCGACAACCTGCCGCCGGCCCTGCTGCCGGCCCTCGTCAATACGGTCAATGAAACCGGCACCGGCAAGATGGCGGTCGCGGTCGACGCGCGCAGCGCCGAATCGCTGGTCGAACTGCCGGTGAGCGTGCGCCGCATGCGCGAGGATGGCCATGCGGTCAAGGTCATGTTCCTGACCTCGAGCACCCATTCGCTGGTCGCGCGTTTTTCCGAAACGCGGCGCAGCCACCCGCTGTCGCACGAACTGCGACCCGGCGAGAATCCGGCCTCGCGCCGCACCCTGATCGAATGCATCGCCGAAGAGCGCGAGCGCCTGTCGTCGATCGAGAACCTGGGCCATGTGATCGACACCTCGGAACTCTCGGCCAATAAGCTGCGCGCCTGGATCAAGGAGCTGGCCGAAGTCGACCATGCGCCGCTGACGCTGTTCTTCGAATCCTTCGCGTTCAAGGTCGGCGTGCCGCTCGACGCCGACTTCGTGTTCGACGTGCGCGCGATCCCGAACCCGTATTACGACCTGGCCCTGCGGCCACTCACCGGCAAGGACCAGCCGGTGATCGACTTCCTCGACGCCCAGCCGAGTGCGATCGAGATGCTGGCCGACATCCGCACCTTCGTGGCCAAGTGGCTGCCTTCGTTCAAGACCGACAACCGCAGCTACCTGACGGTGGCGGTCGGCTGCACCGGCGGCCAGCACCGCTCGGTGTACATGGCCGAACACCTCGGCGCCTATTTTGGCGCCACCGAACGGGTGATCGTGCGGCATCGGGAGCAGCCGAAGAATCCAACGGCGTGATTGCTTAGCGAACGCTGGCACGTCGTTCCCGCGCAGGCGGGAACCCAAGTGTGCACGCGTTATCACTGCACCCGACGCAGCCACTACGCCAAAGACTTGGATTCCCGCCTGCGCGGGAATGACGGTGCATAACGTGGTGGTGTATGGTCACGTCAACGATGAATCACCGCAGCACCGCCGCCGTATCCACCACCCGCACATCATGCATCTGGTGCAGATACGCCTCCAGATAGCCCTTGTGCGAAGCACCGACGATGACCAAGAGCCGCGTGCCCGGCATGACGCCCACCACGTCGCGGATGTTCGCCGCCATGCGCAGGTTGCGCGTTTCCCAGTAGCCGACGTAGCCACGACCGAAGCGCTGGGGTGATGGTTCATTCAGCGCCGCGCCGAAGTCGATCTCGAAGGTCGCGGCGACATGGGCGGGCAAGTTATAGGCGCGGTACATCGCCAGCAGGCCTTCCGCACTGCCCACGCCCGCGTCGAGGATCTCGTCGTCCTTCTTGCGCTTCGCATTGGCCGGGTTGTCCCAGGCCTTCATGATCGCCTCGCCGGCCGCCTTGCGGTCGGCGTAAGGACGGGATGCCGTCTGGTCGTCCATGGCGTACACGCGCTCATGCCCCAGCCGGGCCGCCAGCCGTGCCGCGATCATCACGCTTTCGTTGGGACTGGCTTCGAGCTCCTGTAGCTGCGCGACCAGGGCGGCGTCCAGGCCGTCGCCGGCGCGGCGCTCCCCGGCCGGCAAGCGGAACCACTGGACCACCGCCGATGCAGGCTCCCCGCCGGCCAGGAGCACGGCCGCCAGGCGGCGTCGCTGGGCCGCCGACGGCGCCGCCGGCCACTCGCTCAGCATCTTGTCCAATTCTGCCGTCGCTTGCTGGACATCCAGCCCGGTCGCGGCCTTCGCCGCCGCGGTATCCCGGCAATAGGTCTTGACCGTCTCCGCATACCGCGCCGGGTGGCGGCGCATGAAATCGCACTGCGGCCCCGAGCGGTCCTCGACCGCGATCGCCTGCGGCTTCCAGGCCGCGAGCCGTTCGTTCAGCGGGGCCAGGCTCGACGCCTGGAAGGTCTTGGGTAAATGCGCCAGGTGAGGCGAGCCAAGCACCATGATCTCGTTGACCGGTCCTGTCGTGGGACCCTTGAGCCGGCTCGGATCGAAGGCGGGCTGGTAGTCTTGCGCGGCGGCGCTGCCGCATAAAGTCATCGAGATCAGCAGGGCACACAGGCGCATCGGTCTTCCTTTCAAATCATGAGGACCCGATGTTCACACCCCGTCGCTACGCTGTCACGCAAAAATGGATATGCACGCAGCGGATTATGCGAGATGCCTGAGCGGATGCGCATGCTCTGGCCACACCGGCGCGAAGAAGCGCGCCACCATCTCTGGGGTGACCTCGGCAAGCGATGGTGGATTCCATTGTGGCGCATTGTCCTTGTCGATCACCAGTGCGCGTATGCCTTCCAGCACTTCGCCATGCTCGAAATTGCGCCGCACCAGCGAGCGTTCCATGCGCAGGCAGTCGGCCACGTCGAGCGCGGCGCCGCGCGCCAGCAGCTCGTGGGTCACGCACATCAACAGGGGCGAACGCTGGCGCATGGCGGCCAGCGCCTTGTGTGCGAACGGTGTTGCGTCGCCTTCGAGCGATCCCATGATCGCAGCCACCGACGCCGCGCCGAAATGCGCATCGATGCTCTTGCGCCGGACCTGCAATTCGCTTGCCCCCGCCATCGCAGCAAACGGCGCCGCGAAGGCGCGGATCGCCGCCGGCAAGCCGGCGCCTTGCGTGGACGCGATCAATGCCTGCAGGGCCGGCAGCTCGTCGCTTGGCACGAACACGTCGGCCAGCCCGATATACAGCGCGTCGGCGGCGCCGATCGTCAGCCCGGTCAGGCCCAGGTAGTTGCCGAGCTGTCCCGGCGCATGCGACAGGAAGTGGCTGCCGCCGACGTCGGGGAACAGGCCGATGTTCACCTCGGGCATGGCCATTTTCGTGCGCTCGGTCACGATGCGCAGGCCGCAGTCCGGGCCGCCCTGGGCGATGCCCATGCCGCCGCCCATCACGACGCCATCCATGATGGCGATGTAAGGCTTCGGATAAAAATGGATCAGGTGGTTCAGCGCGTATTCTTCGGTGAAGAAATCCTCGAGCAGCGCGCTGCCGCCCATCGGCCCCGCATGCCCGACCTCATGGAAGAAACGGATGTCGCCGCCCGCGCACAAGGCCTTCTCGCTGCTGCTGGTCAGTACGACCGCTTCGACCTGCCCGTCATGCCGCCAGGCGCGCAGCACGTCGGTCAGCGCGCGCACCATCTCGAGCGACAGCGAATTGAGCGCCTTCGGGCGGTCCAGGGTAATGATGCCGGTGCGGTTGGCGATGCGGGTCAGGACGTGGTCGGTCATGGCGTAATCCGTAATGGAGAGACATGCATTTTACCGAACACATAGATGCGCGTAATACCGGGGAGGCTGGATGCAAAAAGGGCGTCCCCTCAGACGCCCTTAGCTAGTGTGAGCCCTGCGCCTGATCAGGCGACAGCAGCGTCTTCGCCGCCGTTATCCGGCATGCGTTTGATCGACGTACGGCTATGGTCTTTCAGTTGCTGCTTGTGTTTGAGGATCTGTCGGTCCAGCTTATCCATCAGCGTATCGATCGCGGCGTACAGGTCTTGTGCGACGCTGGCCACGTGCAGGGTCTTTCCCGACACCTGGACGTTGATCTCTGCTTTTTGCCTTTTTTCTTTTTCAGTGAGGTTGTCGACGGCTAGGAAGACGTGGGTGTCGATCACCTGGTCGAAATGGCGAATGATGCGCTCGAGCTTATTCTGAACGTATTCACGGATGGCGGGGGTTACTTCGAGATGATGGCCACTGATTGTGAGGTTCATACACACTCCTTTGAAAATTTTGCACCGTGTGGACCACATCGACGCGACAAGGCACGATGTCTGTGGACGGCGCAGTTACAAGGACTTGCGGAGGCTTACAGGGGGTATCTTGAGGGCTTCACGGTATTTTGCAACCGTGCGGCGCGCGATGACCATGCCTTGTTCCCCGAGCATCTCCGCGATCTTGCTATCGGATAAAGGGTTCCTAGGGTCTTCTGCTCCTGTCAATTGTGCAATGAGCGCACGGATTGCCGTCGAGGATGCTTCGCCTCCCGCCTCGGTGGCAACGTGGCTGCCGAAGAAATACTTCAACTCAAACATGCCGTGCGGGGTCAGCATGTATTTCTGCGTTGTGACACGAGAAATTGTGCTCTCGTGTAGGCCTAGTGTATCAGCTATCTCACGTAAAACAAGGGGCCGCATGGCAACCGCGCCATGGGAGAAAAAGTTGCGCTGGCGCTCGACGATCGCCTCCGCCACGCGCAGGATGGTGTCGAAACGCTGGCGCATATTCTTGATGAGCCACTTCGCTTCCTGCAGCTGCGCGCCCATCTGCGCCTCGCTCTTGCCCTGCTTGAGGAGGCTCGCGTACAGGCTGTTTACGCGCAGGCGCGGCATCACGTCCGGATTCAATGTGACAGCCCAGCCGCTCTTGGAACGGCGCACGATCACGTCAGGCACCACGTAGTCCGACACGTTCGAGGCGAACGCCGCGCCCGGATGCGGATTGCATTGGCGCACCACGGCCTGCACCTCGCGCAAGTCTTCGTCGTCGCAGTCGAGCGCTTTTTTCAGCTTGCTGTATTCGCGCTGGGCGAACCAGCTCAGGTAACCCTCGACGATGGTCAGGGCCATGCGCCGCGTGACCATCGGCACACCCGGCATGCGCCGGATCTGCAGCGCCAGGCACTCGGCCGCGCTGCGCGCGCCGACGCCCACCGGGTCCATGCTCTGCACCAGCGCAAGCGCGCAGCGCAGCTCGTCGATCTCGATGTCGAGTTCTTCGGGCAGCCGCGCATGGATCTCGTCGAGCGGTTCTTCGAGGTAGCCGTTGTCGTCCAGCGCATCGATCACCAGCTCGGCCAGCGCACGGTCGCGCGCCGACAGGGTGGCTTCGCGCACCTGTTCCATCAGGTGTTCGCGCAGGGTGATGGCGCAGGCTTCCAGCTGCGGGCGGCCGTCCTCGTCCTCGCCACCGCCGCCTGAAGATGATCCTCCGCCTTCGCCCCAGTCGGCGTCGCTGCGCTCGCCCTCGGCGCCGCCCTCGAAACCCTCGCCTTCCTTGGCCACAGCCCCATCCCCTTCGGCCTGCTGGCCGGGCGCCGGCGGCGCCTCGCCGATGGCCGGTGCGTTGTTGATGGCGCCATCGGCCAGCAAACGCACCGATCGGTCGAGCGGATCGTCGAGCCGCTCGAGCAAGGGGTTATCGCCCAGTATCTGCTCGATCTCCTGGTGCAGCTCGAGCGTCGACAGTTGCAGCAACCGGATCGACTGCTGCAGTTGCGGCGTAAGCGCGAGGTGCTGCGAAGTGCGAAGTTGCAGGGACTGTTTCATCTAGGCGTGGCTCACATGCGGAAGTGTTCACCCAGGTACACGCGGCGCACCGACTCGTCCGCGATGATGTCGTCAGGGCGGCCGGAGGCAAGCACCGCGCCCTGGTTGATGATGTAGGCGCGGTCACAGATGCCGAGCGTCTCGCGCACGTTGTGGTCGGTGATCAGGACACCGATCCGGCGCTCCTTCAGGAAGCGCACGATGCGCTGGATCTCGATCACGGCGATCGGGTCGACGCCGGCGAACGGTTCGTCGAGCAGCACGAAGCGCGGATTGGTCGCCAGCGCGCGCGCGATCTCCACGCGGCGGCGTTCGCCGCCCGACAGCGACAGCGCCGGATTCTCGCGCAGCTTCTCGATCTGCAGGTCGGCCAGCAAGGTGTCGAGGCGCTCGTTGATCTGGTCTTTCGACAGCGGCTTGCCGTTGTCCTTCTGCAGCTCGAGCACGGCGCGGATGTTATCTTCCACCGTCAGCTTGCGAAATACCGAGGCCTCTTGCGGCAGGTAGGACAGGCCCAATACGGCGCGGCGGTGGATCGGCAGGCTGGTGATGTCGGTGCCGTTGATGTCGATCGACCCGGCGTCCGACGGCACCAGGCCGACGATCATGTAGAACGAGGTCGTCTTGCCGGCGCCGTTCGGGCCCAGCAAGCCGACCACTTCACCGCATTCGACCTGCAGCGACACGTCGCGCACCACCAGGCGCTTGCCATAGCTTTTCTGCAGGCCTTTGACGACCAGGGTGCTGCAATCGCCCAGATCCATCGGAATCGCCGTCATTGGGCGGCTCCCGCAGGCGTACGTTTCGGCGACAGGATCAGGGTGCCGCGGCCGCCCCCAACCTTGCTCTGGCCGCTGACATCGTTGCGCACGGTGGCCACTTCCTTGCGGCTGTCATACGAGATGAAAGGGCCGGTGACCTGGTTGCTCAGTTGATCGTTTTCCAGTTCCTTGATGAGGGCATTCGAGTACAGGCGCACCAGCTCGGCGCGCTCGTCGTACTCGATGCGCTCGGCCTGGCCCTCGACCCACAGGTTGGGACCGCCGTCGCGCTTCTGGCGGAACGTAGTGAGCTTGCCGTTGTTGGCGGTGAGTGTCACCGTCATATAGCCTTCGGGCGTTTCCCTGACCACGGCGCGGTCGGCCTTGAGCAACAGCGTACCGCGGGTGAGAATCACGTTACCGGTAAGGGTGCGCACGCCGTTGACCCCGTCGAGATCGGCGGAATCGTATTCGACCTGCGCGGGCTTGAGCGAGTCGGCACGTTCGGCGGCTGCCGTCAGCGACAGCAGGGAAAGGAGTACGGCGGCAAATAATTTTTTCATGATAAGGAATGCTGGTCCTGGGTTATCACGCGGCGCAGGGCTTACTGGCGCGGTCGTGGCGGATAGACGATCTGGCCGCGGCTGGACATGTGCACTTGCTGGGTGGCGTTGTTGGCGACCATGCCGGTGCCTTTCACGCTCGAAGCCCCAAGCTTCAGGTCAACCGGGAGGTCGGTCTTGACGATCTCTTCGTCGGGGAGCACGGTCAGCGCCTGGCTACGCAAGTGCAACGACTCGCTCTGCGCCGTCTTCGGGCGCTGCAGGTCGACGTCGCCCATCAGTTCGACCCGGTGCTCTTCGTGGAACACCTGGGCTTTCTTGGCGACCACCGTCATTGGCGGGCGGCCCGGCTCGACGCCGCGCAGCAGCGGCTGGTCGACGTGCGAGACGTCGCCGAGCGGGATGTGGGCCAGGTGCTTGCCCGACAACACATAGCTCGGCTGGCCATTCTCGGTCATGCGCACGAACGAGAAATTCTCGACGATGTAGTCCGGTTCGTCCGGCGGCCCGCCCAGCTGGGCGTCGATGTCGGACGCCTGCATCAGTTGCAGCAGCCAGAAGCTGCCGAAGGCGAAGAAGGTGCCGATCACGATCATCGCCAGGAGATTCCAGCGATGCGCGGTACGCTTGTTTTGGACGATGGTGGCCATGGTGCGTGGCCTCAGGCGAAGTACGGCGCGAGCGCCTGCTCGTAGGTGCCCTGGGCGCGCATCACGAGATCGCACACTTCGCGCACCGCGCCGCGGCCGCCGCCATTTTTGGTGACGTAGTGCGCGCGGTGCTGCACCTCGGGGTGGCCGGACGGCACCGCGACGGCGAAGCCGACGCGCGCGAACAGCGGCAGGTCGATCACGTCGTCGCCGATGTAGCCGCACTGCTCGGCCGTGAAGCCGGTGGCCTCGAGCAGCTTGGCGAAGCCGATGCGCTTGTCGTGGATGCCCTGGTGGACGTGCGAGATGCCGAGATCGGCCGCGCGCTTGACAACGATCGGCGACAGGCGCGCACTGATGATCGCGGTCTGGACGCCGGTCTTGTTCAACAGCTGGATGCCCAGGCCGTCGAGCACGTTGAAGGTCTTGGTGACTTCGCCTTCCGGGCCGTAGGTCAGGCTGCCGTCGGTCAGCACGCCGTCGACGTCGAAGATCATGACCTTAATGCGGGCCGCACGTTCCATGTGCGCCAGCGGAGTAATGGAGGGAATGAATTCACTCATCAGATCACCTTGGCGCGGGTCAGGTCGTGGATGTGCAGCGCGCCGACCAGGCGGTCGTCGTCATCGACCACCAGCATCTGGTTGATGCGGAATTCTTCCATCACGGCGACGGCGTCGACCGCCAGCTGCTCGGGGCGCACGCGGCGCGGGTTGGCGTGCATCACGTCGCGGATCTGGATGTCCGAGAAGTCGTGCATGCGTTCGATCACGCGGCGCAAGTCGCCGTCGGTGAACACGCCGACCGGACGGCCTTCGGCGTCGACGATGGCGGTCATGCCGAGGCCCTTGCGGGTGACTTCGAGCAGCGCTTCGACCAGCGAGGTTTCGGGGCTCACGCTCGGCACCGCGTCGCCGCTGCGCATCACGTCGCGCACATGGGTCAGGAGGCGCCGGCCCAGCGCGCCGCCCGGATGCGACAGCGCGAAGTCCTGTTCGCGGAAGCCGCGCGCGTCGAGCAGCGCCACGGCCAGCGCATCGCCCATGGCGAGGGTCACGGTGGTGCTGGTGGTCGGCGCCAGGTTGAGTGGGCAGGCTTCCTTGTCCACTGCGATGTCCAGGTGCACGTCGGCCAGCTTGGCCAGGCGCGAGGCTGGTTTACCGGTCATGGCGATCACGCGCGCGCCCAGGCGCTTCACGGCGGGCAGGATGTCGAGGATCTCGGACGATTCGCCCGAATTGGAAATCGCGATCACGACGTCATTTTTGGTGACCATGCCCAGGTCGCCGTGCGCGGCCTCGCCCGGGTGCATGAAGAAGGCCGGGGTGCCGGTGGACGCCAGGGTGGCGGCGATCTTGCGGCCGATGTGGCCCGACTTGCCCATCCCGGACACGACCACGCGGCCGTCGCAGGCCATGATCAGCTGCGCGGCGTTCACGAAACTGTCGTCGTCGCCCAGGCGCGCCTGCAGCGCGCGGATGGCGTCCGCTTCGATCGACAGCGTTTCGCGACCCAGTTCCAGCACGCGCCGGGCCAGGGTTTCGTCAAAACTTTTCGGCATTATTTTTTCATCGGTTACACTCATTTTGGAAGTATAAACGAATTGGGAAAGCAAAAAACTTGCCAGTCGTAACAAACGATAACAAGCGCACGCCGCACCACACTCGGCGTTTGCCATAAGATCAACAATTTCACTGCTTATCCCTGTAGCGCACCAATGCACTCCGGCCTCGAACTCACCCTCCTCCTGCTGGGCTGCGCCGTCCTGTGCGTGGTGCTTATTCTCGGGGTCGTGTTCCTGATGCTCTCGATCGAACAGCCGCGTTCGATGCGCCGCATTGTGTTCGGGCTACGCTTGGCCTAGGTAGTATCGACGATCGTGGCGGCCATGGCGATCGGGCCACTGGAGACCTGGGCGCTGCCTAGATCATCGAGCAGGCCGACCGGTCGCTGGCCCTCGGCGCTTTCGTAGCCGGCATGCTGCTCTGTGTTGCGCCGGTCAAGCACCAGGTGGAAGAAGACTTGACATCCTCCCCGCCCTAAAGGGCAGGAATTCCTACGGCGCCGCGCGCTCTTCTGCGGGTCGCTTCGGTGGGTTCCTGCTTCCTCGAGCGGCCTGGCTGCACCGGCTCTCCACAGGCTAAGACGCGATGTCCTCGCGCTAGAACGTTGATCGCTCCGACTACATCAGCGTGATTTTCGTAGCCGCAATCGACGCACAGGAATAACGCCCGAGTCTGCCGATTGTCTTTCGAGACGTGACCGCAGCACGGGCAAGTCTGGCTAGTATGATGCGGCGGCACGGCCAGCAATACGCCGCCGCACCACGCCATCTTGTAGTCGAGCTGCCGCTGGAATTCGCCCCATCCCTGATCGAGAATGGCACGGTTCAGCCCACTTTTTTGGCTGACCTTCTTCCCTGGCTGTTCGATCGTGCCCTTGGAAGACCTGGACATATCCTGGACTTGCAAATCCTCAATGCAGACGAGCGCGTGGTTTTTGCTGATCGTCGTCGTGGCTTTATGCAGGAAATCTTTCCGCGCGTTGGCGATGTGGGTGTGAATCTTCCGAACGCGGGCTTTCGCCTTCTTCCAGTTATTGCTGAATTTGACCTTGCGGCTAATGCTGCGCTGATAGCGTGCCAGGCGCGGTTGATGTTTCTTGAAGCTGTTTAGCGGGACGACGAAGGTGCCATTGCTCATTGTGGCGAACCGGGCGATACCGACATCGATGCCGATGTCCGTCGTCGACGTGGGCAGCGGCTGTTCGATTTCGCGTAGCGTTTGAATCGACGCAAACCACTTTCCACCTGACTGGCTGACGGTGACGTTGCGCACTTCGCCCAGCACCTCACGACTGTTGCGGTAGCGTAGCCACCCGAGCTTGGGCACGAAAATGCAGTTGTTTGCCTGGTCGAGCTTGATCTGCTTCGGATCAGGGTAGCGGAAGCTCTCGCTGACGCCTTTGCGCTTGAATCGGGGGAAGTCGGCCCGCTTCTCGAAAAAATTCTTGTACGCCGTGTCCAAATTCTTCAAGGCCTGTTGCAATGGGTGGCAAGGCGCGTCTTTCAGCCACGGCGTTTCCGCACTATTGCGCCACTTGGTCAAGTGCTTCGCCATGGCGACGTAGCTGATGTACTTGTTTCCAGCTTCGTGATTTTCTTTTTGCATCGCCAACGCCCTGTTATAGACGAACCGGCACGATCCGGCGTAGCGGCGCATATCACGCGCCTGCTCGCCATTGGGCATCAGTTCATACTTATAGGCTTGTACACGTTGCATGCTTCGATTGTCGTTGGTCTAAAAGCAGTGATAACGACATACATCAATGAAGACACTGTGTTTTCCTGATGTACCTACACGCGGCCCTCGTAACAAAATGTCGCCGCGACGTCTTCACAATATGGACGTCTTGAACGCGGCCGGCCCTCCGAAGTGGGACCTGAGGCGCTGGAGAGCAGCCTGATGCTGGCGGCGGGCGATGTGGTGGCGGTGCGCGGAGATGGAGAGGCGGTCAGCCGGGCCGAGGTCAGGTTGTATGATCCTGGCCGGGCCCCGTTTACTTACGCGAACGTGACGACCTTGTTGCGGCCACCGGCCTTGGCCTGGTACAGCGCCGCATCTGCCGATGCCACCAGTTCTTGCGCCACACCTTCGATTGCGTTGTCGCGCGCAAAATCGGATAGCGCAGCGACGCCGATCGACACCGTCACATCGACCCGCTCGCCAGCTCCCAGACTCACCGGCTCGGCGGCGATGCTGGCGCGGATGCGCTGGGCGACCATGCTCGCGCTTTCCAGGTCGGCGTCGATCAGCAGCACCACGAATTCTTCGCCACCGAAGCGGCCCAGCGCATCCGACATGCGCAGCTCGGCCTTGATGCGGCCGCAGACCTCGCGCAGGACGTCGTCGCCGCCCTGGTGGCCGACCGTGTCGTTGACACGCTTGAAGTGGTCGATGTCGATGTACATGCAGGACAGGCGGTAGCCCTGGCGCCGCGCGCGCGCGATCTCTTCGAGCAGGCGGCGGTCCATGTAGCGGCGGTTGTAGACACCGGTGAGCGAATCGGTAAGGCCGATGTACTTCAGCATCTCGTTGCTGATCACGTTTTCGAGGCAGATCGCGATGATCGAGCCCATGTGCTCGACGAAGTCGGTGCCCAGGTTGGGCGTGAAGCGGGCCGGGTCGGCGCTGCCCAGGTTCAGGCTGCCGATCAGGCGCGTATTGCGCAGCAGCGGCACCAGGGCCACGCTCTGCAGGCCGGCGGGCGGATGCGGGAACACGGCGCAGTGCTGCGACGGCGCATACGGGCCCAGGATCGGACGCGGACGGCGCTCGGGCGACATGTCGAAGCCCAGCTCAACCGCATGCTCGCAGAACATCAGGTTGGGGAACTGCTCGAAATCGACGCCCAGGCGGTGCATGACGGTATAGATGTCGGCATCCGGGTCGACCAGCGACAAGGTGACGGTGTCCAGCTCCGAGATCACCGGCAGCGTGCGGAAGATCGTGCCGACCAGTTCCGGAAAGCTGCCTGCGCCCACGATCTGCAAGTCGAAAGCCTGGTGGCGGCACATGATTTCGTGGTTGCGTTCGGCCTGCTCGAGCAGGTACGCCATGCGCGCGCGCAAGGTCTCGTTTTCCGCCATCAATTCTCGCGTCGACGCGCTCGGCTCATGCATGGAGCATTCCTTTCAGCAATAACCGTAACATTACGCCATCCACTCTTGCTTGGATATGAAAAACCGCCTGTCGGCATCGCGGAAGATGCGGGAATAGGCGATTTTGCGACACTGTTGCGGTGCCGCCGGTGTTCGACCTGCTGTCGTACTTACCGTCGTACTTAGAAAGCGAGCTCGGCGTTTAGTTCCTGGCCCACGCGCAAAATGCGGCCGATGCCGTCCTCGACGATGACGTTCATGCCCAGCGTAACGGCGCCGTCCATACGGGCGTTGGCACGGTAGGTTTGCAGGATGTCGAGCGGGTCGGGGCCGGGGATGCCGGTGGCCTGGTCGACCGACGGGATCGGGCAGCGGGCGCAGGGTTTGACCGGGCGCAGTTTGATTTCGTCAAAGGAGAACTCGGCGACGAAGTCTTCTTCAAAAGCGTCGATGCCGTCCACGACCATATTGGGACGGAAGCGGTTCATGGGCAGCGCGGCGCGGCCGGCCTTTGTCAGCTTTGCGTTCAGGTCGTCGAGCGAGGACTGGCCGATCAGGAGGATCGGGTAGCCGTCCGAGAAGCGGGCCGCGGCGGGCAGGCCGCCAGTCCACGGACTGATCTTCGGACGCACGACGTCGGGACGGAAGCGCACCAGCCGGCATGGAGCGCCGACGGCGTCCGCGAACCAGGCGGAGGCATCGTCGCCGCAGTCGGCGGCCAGGACGTGGTCGTCCCAGATGAGCACTTCGATCGCCGGCGCCTCGAGGTCGTGCGCCAGCGGCAGGCGGATTGGCGCCATGCCGGGGGCCTCGACCACCAGAACATCCCCTTCGACGCGCGGCGCGATGGTCGCCATGCGCGGGTATTCGCGCTGGGTCAGGAACAGGCCCTCTCTCGTTACCACCATCCATTCGCGGTCGTGCACGCCGTCTGCCGACAGGCCGTCGAGGGCGAGCGTCACTTCAGGCACGGACAGGCCGGCGCAGGACTTGATCGGATAAAGGAGAAGTTCGGTGACGGTGGCCATGCTGCGATCGGGATGGTAAGAAGCCAACAGTATGGCAGCAATCGGGGCCGCTGGCACCATCCCGAAGGGCGGATTCGATGGAATCCGCCCTGCCCCTGCTAGCCCTCGACCGTCTCGCGGCTGCGTTCCACCAGATACGTCGCCAGCAGGCCTGACGGCAGCGCGGTGCGGTTGGCATCGAACACCTTGCGGTTGCCGATGACGATGAAGCTGTCCCTGGCGCGCGATACCGCGACGTTGAGCATGTTCGGCTTCTGGTCGAAGAAGGCGCCACCATTGAAACTCTCGCCATAGGTCGGCGAGAACAGCACGATGGCGCGCTCGGCGCCCTGCAGCGCGTGCACGGTGCCGACCGTCAGGCGGCTGTCCTTGCGCAGCAGGTCCGGCATCTCCCGGCGCAGGCGCCGGTCGATGGCGCCCGCTTGCGCCGCGAACGGGGTCACGATGCCCACCAACTTCCAGATCGGCGTCGGCTTGCCTGCGTCATCGAGGTAATGGCGCTCGATGTCGGCGCGGTGGGCCTTGAGCCAGTCGACGACCGCGGCCGCTTCAAGCTCGTTCTGGCGGCTGCCGCCGCGCCGCGCATCCCTGCCGCCGACGTGGATCAGCTCGCATGGCGGCAGGATCCGCGCTTCCGGCGGCAGCGATGCCCGTTTCGGTTCGAGGCGGCCCGCGTAGATCAGCCGGTTGCAGTAATCGATCAGCTCCGGCACGCAGCGGCGGTGTTCGGTCAGCATCAGGCCGCGGATGTCCTCGTACTGCTGGACCGCGCAGCTGCGGTTGGCGACGCGCATCAAGCTGCCGCTGGCCGATGCATAACCGCCCTGCTCCAGGCGGTCGTAGGCGGGGTTGTGGAAGGTCGGCGCCAGGCCGAACTTGACGGCGTTGGCGCGGTCGGTCGCTTCGCCGCTGTTCCAGACCGGCTCGATCTGGAAGGTATCGCCGACCACCATCGCGCGCCGCGCCAGGGCGAACATCGGCGCGCCGATATCGGGCGAGACCTGGCCTGCCTCGTCGACCACCAGCAGGTCGATCGTGTTCCAGAACGGCATGTCCTCGCCTTCCCAGGCGGTGAAGAACGACGGCGCCATGTGGAAGTTCGACACCAGGCAGGGAGAGAGCTTGGCGAAGCGACGGTACTTCGCTTCGAGCTTGCTGCGCCCCTTCGTATCCTTGATGCCGCTCCTGATACGGTGCCGCACTTCCAGGATCCACTGGCCCGACCAGTACCAGTCGGCGACCGCGAACATGCGCGCGCGTACCTTCTTGTCCAGGTGCTCGTTCAGGTTGGCCAGACTGGCGTCGAGCAGCTCCGGATCGTCGCCGGCCACATCGCGCCAGGCGGCGAAGGCGCTGGTGATGCGGGCGCGCTCCTGCTCTGCTAGGGCCATCTCCTGCTTGACCTGTTCGCTCTGTTCGGCAACCGCCTGCTTCAACGTCTGCAGCGCGGCGACGGCGTCGTTCTTCTGTTGCAACGCCTCTTTCTTGAGCAGATGGAAAAAACCTGGAACGCCATCGCCCCGGTGCTGAAGATCGGACGTCAGCGGATGCGCGAGCAGGGCCTGGCGGTCGCGTGCCATGCGGCGCCGACGCAGTGAAGGCACGAAATTGAAGAGGTCGAGCCAGATCGACGCATCGGCCAAATACGCCGCCCAGGATTTCTCGGCCTGCAGGATGTCGTCGCGGCGGGCCTCGTAGGCGCGCTGCGCGGCATCGGCGGCATGCTCGCCCTCGTCCAGCCGGGTGCGCAGGTCCGCCAGCGCTTCACGGCAACGCGTCAGCTCTCCGTTGGCGTTCGCCAGCAAGGCCTTGTACGACGCCACGGCGCTTTCGCCCTCTTCCTGGCCGAGCGCGTGGAACAGCGCGTGGCGCGCCGCGACCAGCGTCTCCAGGCGGGCGGCAAGGCCGGCCAGCTCGGCGTGCAGGTCGTGGACCACGGTTCCGACCCCATCGCCGCGACGCCTGAAGTGCATCGCGGCGCAATCGAGGTAGTGCCGCTCCACGGCGGCCAGCATCTCGGGCGTTTCGAACGCCTCGAAGGCATGGGTCTTGCCGGTGCATACCGGATGCTGGCTCTGGCGCGACTCGGACGCCATGAACAGGCCGAAGCCGCGCTCGTACAAATGCCAGCGCCGATGGCCGGTGTCGGCGGCGATCTTCGCGAAGCTGTCGAGCACGTTCTCGACCGCTTTCACATTGGTCGAGGCGACCAGGATCAGCGGGCACTCGGCGCCGGCCAGGGCGGCATCGACCCAGAGCTGGGCGACCACGCTATGTAGCAAGGTGGTCTTGCCGGTGCCGGGCGGCCCGTTCACCGCCAGCACCTGTCCTTCGGGCAGGCGCTGCAACTCGCGCATCGCGCCGCGCTGGGATGGCGACAGCGGATAGGCGGGATGCACGTGGCCGACGGTCTTGTCATCATGCGGCGCCGCGTCCAGCAAGGCCAGCGGCGCGCGCGCCGGCTGCTCGTCGAGCCTGCGCAGCGTGTCGAGGAGCGGCGTGGGAGGACGGTCCGCGATGATGCTGTCGTACAGTTTTAGTAGATGGCGCGCCACCATCGGCGGCTCGTAGGCGACGCCGTGCCAGCCGGAGACCAGCACATGGTCGTCGAGCGCGAAATCAGGCAGGCGCAGGTCGAGCGAAGCCGGCGCCAGCAGCGGCAAGCCTGCCCCCGTCACCGCTTCGAACAGGCGTGCCGCGAGGTGCAGCGTGTCACCCATGCCGGTGGGCTTTTCGGGCAGGGAGGCGATGAATTCGTCGTGGCGCGCCAGCGCGCCGACCGAGGTGCGCTGTAAGGTCGGCTCGAGCAGATCGCGCGGTATCCACGGTAAGCGCTCGGGGTCGGGCGACAGCGCGCCGTCGCGATCGAGCAAGCATGGAATGCACAGCACCGACGCGCCCCGGTGCAGCTCGGCGCCATCGTGCTTGACGCCATGGCTCGCCGCCACCGATACACGGGCGGGGATGAGCACGTAGGGAATCCGGCCGTCCCGCTCCAGCCTACTGGCGTCGAACTGCGCCGCGACCCAGGTGGGCACGTCCGGCGTGGCGGCGGTGATCCGCCAGCGGCCGTCGATTTCGCCGATGGCGATGGGCTTGCTTTCGGGCGCGACCTCGGGGTGGAGCAGGCTCGCCTGGGCTAACGCGGCGCGCCAGTAGGGCAAGGGCAGCAAGGGGATTGGGACTGGTTCGTTCATATTTCCGGTATTTCTTCCTGCATTTCGGCTTGTTAGATCACAGCCAAAACCGGGATAGGGGCCGTCAGTTTAACTGACGGCCCCCCTCACACACCACCTGGCATGCGGGTCCGCACCGGGCGGTTGAAATAGTTGAGTTCATCGCGTCGAACCCGGGGCACGAACGGCTGCAAGTTACGGCTGTTTATCTCGGAAGATAAACAGCTTGCCTCCGCTACTTCACCACCTCCATCAGCTTGCCGAAACTGTCCACCACGTCGTACTTGACGTTCTCCGGGGCGTAGCGGCGGTTCATCTCATCGAAAAACTTGCGTGCGCACTTGATCTTGATGTTTTCGATCTCACGCAGGTCCAACGAGGACATGGATCCCTTGGTTTCCGCCACGAAATAGATATGCTTGACAGCGCCTTCCTTGAAGCTGATCGCCCAGTCTGGGTTGTAGTCGCCCACGGGCGTGGGAATGAGGAAGCCGCGTGGCAACTTGGCATAGACCACCACCTCATTTGCTGTGTCCAGCTCTTTCACGAACTCTCGCTCTACCTTCGAATCCGTCAGCACGTAGTCGTAGATGTGTCGCTGAAGCTTGTCACCGGCCTTGCTGAAGTCCTGCTTCGTCTGCCCGGCAGTGAAAATATCGAGATCGAACTTCTCTTCGACGGGATCGTAGGCCAGGTGTTCGATGATGACCGTGGCCTTCTGCTCGTTGACGAGTCGCGTGGCCTCGGCGATGAAACTTTCCGGGTTGGTTTTGAACTGCGCAAAAACCGCGACGTTAATACCCTTAAGAATTTCCGCCACCGTGCGACGAGTCAATTGAGTACCTTCGGCCAATTTTCCGATCAGGTCGTACTTGACCGCTGAATGAATCGACTGCTTGTTGTATTCGGTATTTGTTTCAGAGACCTTGAAACCATCTCCACGCTTAAGAGCCTCGCCCGTCACCTGGTCGATCTGTTCGCCTGCCTGGATGGTGTATTGCAGCGGCGTCACGCGCAGGGCCGCATCCAGCTCCTTTACCGCCTTTTGCACCAGCTCGTCCGAGTCAAAATCGACACTGTAGGCCGCCTTGCGGTTGATACGGTTCCACAGCGCCTTGAACTCCTGCTTGTCGAAATTGGCGTTGAGCGGGTTCTTCTTGGGTTTGCGGTCGTCGCCGATGTCGGGCAACTGGCTGGCACTGAACACGCTGTCGATAAGCTGATACACCTGCGCAGCGTGCGGTTGCAGTTCATCTGGCAGGTCAGCCAGCGTTCCAGCCTTCTTGGCATCGTGATATTCATCCGCGATCCGATCTGAATCGTCTGTGTAGTCGTTCTTGACCAGATAACGGTAGATTTGCTTCGCCAGTTGCGGTGTGACCGGTACATCGCCGGTCGCCGTTTTCATCACCTTGCTGGTGAAGTATTCCGCATTTGCGACACGCGGACGTTCCGACAGCGAATCGCTGATGTCCTTCTGCAGCGCGGCAACAAAGTCTTTGAAGCTCTCACTGGCGACCACGGTCAGCACGTTCACGTCGTGAACGGTGGCCGGGTGATCCATCCGGTCGCCTGTCTGGTTGACGGACAGCCGTAACCCACGCCCTACTTCTTGTCTGCGTGTGACCTCGTTGTTGTAATCGGGATGCTTCAAAAAGCAAATCACGAAAACATTAGGGTTATCCCAGCCTTCGCGCAGGGCGGAATGCGAGAAGATGAAACGTACCGGCTCTTCGAGTTTGAGAAGTTGCTCCTTCTTTCGGAGAATCAGGTCATAGGCATCCACATCGTCCGACATGCCTTTGTTTTCACCTGTCTTCGTAATGCTCGGATCAACGTCGCGCTTGCTCTTCTTGTCGATGGAAAAGTAGCCGGTATGGGTCTTGTCGGCCGGAATACCCTTCAAGTACTTGACGTAGGCCGTCTCGTCCAGATCGAGCACCTCGTTTAAGTACTGCGTGTATTCCTCCTCAAAGATTCGGGCGTATTCACCCTTTTCGTCCGCCTGCGTGTAGTCGCGGTACTTGGCCACCTCGTCAATGAAAAACAGGGTTAGCACCTTCACGTCTTGCTGGAACAGCACCTGCTCCTTGTCGAAGTGCGCCTTGACGGCCTCACGAATCTGAATGCGGCGTAGCACGGCCTCGGTCACATCGCCGGTGGCGTCGCCGACGGTCAGCTCCACGCCATTGGTAAAGCTCAGGGTGTCGGTGTTGGCGTTGATGTCCGTCACCACGTAGTTGCGGTACTGATCTAAGCCACCCGACAGGTCGAACAGGTTGTCGCCCTTGCCGAGCTTGCGTACCACGCGCTTGATGTCGCCATTGGCGAGCTTTTGCTCAAACTCCACGCGCGCCTCGGGCGGCTTCTTACTCGAAATTTCGATGGATTGCAGGTACAGATAGCCCGCCGTGCCCGCCAGCCCCTTCACCGCGATGCCGCGCACGGCAATTTTCTTCACCAGCTTTTGGTTGTAGGCGTCCAGCGCATCGAGGCGGTGAATCTTGTTGTGGGTGGTCTTATGGGTGGCCGAGTAGCGCAGCACCATCAGCGCATTGAACTCCTCCAGCGATTTCAGCGTCGCCACACCTTCCATCTTCTGCGGCTCATCCAGAATCAGGATAGGCCGGTTAGCGCTAATGATGTCGATTGGTTTGCGTGATTGGAAATCATCCAGGCCGACCATTTCAGTCTCACCTTTGGCATTCACCCTTGGAGTTCCGTAGATGCGGCGAGCGTCTGCTCCTCGTGAGGCGAACGCCTGCACGTTAATCACCATCACGTTGATGCCCGAATCCGACGAGAAGCTCTCCAGGTGGTGCAGTTGCTTGGAGTTGTAGATAAAAAAGCGCGTCCTCTTGTGATACGTCTCCAGAAAGTGCTCGGCCGTGATCTCTAGCGACTTGGCCACGCCCTCACGGATCGCGACGCTGGGCACGACAATGATGAATTTGCTCCATCCATACAGCTTGTTCAACTCGAAGATGGTCTTGATGTAGCAATAGGTCTTGCCCGTGCCGGTTTCCATCTCAATGTCAAGGTTGATCTTGGCTACCTTGGTCTTGACCATCGTATCCGACAACGGCAGGTTCTGTCCCCGCTGGACGGCCTGGATGTTGTCCAGCAGTGCTGTTTCTGACAGCGTGAAGTCGGCGTTGCGAAACGCGGCATCCCTTTCCGCTGCAGCTTCAGGCGAAGCGGCCTCCAGCGTCAGCATAGCTTGCGGACTCTCAGGGGGCGCTTTCTGGCTGCCTGGATCGAGCCGGTAGCGAATGCCGCCGTGATGTGGAGCCTGCCCCTTGAAGCTGTCCACCACCGCCTGCACTGCCGCCGTCTGGTAGGCTTGCGTCTTGAACTTCAGTTTCATCGGGCACCTCCATGTGCCCACCCCTTCGGGTGCACTGTCGTGCATGCAAACTTATTTCTAAAGAAATTTGTCATCGCCGCCCCTCAGATACTCTTTACTTCGGTGGATGGCGACAAGAGCTTGAAGATTTGTTCCACATTGATCTTGACGGCACTGTCCTTAAACCCAGCGTCGCGAAACACCACGCGCAGCGGTTTGTGCGTGGCTAATTCCTTGACGAAGGCTTCATCAATGCCGCCGTGCGCGTCAAAGCAGGCGACAAGAGCGTCACCGCCCACATAGAACACATCCTTGCCCTGAATGGCTTGCTTTTCGATGGGCAGGGTGAGGTCAACGCCCCAGTCCAGCATCACCTGAAATAGCAGATCTTCCGCTGTACGGTCGAGCTTGATGTTGTCTACGAACAGATCGAGATTGGCCTTGTCCAGCGCATCGGGGGAGTAATAGACGTTGGCCATATTCGATGTATCAAGTGCCAAAACACGGAAACCAGGATCGATCTTTCCTTCTCCCGCAGATTCCAATATAGCGCTTGCTGCCCGTCTAATCCTTTCCTTAGTTAGAGAGGGGATAACCTTGGGGAGGTTGTGCTTTTCACAAAAGAGATAACCATCTTTCTGATTCTTGTCGTCAAATCTAAGCGGCTCTTCAAGCTGGATCAGTAGCCACTTCGCGGCCTCATCGGATTCAGAGTTGTAGTCCATGACTCCGTGCGCAGTCGTTCCCGAGCCCGCGAAAAAATCCATTACCACTTCGTCCGATTTTACACGCGATATTTCACACAGATACTTGATCAAAGAAGATGGCTTAGCAAAGCTAAATGGAACACCGAGTTTTTTCAGCTCATGAGAGCTATTTTGGTTTATATGGTCTTCAATTAAGCTGTTTGGCTTGGCAGTAGAATTAGCAATTACATCGGCTAAGAAAGTCTTCGTGAATACGTTCCATAAAACTGAATTCCCGTTTGAGTCGACTAAGTTGGAAGATCGTACTCTTCTAACGACAATTTTGTCTTTATTATTAAGGTACGTCTCCTTACTCCACCTCCACACCTTATCCGCACCTGTGACTGGAGCCACACCTGCCCCGTCCACCTTGGACTCAGGAAAGGTGTTACCGGGAGGGATTAGTAAGGTGCCGTCTGGAGCTTCGATGTAATATCGCTGATTACTGCAACCTCGCATGGGATCTAGACTGGTCATGTACAACCGAACAAGCTGATACTTTTCGCCTTTTCGTGGACCATCATCATCCACATGTTTATAAGCACTAACGTTAGCACCGCCAAAGAACACTTCGCAAAACTCTTTATTCTTTGCGTAGGTCAAGATGTAATCGAAATTCGGCGACCAATAATCACCTTGGTTATTTGCCTTCTTGGATACCCTGCATGCGCATCCCAAGAAGTTTTCACCTCCAAAAATCTCATCACATAATTTCTTAAGAGATGCTTGTTCGTCGTCGCCGATAGATATAAATATCAGGCCATTGTCCGACAACAAGTTTCTCGCAAGTCTGAGCCTCGGATAGATCATGCTGAGCCAGTCAGAATGAAATCGTCCATTCGACTCATTATTCGAAACCAGTTTATTCCCAGCATCATCTTGCTGGAACGATCGAGAGAAGTATTCCTCGGCGGTCTCAGAAAAATCGTCTTCATAGATGAAGTCATTACCTGTGTTGTACGGCGGATCGATGTAGATCATCTTCACCTTGCCCAGATAAGTTTCCTGCAACAGCTTCAACGCATCCAGGTTGTCGCCCTCAATGAACAGGTTCTTCGTTGTATCGAAGTCCACACTTTCTTCGCGTATCGGGCGTAGGGTCTTGGCAATCGGCGCATTGGCTGTCATTAGCGCCTCGCGCTTGCCAGGCCAGTTGAGGTGAAAGCGCTCCTGCGGCCCTTCAACGATGGAAGTTGAGATTTCCTGCCTGAGCTGGTCGAGGTCCACCGCCAGCTTCACGCTGCCGTCTTCGCCTCGCGCCTCAGTCACGCAGCCGGGGAACAGGTCGCGGATGCGCGCGATGTTGTCTTCGGTCAGGTTGGGCGAGTGCATTTTCAATTTATCCATGGGCAATTTCCTAAAATTCTTACAGATTCAGCAGTATCAAAAAACTGCCCTACTAAAACGGAATGTCGTCATCTTCAGCAGCGACACCAGTATTATCTGCTGGCTCCTGCTTAAACTCGTGTGGTGCTTCAGCCTCGGTTTTTTGCCAGTCAGTGGCGATAGCCTGCCAATCCACGCTGCACTCAATCTTCTCGCCGTGATCATCTCCTCGAGCCCCTCATCAGACCAGAACGCCCAGAAGTCAGGATCATCCGACTTGGGTCGTTGATCCTTGAGCAAGCTATTGATCTGTACCATCATCATTTCTGACCTTGGCGATGTCGGGGTACAGCTCTTATAAGGTTGACTGCTCGCTAATTTTCGGCATGATTTCAAGCTCCTTGTTTTTTTATTCGATCAATGCTGCATGGTCTTTCTTCAACTGCCGCAATTGAGAATTGATCTCCACTTTGCGGTTGAACTGTTTTTGCTTAGCCAGCCGAGCTGAGGTTTTGTCCACCTCACGTTGTTTGGCCTGTGCTTGCTCAACACGCGCGACCAATTCGACCAGCGTTTCTTGTGGCCGTGCTGGCAAAGGGATTAGCCGATGGAGCAGCTGTTCGTATAGGCCCCCTAAGTGCAGAGCAATAGGCATGGCGGTGCGCTCGCAGCCAGCCGGAAACCACTCTGATGCAAAGTAGTCCGAATGGACCCAGCAGCAGGTGTCGGCTTCGCTCGGGCGTTTGTGAGCGGCAATTACCTGCGTTTTTCCCTCGAAGGCCATTTCAAACACGATTGGAAAAGGTATGGCCCCGTCGATGCTGCGCAATACGTCTCGATGTAGTTCCGGTACTTTGAGCTGGATACTGAATACCTGAACCTCTGGCACACCGGGCCGCTCTGGTAGGTGGAGCGTTTCCGGGGCCAGCTTGAAAGCCCAGACGACCTGTTCCACCTGCTTAACGAACAGGTCTTTCAGCCTAGTGTTGGCCCCGGTATGCTCGTAGATTTTGTTCTTAGGTAGCACACGCCCGAAGGCTGCCTGCTTGGGGTAGGCAATCAGCGCACTCATCCAGCCTCCTGAATCACGAGGAAGCTGATGAGTTCGAAGTCGTCCAGTCCGGAGATGGTGCCTTTGAGCGCCGTGGTCTTGCCTCCGGTGAACAGGCTGTCCAGATCCTTTTCTTCCTTAACCTCGATCATCGAACGGATAGCCTTGCCTAGCAGGTCGGAGTAGGGCTGCATATTGCGGCCATCCGCCGTTTCCTGATTGAAGCGCTGGCACACTTCTGCGATGGGTTTGTCCTGTCCCTTGCAGCAGGTGCGCGCCAGATCAAGCAGGCGCTTGACCTCAGTATGGTCGTGGATGACCTCGCCCTCGCGGTTGATGTAGACGAGGTAGTACGGATGCAGGCGGTTGTGCTCGTTGAGGTTGCCCCCTGAGTTACGGTTGCGCAGCGTGAAGATCACCCCCGGGCGCAAGTCCATTTCGGGCTGGGCGGGTACGATGGCATGCATCCCAGTGGGCACGTTATCCAGTTCTCCGTGGGCTTTGACATAGTTGAGCAGGTCCATGCGGAAGTCATTAAGGCCCAGATCGGTGATGGAAACACCCGTCTTCAAGTCCTCCAGCTCGATAACTTCCTCCTGCAAGCGGCGCAGTTGCTCCTTGCGGTACGACACGTCGTTGGCTTGCGCGGACAGCACGTTGTCGTCGCCGGTGGCGGTAACGTCGGCGATCATCATCCGGCTCTCGACGCGCTCTTTGAGGTTGATGTATTCATCAAGCGAAATATCCGGCCAGTAGTTGACCAACTGGATGCTGTTATTGGGTGAGCCGATACGATCCACCCGGCCGAAGCGCTGGATGATGCGCACCGGGTTCCAGTGGATGTCGTAGTTGATCAGGTAATCGCAGTCCTGCAAGTTCTGCCCTTCGGAGATACAGTCGGTGCCGATGAGCAGATCGACTTCGTGCGGCTCGTCCGGCAGCACCACGGCCTTCTCTTTCGAACGCGGGGAGAACAAGGTGAGCAGTTCCTGGAAGTCGTAGTTGCGCTTGTGTGTACCGCTCTTGATGGTGGACTGCGGTGCGCCCTTGCCGGTGACCTTGGCGGTGTGAATGGAAAGGCTGGCCAGCAGTTCCGGCGCAAGATTGGCGTACAGGTAATCGGCGGTGTCGGCAAAAGCGGTGAAGATCAGCACCTTCCGGTTGCCGGGGTTGATGGGGTTGTCGATCTTGCCGAACACCTGCGTCTTGAGGTGCTGCAACTTCGCATCATGCTGCGGGGTGATCTTGTTCATCGAGGCCAGCAAGGCGTCGATAACTTGTAAGTCCGCCTTAAGTTCGTGCTCCCAGGACGGCAAGTCCATGTCCGCGAGGCTGATCTTGATCTTGCCGCCGATCTCGCTGCCCTCGTCGCCGGGCATCGGCAGGTCGTCATCCTCGGCGTCCCGCCCCTCCAGCACGTCCGAAAGGTCGCCCACCGTGGCCGCACCGCCGGATTGATTGAACGCGGCGATCTTGGCTAACGTGGCTTCGTTATTGGCGCGCAGCGATTGCAGGGTGAGGCGGAATGACTGCACAGAGCTTTCTAGACGCTTGAGCAAGTTGACCGTCATCAGGGCCTGTAGGCTCTTTTCACGGTCAGCCTGACGCAGTGTGCCCTTGCCGCCGACTTTGGTGTCGTAGATCTCTTCGTACTTTTTCAGACGACTGGGCAGGATGTAGCTGATGGGCGCATACACAGCCAGCTTGAGCAGGGAGAGCTGCTCGAAGATTTCGTTAAAGCCCAGCACATCTGACCGCTCGGTCAGGCGGCAGTGGAACGAGAGCGGCTTGCGGCGCTCGGGAAACTTGCCGATGTCCTTGGTGTCGTAGAAAGTCTGGATGTGCTTGCGCGAGCGGGCGATGGTGACGCTATCGAGCAGCTCGAAGAAGTCGAAATCCAGCGAGTCAAGGATTGCTCGCGCAGTGCGCTCTTCCGGCGGAAGCTTTGACCAGGTGTTGAAGACTGCTTGAGCATTGCGAAAAACCTCTTCTACCGACTTGCTGGTGCGTAGCTTCTTGCTGAGGCTTTCCGAGTCGCCTTCGTAGGCCAGCGCAAGCTGGTTGCGCAGGTCAGTGAAGCGGTTGTTGACTGGTGTAGCCGACAACATCAGCACCTTGGTCTTCACCCCTTCCTGAATGACCTTGCGCATTAACTTCTGGTAGCGAGTTTCCTTGTCCTTATAGGCATCGTTGTTGCGGAAGTTGTGGGACTCGTCGATGACAACCAGATCGTAGTTGCCCCAGTTGATACGGTTGAGCGGTGTGCCGAAGGATTCGCCACTGGTGCGCGAAAGATCCGTGTGGCATAGGACGTCATAGCTGAACCGGTCGCGGGCGAAGATATTGGTCTTAAGGTTTCGGTTGTAATTGAGCCAATTGTCGGCCAGCTTCTTGGGGCAAAGTACTAACACGGATTTGTTCCGCAACTCGTAGTACTTGCATACGGCCAGCGCAGTGAAGGTCTTGCCAAGGCCGACGCTGTCGGCCAGGATGCAACCGCTGTAGGTTTCCAGCTTATTGATGATACCGGTGGCCGCATCCTTCTGATAGTTGAAGAGCTTGTTCCAGATCAGCGTATCCTGGTAGCCCGTTCGATCGTTGGGCAACACGTCTTCGTCGATGCCGTCGAGGAACTCGTTGAAGATTTTGTAGAGCATCAGGAAGTAGATGCTCTCAGGCGAGTTCTCCTGATAGACCGAGGCGATATGCTCGCAGATCTGCTCAGTCACGTCCTCGAGTTCTTCAGAGTCGTTCCAGATCTGGTCGAACAGGCTAAGGTATGTGGCAGAAAAGGGGGCCTCGTCCATCTTGTTGACGAGGTTAGACACCGCATTGCCTTGCTGGTAGCCGAGATCGACAGCGGTGAAACCGTGCAAGGGCATGTACGCCGTGTCGTTGCCACCAGCCTGCACGCAGGCGAATTGCTGCATAGGCGCTTTGGTGCGGTTGCTGCGGAACGTGGCCTTGCGCCGTACCCAGTCGGCACACTCCTTGGCCACAGCCCGCTGGGTGAGCTTGTTGCGAAGCTGAATCTCGAAGTCGCTGCCGTAAAGGCTGCGCTCGCGGTCGAGCTTGGGTATGTGGAACTCCTTGCGTTCCTTGCGAATTTTGTCGGTGACCTCGTTGGCCACAAAGGTGGGAGAGGTGAAGATGAAGTTCAGCTCGTCGATCTTTTCCAGCTCGGCTTTCAGCGCCTCGAAGGCGTACATCGAAAAGCACGAGGCCGCGACCTTCAGGCGCGTACCGGGCCTGAGGGTCTGCTTAAGATCGTCGCCCAGCAAGCGGCTGATGTTGTCGATCAGTTCCATCATGCTCCCCTTATGATCGATTGATCCATGTCGCGCCTAGCCCCTTGCCTGTCAATTCAATCAATCCCTCTGATCTCATCGCCCGCAGCACTAGCCGAACCATGTCCCGGCTCACGCCCTGGCAGGCTTCCCCAACCACTGGAATAGAAAACGACAGAGTGCGCCCCAGGACTTCCGCCCACACCCGGTCGCCTTTATTGCCAGAGCACGCTTGATGGTGCGGACACGCCCCTCGAACTCACAGTAGGTCCGTAGCAAAGCACCCCGGAAGTAGTTGAGCCGGGGCTTTATGCCGTGCTGCCCCAAGTTGCCAACCCTGCGAACTGGCTTCCAGCGCTTCGTAGTAACCTTCTGTGGTGTCTTCGAAGATGCATTCCAGGCTGATGTAGCGACCTAATGATCAGACGTTGAACAAGAAGTTCAGCACGTCGCCATCCTTGACGATGTATTCCTTGCCCTCAGCGCGCATCTTGCCCGCTTCCTTAGCGCCCGACTCACCCTTGTAGGTCAGGAAGTCATCATACGAAATGGTCTGCGCGCGAATGAAGCCGCGCTCGAAGTCGGTGTGGATCACACCCGCGGCCTGCGGTGCGGTGGCACCAATCGCCACGGTCCATGCACGCACTTCCTTCACGCCAGCGGTGAAGTAGGTCTGCAGGCCCAGCAGCTTGAACGCGGCGCGGATCAGGCGATCCAGGCCCGGCTCGTCCATGCCCATATCGCCCAGGAAGTCGGCCTTGTCGGCATCGTCCATCTCGGCGATTTCCGACTCGATCGAAGCGCAGATGGCGACGATCGGGGCGTTCTGCTTGTTGGCGAACTCGGTCAGCTGGTCCAGCAGCGGGTTATCCTTGAAACCGGTATCCGACACATTGGCCACGAACATCGCCGGCTTGGCGGTGATCAGGTGCAGCGGGTAGATGATCGCCATCTCTTCGGCATCCAGGCCGATGGTGCGCACCGGCTGGCCTTCGTTCAGGTGCGGCAGCACGCGTTCGAGCAGGGCGACCAGCTTGGCCGCATCCTTGTCGCCCGAGCGCGCTTTCTTTTGCTCGCGGTGGATGGCTTTCTCGACGGTGCCCATGTCGGCCAGAGCCAGCTCGGTCTGGATGACTTCGATGTCGTCGATCGGGCTGACCTTGCCGGCCACGTGGATCACGTTCGGGTCTTCGAAGCAGCGCACCACGTTGACGATGGCATCGGTTTCGCGGATGTGCGACAGGAACTGGTTGCCCAGGCCCTCGCCCTTCGACGCGCCGGCCACCAGGCCCGCGATGTCGACGAATTCGACGATGGCCTTGACCACGCGTTCCGGCTTGACGATCGCCGACAGTGCGTCGATGCGCGGATCCGGCACTTCGACCACGCCCACGTTCGGCTCGATGGTGCAGAACGGGTAGTTCTCAGCCGGGATGCCGGCCTTGGTCAGGGCGTTGAACAGGGTGGATTTGCCAACGTTGGGCAGGCCGACGATGCCGCATTTGAGGGTCATGGGTACTCTTCCTAATTCGATAAGCGCGAGCGATCGATGAACCGCTCTAAACCCTGCATTGTAACCCGGACCGGGCCGGCTGCCGCAAAAAACGGCGCTTTCCACGCCTGCCGCAACGGTCGGGTTTTCACAATGACAAGCTAGATCGGCTTGATGCGCCCCAGGTCCGGCCGCAGGGCAAATTCGGCCAGCTCGTCGCGCAGCCGCTCCCCTTCCCCGATCGCCCGCTTCCAGGTGCGCGCGCGCTCATCGTGATCCAGGCCGTAGAAGGAGAAATCGGCCCGGTCCGGCAGTTTCCCGCGCGGCAGCGTGCGCAGGAATTCGTCGGATGGCGCCACCAGCAGCACGTTGTCGAGCCAGCCACGATTGGCGCCGCGCGCCGCCCTTCTCCACGGGAATCCCTTATCCAGCCAGCCCGGCACGATGTGTTCGGTGAAGTGCGGGTACAGCACCAGCTCACCCCTGGCCCGCGAATACGGCAGCGCCAGGTGATAGTCGATGATGCCTCCGTCCCAATAGCTGCCGGCGGGCGCCTCGGCGATGCCGGTCACCGCCTTCATGATCAGCGGCAGCGTGCCGGAAGCAAGCAGCCCGGCCTCCAGGTTGTCGCGTGTGAGCGTCGTGAAATGCGTATTGAAGCTATCAAAGCGCTCGCGCAGCCATGGCGCCGCGCCGCGCGCATCGCCAATCACGACCCGCTCCATCAGACGCCCCAGCCAGGCGCGCGAACCGGCGTTGTGCAGCGCCGCCGACAGGAAGCCGCGCATCTCGGCATAGCGGTGTGCCGGCGCCGCCAGCGAACGCAGCCCGCGCACGGTCAGCAGGTGCAGCCGGTAATGCTCGTGGTTGACGATATCGTCTTCATGCCCGCGCACCAATTCGCCCAGCAAGGCTTGCACGACGTCGTCGATGTCCTGCGGCGTGGGCTTGAGGCGCGTGTAGCGCTGGCCCGCGTACAGCTCTCCCAGCAGGGCGAAAGCCTTCACTGTATCCTTCTGGCAGGCGGCCGCCATGCGCCAGGCGCCGATCGAGGCGCCGATCAGCGTGCGTTCGCGAGGTTGAGAGGGAAACCATTCTCCGAACATCCATTGGTCCAGCGACTGGAAGATCAAGCCCTTGGGGCCACCCGCCGCGGCCGGCACGATGGCCACGTCCTGGGCCCGCAAGCCGTGTTCTGCAATCTGCGCCATGGCCAGCGGCCCGGCATGAAAAGTGAGCGCCTTCATGCCGAAATTATCGCAGGAAGCATGCGCTTGCGCCCGATCAATCCTGTCACCGTACTGCTGCGTAACATGGGCCGGTCGCGTGTCCGGAGAATGCCATGCCCCTGCGCTTCGTCGTCATGCTGTGCTTGCTTCTATGCGCATTGCTGTGCCTGCCTGCGTCGGCGAGCGCGCTCGAGGCCGATAGCGGCACCGACCGCTCGGTGGTGGTGGACCGTTACATCCAGCATTTCGTGGTCGAAACGGGCGGCGGCTACACGCTCACGGTCGAGCAGGCCAAGACCATCGTCAACCGCGCGGCGCTGCACGAACACGCCCAGTTCTACATCGGCTACAACCAGTCGCTCGACGAAGTCGTCTCCGTCGAGGCGCATACCGAAAAGGCCGACGGCCGGCGCCTGGCGGTGCAGCCGCACCAGATCCGCGACCAGCAAGAAGCCGCCTCGCTCGACGCTCCGATGTTCCAGGACACGCGGCTCAAGATCGTCGTCTTCCCCGACGTCGAAGCGGGCGACAAGGTCGCGGTGCGCTACGTCGTGCGGCGCCACACGCCGCTGTTTCCCGGCCACTTCGAAGACCTGACGTCGGCGCGTTTCCAGCGCCAGCGCGACTTCCGCCTGATCTACGACATGCCGGCCTCGATGCCCCTGCACGCCGACGCGGTCGGCTTCGAGGCGATTGCCACAATCAGCACGCCCGCCCCTGCGCCCGGCAAGCGCCGCTACGCCTGGCGCTATGTCGACGGTGACAATGCGCGGCTGGAGGCCGATTCCGTCAGCTATCTCGACTACGGCAGGCGGCTCGCGGTCTCGACCTTCGCCGACTATGCCGCCTTCGCGCGCGCCTACCAGGAGCGCGCCGCCGGCAAGGCGCTGCCCGACGACACGGTGGCGGCGCTGGCGGCCAGCATCACCGGCGCCACCCTCGACCGCCGCACCCGTGCGATCGCCCTTTCCGACTGGGTGCGCAAGAACGTGCGCTACGTCGGCGTCTATCTCGGCCCCGGCGGCGTGGTGCCGCATGCGGCGTCGAGCGTGCTGGCCAACCGCTATGGCGACTGCAAGGACCACGCGACCCTGCTCGAGGCGCTGCTGGCCAGTTCCGGCATCGACAGCACGGTAGCGCTGGTCAATAACGGCGACGCCTATCGCCTGCCCGACGTGCCCACGCTGGGCGTGCTCAATCACGCGATCGTCTACATTCCTTCGCTGCAGCTGTATCTCGACCCCACCGCCGAATCGGTGGCGGGCGGCTTTTTGCCCGCAGCGCTGCTCGGCAAGCCGGCGGTGCTGGCGCGCTCGGGAGAATTCGCGATGATCCCTTTCTTCCAGCAGGCGCGCAGCCGCACTTTCACCCAGTTCGACATCCAGCCCGACGGCGGCAGCCGCTTCAAGGTCACGCGCACCAGCAGCGGCGCCCAGGCCGAGCCTTATCGGCGCGTGGTGCGCGCCACGCCGGCGGCCGAGCGCGACCGCTTTGTCGAACGCATGCTGCAAGGGCTGGGGCAACAGGGAGGCGGCGTGCTGGAGCCGGGCGACACCGAAGGCGTGGCCGACGATTACACCCTGTCGTTCCGTGGCGCCAGCAGCGGCTTCACGCAACTTCCGGGGCCGGCAGGGCTGGCCACCACGTATAACTTCTGGGGAGGATTGGGCGACGCCGTGTTCGCGTTCACGCAGGAGCCCGAGCGGCGCCAGGAGTTCGTGTGTCCGGCGATCGATGCCGAGGATGAACTACGCTTCCACCTGCCCAAGCGCGCGCAGGTGCTGGCCCTGCCGCGCGCCGTCAAGGTGATCGATGCCAACTTCGCCTACCGCTCGCATTACCAGCGGCGCGGTGCGCTCGTGACGGTCAAGCGCCAGCTCAAGTTCAGGCACACGGCGGCCACCTGTTCGCCCGACGACTACCGGCGCATGCGGCCGGCGCTCGAACGCATGCTGCGCGACCTGCGCTCGCAGGTCGTGGTGCGGGGAGGATAAGGTAAAGAATCGAAGAGCGCGGCCTCAGGCCGTGTGCAACTGCATCGTCGCCACGTCGAGCTTGCCTTCGCAGGCGAGCGGGATGATGCGCAGGCTCTTGTCGATCGATTCCTCGATCAGGCTTTGTTCTTCTTTACGCGGGCGGTGCAGCACAAAGTCGGCCACGCCCTGTTGCAGGCTCAGGCTGCGCGGATGGCCGATGCCGAGGCGCAGGCGCCAGTATTCCTGGGTGCCAAGGGCCGCGGTGATGTCTTTCAGGCCGTTGTGGCCGCCCGATGAGCCGCCCTTCTTGAGCTTGGCGACGCCGGGCATCAGGTCGAGTTCGTCGTGCACGACGAGGACTTCGTCCGGATTGATTTTATAGAAGCGCGCCAGCGCGCCGACCGACTGGCCCGAACGGTTCATGAAGGTCTGCGGCTCGAGCAGCCAGACGTCGTTGCCCGAGATCGAGGTCTTGGCCACCAGGGCGTTGAAGCGCGATTCGCGCTGCAGGCGGCAACCCGGCAGGCTATTGGCCAGGTTGTCGACCAGCCAGAAGCCGGCGTTGTGGCGGGTTTGTTCGTATTCCGGGCCAGGGTTGCCGAGGCCGACGATCAGACGGATAGACATGCGTGGGTCTTTGAGGAAAAACGCGATTATCGCTCAAACCTGCCGAGCACAAAAACAAAACCCGCCGGGCAAGCCGCGGCGGGTCTTTTCGATGCGCCACCGAAGCGGCGCGATCAGCCGATATTACTCAGCAGCGGTTTCAGCAGTAGCTGCGCCGCGTGGGATCGAGGTGGTGGCGATGGTCAGGTTCTGGCCATGGGTCAGCACGGTCACGCCTTCTGGCAGGACCAGGTCGCCGGTGTGGATCGATTGGCCGGCTTCCAGCTTCGACAGGTCGACTTCGATGAACTCTGGCAGTTGACCTGGCAGGCAAGACACTTCGATTTCGTTCAGCACGTGCGACACGATGGCGCCGCTCAGCTTGACTGCTGGCGAGACTTCGGCGTTCACGAAGTGCAGGGTGACCTTGGTGTGGATCGCCTTCGAGGTGTCGACGCGCTGGAAGTCAGCGTGCAGGACCAGTTGCTTGAATGCGTGCATCTGGAAGTCACGCAGCAGCACTTGCTGGGTCTTGCCGTCGATTTCCAGGTCCAGCACGGAACCGTGGAATGCTTCTTTCTTGAGCGCGTGGTACAACGCGTTGCCGTCCAGGGCGATCAGTGCCGGGGCTTCGGTGCCACCGTAGATGATGCCTGGGGTCTGGCCAGCGTTGCGCAGGCGGCGGCTCGCTCCGGTGCCCTGTTGAGTGCGGTTAAATGCGACTACTTTCATGTGAAACTCCAAAAAATAAATCGGGCCCGAATGTCGGGAAAAACGTTTCCCGGCCCGGTTGCCCAAGTGGCGACCATCCCCGCGACCAGGGACGGTCAAGAAAGAGCGCCAGGTTGCGCGCTCAAGAAAATCGATACTTCGGCACTACCGCAAGGTCGTCCCCGCGCAGGCGGGGACCCAAGTTCTGCATGCTGCAACGGTACTGCATGAGCCGTCGAAGCGCTTACAAACTTGGGTTCCCGCCTGCGCGGGAACGACGTGCTTGGTATAACTTATTCTGATACGTCAACGGCGCGCCGGCTGTTTCAGCCAGGCGCGCCGTGAAATACGACGTCGAAACTGCTTAGTCGACGAACAGCGAAATCACCGAGTCGCCCTTGACGATCCGCTTGAAGGTCTCGGCCAGCAGCGGTGCGCAGGTCAGCTGGCGGATCTTGCCGCAAGCGGCGCCGGCTGGGCTCAGCGGGATGGTGTCGGTGACGACCAGTTCGTCCAGCGGCGAGTTCGCGATGCGATCGATCGCCGGGCCGGACAGGACCGGGTGCGTGCAATAGGCAACGACTTTCTTGGCGCCGCGCTCCTTGAGCACTTCGGCGGCCTTGCACAGGGTGCCTGCGGTGTCGACCATGTCATCCATGATCACGCAGTTGCGGCCTTCGACTTCGCCGATGATGTTCATCACTTCCGACACGTTCGCCTTCGGGCGACGTTTGTCGATGATCGCCAGGTCGCAGCCCAGGCGCTTGGCCAGGGCACGTGCGCGCACCACGCCGCCGACGTCAGGCGACACGACCAGCAGGTCGTCGTAGTTGCGCTTCTGCAGGTCGCCCAGCAGGATTGGCGATGCGTAGATATTGTCGACCGGGATGTCGAAGAAACCTTGAATCTGGTCGGCGTGCAGGTCCATGATCAGGACGCGCTCGACGCCGGCTTCTTCCAGCATGTTCGCGACGACTTTGGCCGAGATCGCGACACGCGCCGAACGCGGGCGGCGGTCTTGGCGGGCATAGCCGAAGTAAGGAATGGCGGCGGTGATACGGCCAGCCGAGGCGCGCTTGAGGGCGTCGACCATCAGCATGATTTCCATCAGGCTGTCGTTGGTCGGTGCGCAGGTCGATTGCAGGACGAAGACGTCCTTGCCACGCACGTTCTCGTTGATCTCGACCATGACTTCGCCGTCGGAGAACTTGGAGACGACTGCTTTACCGAGAGGAATGCCGAGACTTTTTGCGACCCCCTCTGCTAGTGCCGGATTGGCATTGCCGGTAAAAACCATCAGGTTTTCGTAAGCCATGGGAGTCCTAAAGGGTAAAAAGCGTTTGAACGGTAGAAAAACAATCAGCCGGATTAACCGGCTGATTAGCTTGCTGACGCGGCGCTCGGCACCGTATCGCGATTTTCTTGCTGGACGCTCAGGCATCGACAGAACAAGAAAACTTTGGCAGGGGAACAAGGATTCGAACCTTGGTATGCCGGAATCAAAATCCGGTGCCTTAACCAGCTTGGCGATTCCCCTACACGATCTTTACTGCTTGCCGCCAGCATTTTAACTTGCTGCTCAACGCTGCGACAGGCAGTATTTTATTCTACAACTCCCTGATTTTGCAAGAGCGATTTCATCAGCGGGTGTCTCTTCAGCGACTTCGCTTTCCATGCCGTCCACTTGCCCGGCACTTGCGCCAACACCTGGTCGGCAGCGTCTTCGCTGGAGAACGCGCAAAACACGCACGCCCCTGAGCCAGTCATCCTGGCATCGCCATGGCCGCTCAACCATTCAACCGCCTCTGCTACCGGCGGGAACAGGCGCATCGCCACGTCCTGCAAATCATTTTTCCCAAAACCAACCGTACTGCATGAATCGGTGTGGCTGGAAAAGTCCGCTATTTTGACGGGCTTTGAATCTCTTGTCAAATCCGGCGCAGAAAAAATTGCGGGCGTCGGCACCGCGACACCCGGTTCGATCACCACATACCAGCAATCCGGCCCTGGCACCGCCTGCAAGGCCTCCCCCACGCCTTCCGCGAACGCGGTTTCGCCGAACAGGAAGAACGGGATGTCGGCGCCCAGCGGCAAGCCCAGCGCCATCAATTCTTCGCGGCTCAAGCCGGCTTGCCAGAGCGCGTTGGCCGCCATCAAGGCGGTGGCAGCATCCGACGACCCTCCGCCCAGCCCGCCGCCCATGGGCAAGACCTTGTCCACCCTGACGGAGATGCCTGGCGGTAGCCGGCCACGGCGGCGCGCAAACTCGGCTTGCAGCAGGCGCAGCGCGCGCACGACCAGGTCCTGGTCTTCGGGCACGCCCGGCACGTCGTTGGTGCGGCGAATCTGCTCGTCGTCGCGCAAGTCGAAATGCAGGCGGTCGGCACGGTCGATCAGTTGAAATACGCTTTGCAGCAGGTGGTAGCCATCGGCGCGGCGGCCGGTGACGTGCAGGAACAGGTTGAGCTTGGCCGGCGCCGGGCAATCGTGCAACGAACGCATGAATCAGGCCGCCGGCAGGATGACGATGCGGATCGCCAGGTCCGTAATGTCGCCCGAGGCGGCGCGCTCGGCCTGGATGAGACGCGGCACCGGCTGGCTTGCCGCCGGATCCTGCCATTCGACGAAGCGCAACCGCCAGCCATCTTTGGTCGTCACGCTGTTATTGGCCGGCGAGGCGCGGAAGCGCTGCCCCTGCGCATCCAGCGCATAGCCTTGCAGCCAGTCGCGCAGGCCGGACACCGGCAGCGGCCAGCCCAGCGTCTCCTGGGTCAGGCTGTCGATGTCGCCCGCAGTGCGCTCCTGGCCGCCCTGGACCAGGGTCGCGTTCGTCGGCGTGACATTGATCGTGGCCACCGTCTGGCCCAGCGGAGAAATCAGGGCGACGTCGATCGCCGCAGGCCGCTGTTCCCAGTTGAAATTGCCGGTGATCGACTCTTGCCTGCCATCCTTCTGGTAATTGACCGACAGCTTGCCCGTCAGATCGATGGTGTCGCGGTAGTCGCCGACCGTGGCGGTGGACAGGTTGGCGGTGCTGGTGGCGCAGCCGGCCAGGATGGCGGCGCAGGCGAGCAGGGTGAGACGACGGGTCAGCGGCATAGAAAAATGTCTGGAGTGCAGTTAAGAAAAAACATGAACGTAGCCAACAGCCTGATTGCTGTCAGCGAGCGCGGAAACGTCGTCCCCGCGAAGGCGGGGACCCAAGTTGCATGCAGTGCCACTGCGTTCGATCGGAGCGGCGGAGCGAAATACTTGGGTCCCCGCCTTCGCAGGGACGACGTGCGTGCGCAGCTTAGCTGAGCTGCACAAACCCGCAAAAACGGATTATTTCACAAGGCAGGCCGCAACCGCGCCAGCGTGGTGCGCAGCGTGTCGTTCTGCGGATCCTTGGCGCGCGCCTCGCGCCACAGCTTCTCGGCCGCCGACTTATCGCCCTTCTGCCACAGCACCTCGCCCAAGTGGACGGCGATCTCGGGGTCCTTGCGCAAATCGTAGGCGCGGCGCAGGAATTTCTCCGCCTCAACCAGGTTACCCATCCGATAATGGATCCAGCCCATGCTGTCCATGATGAAGGGGTCGTCCGGCGCCATGTCGAGCGCCTTGGCGATCAGGCCATAGGCTTCCTGCAGGCGCACATTGCGCTCCGCCAGTGAATAGCCGAGGGCGTTGTAGGCATGGTGGTTGTCCGGCGTTTGCGCCATCACTTCACGCAATTGCGCTTCCATCACGTCGACCTTGCCCAGTTTTTCGGCCAGCAGCGCGAAGTCGTACAGCAGGTCGGGATTCTTCGGGAAGCGCTTGGTGGCCGCGTCCATGACCGCATAGGCTTCCTGCAGCTGGTTGGCTTCACGCAGCAGCTGCGCCTCGGCCGCCATGAGCTGGGCCTGGCGCACCGGATCGTCGGTCTTGATTTCGGTCAGCAAACGCCGCGCGCTGTTCAAGTCGCCGCCCTTGCCGACCAGGTGGGCGCGGCGCAGCTGGACATTGAAGCTGGTTTGCGGATCCGTGCCTTCCGGCACCTTGTCCAGCCATTGCAGGGCGCCGACCAGGTCATTGCGCTCTTCCGCCAGTTGCGACAGGATCAGGAGCGCGCGCGAAGGATCGCGTTCGTCGTCAGGATTACGCCCCAGCACTTCCACGAAGCGCGTGAAATATTGTTCGGCGCCGGGCGCATCGTTCATCTGGGTGGCCAGGATGCCCAGCGCATACAGATGGGCGACATTGTCGGGCTGGGCCTTGACCAGCAGCTCGAACTCACGCCGCGCAGCCGGATAATCCTTGCGGTTGACCAGCACCCGCGCATAGGCGGCGCGCACATCGTTCGCCTTCGGATAGCTCTTGAGGAATTTCTGCATCAAGGCCACCACTTGCGCCTCGTCCTCGGTCACCTGCGCCAGCATCAGCAAGGCGATCTCGGCGTCGGGCTTGATCGCCAGCGCCGCCTGGGCTTCGCTGCGGGCCAGCGCCTTGTCGTCACGCACCAGCGCGATCTGGGCGCGCACGACGCGCGCTTCCATCGTGTTTTCGTAGGGCGCGATCAGGCGCTCGAGCATGGCGATCGCCGCTTCCTTGTCCTTCGCGCGGCCCAGCAGTTGCTGCACCTGGAACAGCAGCACGCCGCGCCGGGCCGGGGTCGCCTCGCGCAGGCGCTGCTCGAAGATCGGTTCAAGTTCTGCGATCTTGTCGGACGTAACCGCCATGCCGACGAAATACTGGGTCGCTTCGTCGGAATCCGGATCGAGCCGGTACCACAGGCGCACCGCGGCCAGGGTGTCGTCGGCCTGCTTGGCGGCCACCGCCATCTCGGCCGCGCGGCGCGCCAGGCGCGGATCGCCGGTGCGCTGGGCCAGGTTATAGACGGTCAGATAAGGCCCCTGCCAGTCGCCGTTGCGAAACGCGAATTCCGCCTTCATCAGCTGCTCGAGCATGACGGGCGTGAGCTCGACCTTGGGCAGGCGCGCTTCTTCCTCGGCCTTTTGCTTGGCCGCCAGCTCTTCTTCGTCCAGCTCGGGCTCGGCCTCCTGCTGTGCGGATTGCTGCTGGCCAGACTCGACCTGCTCGCCGGCGGCGAGCGACTGCTGTTGCGGGGAGACAGCACATCCTGAGAGCAGGCCTGCAAGCAGCCCGGAGACGGTTACAATGGCGAAAGCGTTTTTCAAAGCAAGTCCAAAATCCGAGTTGATGTTTTGATTTGATTCTACGCTCATGCGCAGGCGCCTGCCGCGCATGAGCTGCGTCAGGATTCCTGGCGCCAGCCCGGCCCGCAGGCTGCCCAGCCGCGACGGCAACCCGACTTTACACGATTCGTCTCCCCCATGCCTGAACTGCCAGAAGTAGAAGTCACCCGGCGCGGTGTCGCGCCCCATATCGAAGGCCGCATCGTCCAGCAGGTCGTCTGCCGCCGCGACGGCCTGCGCTGGCCCTTCCCGCCCGGCCTTGGCGCGCTGCTGGCCGGCCGCCGCATCCTGTCCACCGGCCGGCGCGGCAAATACCTCCTGATTCATTTCGAGCACGGCACCCTGATCATCCACCTGGGCATGTCCGGCCACCTGCGCGTGCTGCCGCCAGGCATCGAACCGCGCAAGCACGACCATTTCGACCTCGTCGTCAATGGCCCCGAAGGCGTGCAAGTGCTGCGCCTGCACGATCCGCGCCGCTTCGGCGCCGTGCTGTGGCATGCCAACGAGGATGGCGACCTGGAAGAACACATCCTGTTGCGCGGCCTGGGCGTGGAACCGCTCGGCGAACATTTCAACGGCGCCCTGCTGCATCGGGAAACGCGGCGCCGCAGCGCCCCGATCAAGCAGGTGCTGCTGGCCGGCGACATCGTGGTGGGTGTCGGCAATATCTACGCCTGCGAGAGCCTGTTCCGGGCCGGCATCAGCCCCAAGACGGCGGCCTCGCGCATCAGCCGCGCGCGCTACGACCGGCTGGCCGAAGCGATCCGCGAGATCCTGGCCGCCGCCATCGTCCAGGGCGGCAGTACCCTGCGTGACTTTATTGCTGTAAACGGGCAGTCTGGATATTTCCAGCAGACATATTTCGTCTATGATCGTGCTGGTGTGCCCTGCCGCCAGTGCGAGGCGCCGGTCCGCCAGATCAAGCAGGGCCAGCGCTCGACTTTCTATTGCGCGCAGTGCCAGCGCTGAGAACATAACGGGCTGAACGATGCAGGATCTACAACAGTATGGAGCGTGGCGGGCCGGCGTTGCCGCCAGCCTCGATGGCTACGGCACTGCCCTGCGCGAAGCAGGACTGATCGACGCCGCCGGCGAACAGGTGCTGGCGCGCGCGCTCGGACGCTTGCGCGACGACCGGCTGTCGGTCGCCTTCGTGGCCGAGTTCTCGCGCGGAAAAACCGAGCTGATCAACGCCCTGTTCTTCGCCGACTACGGCCAGCGCATCCTGCCGTCCAGCGCCGGCCGCACCACCATGTGCCCGACCGAGCTGCTGTGGGATGCCCAGCTGCCGCCCTGCATCCGCCTGCTGCCGATCGAGACCCGCGCCGGCCAGCTGTCCCTGGGGGACTACCGCGACGATCCCGGCGCCTGGACCGTGCTGCCGCTCGACCTGGACGATCCGGACGCGATGCACGAGACGCTGCGCCAGGTCAGCCAGACCCGCCATGTGGCAACGGGCGAGGCCGAGCGCTATGGCCTGTTCGATCCGGAAGATCCCGACCTGGCCGCCAGCGCCGATGCGGACGGCCGTATCGAAATCCCCCGCTGGCGCCACTCCATCATCAACCTGCCGCACCCGCTGCTCAAGCAGGGCCTGGTGATCCTCGACACCCCGGGCCTGAACGCGATCGGCACCGAGCCGGAACTGACGCTGAACCTGATCCCGAACGCGCACGCGGTGCTGTTCGTGCTGGCCGCCGACACCGGCGTGACACGCAGCGACATCGAGGTCTGGCGCACCCATATCGGCGCCGGGCCGGGCCGCCTGGCGGTGCTGAACAAGATCGACGCCATGTGGGACGAGCTCAAAAGCCCAAGCGCCGTGCAGGCCGAGATCGCACGCCAGCAGCACGACGTCGCGCGCCTGCTCGGGCTGGACGCCGGCCAGGTCTATCCGGTCTCGGCCCACAAGGCGCTGGTCGGACGCATCGGCGGCGACATGGCCTTGTTCGAGCGCAGCCGCATGGGGGCGCTCGAATCGGCCCTGTTCCACCAGCTGATCCCGGCCAGGCGCGCGATCAATGCGCGCCAGCTGCGCGCCGACCTCGAGATCCTGGCGGCAGGCCAGCACGCGCTGGTGGCGGCGCGCCTGCGCGAGCTGGTCGAGCAGTTGCAGGAGCTGCGCAGCCTGCGCGGCAAGAACCAGGGCATGATCGCCCACATGGTGCGCCGGGTGGAGGCCGAGAAGAAGGAATTCGACGCCGGCCTGTTCAAGCTGCAGGGCACGCGCGCCGTATTCACGCGCCTGTCGACCGAGCTGTACACCCTGGTCGGCATGGACGGCCTGCAGGACCGGACCGAAACGGTGCGGGCCGCGATGTCGGCGGCGCGCTTTGCCACCGGCATGCGCGCGCCGGTGCGCAACTACTTCGCCGGCGCGCGCGCCGGCCTGCTCGACGCCTGCGCCAAGGTCGACGAGATCAAGTCCATGATGGACGCCATGCACCGCCGCTTCGCGGCCGAACACGGCCTGTCGCTGGCGCTGCCGCAAGCTTTATCATTGACGCGCCACGCCGACGAGATCGACGCCATCGAAACGCTGTTCGAGCGCCAGTTCGGCACCGCGACCCTGTTGATGACCAGCCGCGCGACCTTGCTCGAGCGCTTCTTCGACTCGATCGCCTCGCGCGTGCGGCGCGTCTACCGCGCCGCCAACGCCGACGTCGAAGCCTGGCTGAAGGTCGCCAACGCGCCGCTGGAAACGCAGATCCGCCAGCACCGCGACAACCTGCGCCAGCGCCAGGCCACGGTCCAGCGCATCCACGACGCCAGCGACAGCCTGGAACAGAAGATCGGCGCCTTCGAGCACGGCCAGGCCGAACTCGAATCCACGCGCCAGCGCCTGGCCGCCATCGCGGCCGGCGTCACCACCACACTAGAGGCTTCGAGCCTGCAACACGACACCGCATGAAACGCCTCACCGAATTCGACCAGCTAGCCGATCCGACCTTCTCGAAGGCCGTGATCGACTGGCAGCGCAGCCATGGCCGCCACACCCTGCCCTGGCAAAACACGACCGACGCCTACCGCGTATGGCTGTCCGAGATCATGCTGCAGCAGACGCAAGTCGCCGCGGTGCTGGGCTACTACGCCCGCTTCCTGGAGCGCTTCCCGACCGTCCACGCGCTGGCCGAAGCGCCATCGGAAGACGTGATGGCCCACTGGAGCGGCCTCGGTTACTACACCCGCGCGCGCAATCTGCACGCCGCTGCCCGCCGCGTGGTGCAGGACTACGACGGCGTATTCCCGAGCGACCCGGCGTTGCTGGCCGACCTGCCCGGCATCGGCCGCTCGACCGCGGCGGCGATCGCGGCGTTTTCCAGCGGCGTACGCGCCGCCATCCTGGACGGCAACGTCAAGCGCGTGTTCGCGCGCGTGTTCGGCATCGACGCCTATCCCGGCCTGAAACCCATCGAGGATGCGCTGTGGCGGCGCGCCGATGCCCTGCTGCCCGAGGTGGCCGGCAACCCCGGCGCCATCGAGGCCTATACCCAGGGCCTGATGGACCTGGGCGCCACCCTGTGCACCCGTTCGCGTCCCGACTGCGGCCGCTGCCCGCTGCAGGCGCGCTGCGTGGCCTTCGCCACCGGCCGCACCGCCGAACTGCCGGTGCGCAAGCCAAAGAAGGCGACGCCGGAAAAGCGCACCGCGCTGCTGGTGGTCATCGACCGCGGCGAAGTGCTGCTGGAACAGCGTCCGCAAACGGGCATCTGGGGCGGCCTGCTGTCGCTGCCGGAAGTGGGCGGGCATGTGCCGATGGATGAGAATGAAGCGCCGGTCTGTACCTCGGACGTTGCCGCTGCCGCCGGGCCATTCGGCACGCTCGACGAAGTGCGGCCACTGAGCCCGCTGGTGCACGTTTTCACCCACTACAAGCTGCACATCGCGCCGTTCGCGGTGACGCTGGCGACGCGCTCCGAGCTGGCGCCTGGTCACGTCTGGTGGAAACTCGATACGATCGGCGAGGCGCCGCTGCCGGCGCCAGTCAAGAAGCTGTTGCTGGATCTGGCAAGGCCAAGCTTGTTCGGATGATTCGTTTTCAATTTTCTCCGATTTTCACGGGCCGTGAAAATCAAAAATTATTGAAACGGTCGGCGAACCTCAACCAAAAGCGAGAACGAAGTCCTCGCGCGAACGCCGCACCTTCTTGAGCTTCACCAGCCAGTCGCCATCCGCATCGCGGTGGCCAAGCGCCAGCATGCTGACGCTGCGCAGGCCCATGGCTTCGAGCCCCAGCACCTGGTCCACGCCGGGCGGATCGAAGCCTTCCATCGGCGTCGCATCCACCCCTTCCATGGCGGCGGCCACGATGCCGGTGCCCAGGCCGATATAGGCCTGGCGCGCGGCGAATTCGAAATTGGCTTGCCTGCCTTGCGCCGCATGCTTGCTCAGTAACACCTTGCGATAGGCTTCCCAGCCCTCGTTGACGAAGCCGCGCTCACTGTTCACCAGGTCGAACATCTTGTCGATGCGGGTCGGCGTCATGTCGTCCCAGGCGGCGAACACCAGCAGGTGCGAGCAGTCGACGATCTGCTGCTGCTCGTTGGCGACCGGCTTGATGCGCGCGCGCAGCTCGGGATCGCTCACCACAATCAGGTCATACGGCTGCAGGCCGCTGGAGGTGGGCGCCAGGCGGATCGCCTCGACGATGCGGTCGACCTGTTCCTGGGCCGCCGGCCGCGCCGGATCGAATTTCTTGGTGGCGTAGCGCCATTCCAGGCGCGAGAGTAGTTGGTTCATCTTCCTGTTTCCTTTGTTGGTAGGCGGTTTACGCGATGGTGTCGACCGTTCCACCGTCGACGCGCAGCGCTGCGCCGGTCGTGGCCGACGCCTGTTTCGAGCAGACATAGACGACCATGTTCGCCACCTCGTCGGGCGTGGCCACGCGCTGCAGGATGGACGAACTGCGATGCTCCCTCACGAATGCGTTCGCCGCCGCCAGTGCGCTGGCATGGTCGCCGCCCGGCGCCACCATCTGCTGCACGCCTTCCGACAGGGTTGGCCCGGGCAGCACCGCATTGACCGTGATGCCGGTGCCGGCCAGGCTCTTGGCCAGGCCGCGCGAGATGGCCAGGTTGCTGGTCTTGGTGAAGCCGTAGTGGATCATGTCGGCCGGGATGTTCAACGCCGATTCGGACGAGATGAACACGATGCGGCCCCAGTCTTTCTCTTGCATGCCGGGCAGGTAGGCGCGGCTGGCGCGCACGCCGGACATGACGTTGATCTCGAAGAAACGGGTCCATTCTTCGTCGGGGATCTCGGCGAAGGGTTGCGGGTTGAAGATGCCGACGTTGTTGACGAGGATGTCGGCGTGCGGCTCGGCCGCCTTGAGCGCCGCCACGCCCTGGGCGGTGCCGAGATCGGCGGCGACGCCCCGCACCTGGGCGGCGGGGACGGCCGCGCGCAGCTGCGCCAGCGCTCGGTCGACCTGGTCCTGCTTGCGTCCGGTGAGCACCACGGACGCGCCGGTGCGCGCCAGTCCTTCGGCGATCGCGTAGCCGATGCCGCGGGTCGAACCGGTCACGATGGCGGTCTTGCCGGTCAAGTCGATATGCATGATGATTCTCCTGTTCAGTAAGAGAAATCATCTTAGACCTCGGCCGACGGCTGAAACATCGGCCAGAGGACAAATCACCTTTCGAGATCCGGCGCGAATCGGCGCAGGTTTGCGCCGGTTTGCGCCGGCTTGCGCCCTACGCTGCCAGCGCCGCCGCCAGGTAATCCACCAGCGCCGCCACCCGCCGGCTGGGCGGGCTGGCCGGGTACACGGCATACAGGTCGACCGGCCCCGCCAGAAAGTCGTCCAGCACGGCTTCGAGGCGCCCGGCGTCGAGATCGCGCTGCACGTCCCAGCGGTTCTTGAAGGTGACGCCCCTGCCCTCCAGCGCCCAGTCGCGCAGCACCTCGCCATCGCTGGCCTGGCGATCCCCGCTCACCTTGACGTTGAACGGTTTTCCGTCGGTTTGGAAATTCCAGGCGGCCAGCGGCGCATCGGGCCGCGCCAGCACCAGGCAGTTATGCCCGGCCAGCTGTTCGGGATGCGTCGGCCGGCCCGCGCGCTCCCAATACGTCGGCGCGGCGCATACCAGGCGGTCGCCGCGCACCAGCAGGCGCGCATGCAGGCCGGAATCCGGCAGCGGGCCGCTGCGCAAGGTCAGGTCGATGTTGTCGTGGATCAGGTCGACCGTGCTGTCGCTGAGCAGCAGGGTCAGGCGCAGGCCGGGATGAAGCGCCTGGAAGGCGTCCAGCAAGGGCCGCAACTGCTTGCGGCCGAAGTCGTTGGTGGCGCCGATGCGGATCGGCCCGGACAGCGGCCCGTCTTCCTTCAGCGCGGCCAGCAGGCCATCCCACTCGCCCACCAGGCGACGCGCGTCCGCCACCAGTTGCTCGCCCTCGTGCGTCAGGGCCAGGCGGCGCGTCGAGCGCTTGAGCAGCGTGATGCCGAATTCCTGTTCCAGCTGGTCGACCGCCAGGGTGACGGTGGAGATGGCGACGTTGCGCTGGCGCGCCACGCCCGAAAAGCTGCCGGTGGCCGAGACGTCGAGCAGCAGGCGCAGCGCGTCGATCCGGTCCATGGCGGCCCAGGATCAGAAATGATCGAGCGAGAAGATGCGCCGATGCTCGCGAATCGCGTAGCGGTCGGTCATGCCGGCGATGTAGTCGGCGATCTTGCGCGCCTGCTTGATGGGGTCGCCCTCGACCTGGTAGTCGTTCGGCAGCAGCACCGGGTCGTCGAGGAAGGCCTGGAACAGCTCGCGCACGATGCGGCTCGCCTTCACCCGCATGCGGTTGACCTGGAAGTGGCGGTACAGGTTGGCGTACAGGAAGCGCTTGAGGGCCGTGGTCTCGGCGCGCATCTTGTCCGAGAAGCGGATCAGCGGCGGGCCGGCGCGCACGTCGTCGATGGTCTGCGGGTTCGCGTCCAGGATCCGCTGGGCCGAGGTCTCGACCAGGTCGGCCGTCATCGCCGTGATCATCAGGCGGATCGTCTCGTAGAGCGCGCGCCGTCCCGCCAACCCGGGATACTGGAGCTCCACTTGGTGGCGAAGGCGCGCGAACAATTCCACCTCTTCCATCTGCTTCATGGTCAGCAGGCCGGAGCGCAGGCCGTCATCGATATCGTGGTTGTTGTACGCGATCTCGTCGGCCAGGTTGGTCAGCTGCGCTTCCAGGCTCGGCTGGCTGCGCTCGATGAAACGCTGGCCCAGGTCGCCCAGCTGGCGCGCATTGTTGAGCGAGCAGTGCTTGAGGATGCCCTCGCGCGTTTCGAACGTCAGGTTCAGGCCATCGAAGGCGCCGTAGTGCTCTTCCAGATGATCGACCACGCGCAGGCTTTGCAGATTGTGCTCGAAGCCGCCGAAGTCCTTCATGCAGTCGTTGAGCACGTCCTGGCCCACGTGGCCGAAGGGCGTGTGGCCCAGGTCGTGCGCCAGCGCGGTGGCTTCGACCAGGTCTTCGTTCAGGCGCAGGCTGCGCGCCAGGGTGCGGCCGATCTGCGCCACCTCGATGCTGTGGGTCAGCCGGGTGCGGAACAGGTCGCCCTCGTGGTTCAGGAACACCTGGGTTTTATATTCGAGCCGGCGGAAGGCGGTCGAGTGGATGATGCGGTCGCGGTCGCGCTGGTATTCGCTGCGCGAACCCGGACCCGGCTCGATGTGGCGCCGGCCGCGCGACTGCGACGAGTGCGCAGCAAAGGGAGCCAGGCTGGCGTCGAAGCTCCACGTAGCGTTCATCGTGTGCCCCTTTAGCCGCTGCACGCCGCCAGGGTCGAGCGCAGGATGTCCAGCGGGGCCGTGGTGATCGACGGGCTGCCGAGCGGCTTGAGCAGGATGAAGCGAATCTCGCCGCCCTCGTTCTTCTTGTCGACTTCCATCAGTTCGATCCAGCGCGCCTCGCCAAGATCGGGCGCCACGGCCGGCAGGCCGGCGGCGCGCACCAGGGCGCGCACGCGCTCCACGGCGGCGGGCTCGATCAGGCCCAGGCGCGCCGACATATCGGCCGCCATCACCATGCCGCAGCCGACTGCCTCGCCGTGCAGCCATTCGCCGTAGCCCAGGCCATTCTCGATCGCGTGGCCGAAGGTATGGCCGAAGTTCAGCACTGCGCGCAGGCCGCCTTCGCGTTCGTCCTTGCGCACCACCTCGGACTTGATCTCGCACGAGCGCGCGATCGCATAGGCAAGCGCTTGCGGCTCGCGTGCAAGCAAGGCCTCGACGTTCGCCTCGATCCAGTCGAAGTAGGCCGCGTCGAGGATGGCGCCATGCTTGATCACCTCGGCCAGGCCGGCCGACAGCTCGCGCGCCGGCAGGGTGTCGAGCGTCGCGGTGTCGGCGATGACGGCGCGCGGCTGGTAGAAGGCGCCGATCATGTTCTTGCCCAGCGGATGGTTGATGCCGGTCTTGCCGCCCACCGAGGAATCGACCTGGGACAGCAGCGTGGTCGGGATCTGCACGAAAGGCACGCCGCGCATATAGCTCGCCGCGGCGAAGCCGGTCAGGTCGCCGATCACGCCGCCGCCCAGCGCCACCAGCGTGGTCTTGCGGTCGCATTTGTGTTGCAGCAGCGCGTCGTACACGAGGTTGAGCGACTGCCAGTTCTTGTGCTCTTCGCCGTCCGGCAGCACGATCTCGAGCACGTCGCGGCCCGCGGCGCGCAGGTGGCCGGCCACCTTGGCCAGGTAGAGCGGCGCGATGGTGGTGTTGGTGACGATGGCCACCTTGTTGCCGCCGATGTGGCGCGCCAGCAGCGCGGCGTCGTCCAGCAGGCCGCGGCCGATCGCGATCGGGTAGCTGCGCTCGCCGAGGTCGACGTTGAGGGTGATGTGGTCCTGTTCGTTCATCGATGTCCTTGCCAGCCGGCGCGCGCGCGCTGTTTCCTGCGCCGCCAGCTGATCCAATATGGTCTGTACCATCGATTGTACGTTAGGACGGCCGGTGTCGATGACGAGGTCCGCAATCTCGCGGTACAGCGGATCGCGCTGGGTCCACAGTTCTTCGAGTTTCGCGCGCGGGTCGGCCGTCTGCAGCAGCGGACGGTTCTTGTCGTGGGCGGTGCGCTGCAGGATGCTGCCGATCGAGGCGCGCAGGTAGATCACGGTGCCGCGCTCGGCCAGGAAGGCGCGATTCTGCGGGTTCAGCACGGCCCCGCCGCCGGTGGCCAGCACCAGGCCCTGCTGGCCGGTGAGGTCGCGGATCACGTCCGCCTCGCGCCGCCGGAAGCAGGCCTCGCCCTCGATCTCGAAGATCCAGGGGATGGTGGCGCCGGTGCGCGCCTCGATCTCGTGGTCGGAATCGACGAAGCGGCGATTGAGCTTGCGTGCAAGCAATCGGCCGATCGTGGTCTTCCCCGCCCCCATCAGGCCAACAAGGAAGATATTGTCGTTCTTGGGATGTGGCACTACCAAACCCGCTCTGATAAAAAGACGGCCAGTATAGACTGGCCGCCTGTCAATCCGCCAATTTTATGGGCGGGAGCACGTGAAGGCCAGCTTGAACGGGATCGAGGTGATCTTGCCGCGTGGCGTGGTGGCGCGCACGTTGAACGTGGCCGCACTGGAGGTCGTGCACGGCTTTTCGCCGGTCGCGGCCACGGTGATGGTGTGGCTCGACCCCACGGCGCCCGTAGCGGTGCCGACGAAGATGCTCGGCACGGTTTCGGGGATGACTTCGACGCCGCTGGCGTTGACCGCGCCGGTGACCGAGATCGTGGTGCCGGCCGGCAGCGGGTTGTCGTTCAGGTCGGTGAGCTTGAGCGTGAACACCTTCGAATCGTTGGCGTTGGCGCTGCCCAGGTCGATCGGCATGGTGGTCGCCGGCCGCGCCGCGTTGTCGAGGTAGACGTTGGCCACGTCGGCATTGCTGAAGGTGATCGTGGTGCTGGCGAACTGGGTGTTGGCGCCGTCGGTCGTGCTGGCGCAGATCGTGGCCACGCCCATGCGCCTGATGTCCGAAGTGGAGCCGGGGCCGGTATTGCAAGGGGTGGCCGGAATGTTCGGGATGGCCTTGCGCGGTTCCTGGGTGCGGAACGGCACCGAGCAGCCGCCGTTGACGGTGGTGCAGCCGCCCTTGTCCGACGAACCGATGGCGCCCATATTGGTCTGGAACACGACCGGGGTGCCGTCGGCGACCGGGTTGCCGAAGGCGTCGGCCAGCAGCACGTTGACGGTGGCGGCAGGCGTGACGGGACCGCTGTCGAATTCCCAGCCGTCCACGTTACCCTGGGTCACGGAGAGCGAGAAGGCGCGCTGCACCGGCAGGCCGGTGGTCACGACGATCGAGTCCGAGGTGGTGGAGATGTCGGTGCCGTTGGCCGGGGCGGTGCCGGGCAGCACGGCGCGCACGCGGAACGAGGTCGGCACGGCGCCCGAGTTGACGGTGGTGATCACCTCGCCGTTCTGGTCGGTGCGGTCGATATTCTTGTTCAGCGTGACCAGCCCTTCGGGTTCGAGCGAGAAGCGCACTTCCTTGTTGGCCAGCGGACGGTTGAACAGGTCGAACACGCGGAAGCGCAGGGTCGCGGTCTCGGTGCGGTTGATGCCGCCCTGGCCGCGGATCACGATCGACTTGTCGGTCGGCAGCGCTTCGACGAACTGCACCGACGCGGCGCCCGGCTGGGCGATCACGAGCGAACCCGTGGCCGGCGTCGTGACGCCGTCGGCGGTGACGGTGATGGTGTCGTTATTGCCGCAACCCTGGTCGCGGTAGACCGTCTCGGCGGTGCCGTTATTGGTGGCGACGACGGCGGCCAACGTGGCCTTGCCGCCGGCGACGCAGGCCGACGTGAAGTTGACGTTGACCTGGCCCATGTACTTGGCGCCGTTGGCCAGCAGGTCGACCGAGATCTTGCTCGAATCGTAGGCATTGATGCTGGCCGGTTCCAGGCGCAGCGCGCTGAAGGTCAATGCGGTGGCGTTGACCGAGTAGTTGGCGGAACTCGTGATCGCGGTGCCGGCCACGGTGGCGCTGGCCGTGACGCTGCCCGCGCCGCCGGCCGCCAGGCTGGCCACGCGCATGGTGATGCTGGCGGTGCCGCTGGCATCGCTCAGGGCGGTGCCGGCGCCGGGCGTGAACACGGCCAGGTCGTCGGCGGTGGTGAAGGTGACCAGCGCATTCGGTACCGGCTGCTTGTTGGCGTCGAGCACCAGGGCGCGCACCGTCAGCGGGGTGGCGCCGGACAGCGCGGTGCTGGCCGCGCCCGTGGCGCTGACCAGGCTCACGCCGACCGTCGGCGCCGCCGGCGTGACCGGCGTGCTGTCGTTGCCGCCGCTGCCGCCCGGGGTGCCCGGATTGCCGCCGCCGCCGCCGCAGGCGGACAGGGTTGCGGCCAGGAGCAGCGCCAGGCTGCCATACTTGATGTGCTGGTTGTTCATTTTATTATCGGTTGGGGTTAAAGTCGGTTCAGCGCGTTCCAGCCACGTTTTCGTTCACGATCTTCGGGGTGATGAAGACCAGCAGCTCGGTCTTGCTATGCTCGGTGCCGGTGGTCTTGAACAGATAGCCCAGCAGCGGGACGTCGCCCAGCAGCGGCACCTTGGTCACGTTATTGCGCTCGGTCTGCTGGTAGATCCCGCCCAGCACCACCGTGCCGCCGTTCTCGACCATCACCTTGGTCTTGACGTGCTGGGTATTGATCGCGAAGCCGGCGCGCGTCTCTTCACCCTTCGAATCCTTGTTGACGTCCACTTCAAGCACCACGTTGCCGTCCGGCGTGATCTGCGGCGTCACTTCCAGGCGCAGGTTGGCCTTCTTGAACGAGATCGAGGTGGCGCCGCTGCTGGTCGCCTGCTCGTAGGGCAGCTCGACGCCCTGCTCGATCACGGCGATCTGCTTGTCCTCGGTGACCACGCGCGGGCTCGAGATGATCTTGCCCTTGCCGTCGGCTTCCAGCGCCGACAGTTCCAGGTTCAGGAAGCGGTTCGCGGCCGACGAGAACAGCGAGAACGCCAGCGTCGACGGGGCGATGCCGCCGATGCCGGCCGCCGGCAGGTTGACCATGGTGGTGTTGTCGATGCTGCTGGTGGCAGGCGTCTGGCCGGTGACCTGGCCGACGCCGGCCAGGTTGCCGCCGATCGCGACGCGCTCGTTGCCGCTGATCTGCCAGCCGGAGTCGCCGCCGCGCTGGGTGCGCAGGTCGTTGAAACCGAGCTTGGCGCCGAGGTTGCGCGAGAAGCCGTCGTTGGCCTCGACCAGGCGCGCCTCGATCAGCACCTGCTTGGAAGCGATGTCGGTCTTCTGGATCAGTTTGCGGATGTCCTCGATCTTGGAGGCGATGTCGGTCACGAACAGCTGGTTGGTGCGCGGATCGATGATCGCGCTGCCGCGCCGCGACAGCACGCGGTTGCGCCCGCCAGCGTCGCTGCCCGAGGTCGCGCCGCCGGCGTCCAGGCCGAACACGTTGCGGAACGATTCCGCCTTCTGGTAATTGAGCTGGAAGATCTCGGAGCGCAGCGGCTCGAGTTCGGCGATCTGGGCGCGCTGCTCGAGTTCGAGCTTTTCCTTGGTCAGCAGTTCTTCCTTCGGCGCGATCCACACCACGCTGCCGTTCTTGCGCTGGTCCAGGCCCTTGGCGGTCAGGATCACGTCCAGCGCCTGGTCCCACGGCACGTCCTTCAGACGCAGGGTCAGCGAACCGGTGACCGAATCGCTGGCGATGATGTTCAGGCCCGAGATATCGGCCACCGCCTGCAGCGCGGCGCGCACTTCGACGTCCTGGAACTCGAAAGAGAGCTTCTCGCCGCGATAGCCCTGCGGATTGTCGCGCGAGCCCGGGCTGCTGCGATTCGGGTCGCCTTCCACCTTGCGCACCTCGACCACGAGCTGGGAGTCGCTCTGGAACACCGACTGTTCCCAATCGCCTTGCGCCTCGACCGTCATGCGCACATTGTCGCCCTGGGCAAGGGTCGAGACGCGGGTGACCGGCGTGCCGAAATCGGTCACGTCCAGGCGCCGGCGGAGCGTCTCCGGCAGGCGCGCATTGAGGAAGTCGACGGTCACGCCGCTGGCGGTCTGGCGCACGTCGACCGCCACCTGATTGGCGGGCAGGTCGACCACGACCCGGCCGGCGCCATTGGCGCCGCGGCGGAAGTCGAGGTCGCGCAGTTGAGGGCGCGTTGCGGGCAGCGCGGCCGCAGCACCAGTTGCAGCAGCCACCGCCGGCATGCCGCTGGCGTCGAGCGCGCGCGCCACGCCGCCCGAGCCTTCCACCGTCACGATCACCGACTTGCCGTCGATCGTGGTGGCATAGTTGAGGGCGCGCGCCAGGTTCAGCACCAGTCGGGTACGCTCGCCGGCCTGCACCACGTTCAGGTTGCGCACGTCGCCCAGGTTCATCTCGTGCACCGTCTTGCCGGTGGCGTTGGCGGTGGCGCCGAAGTCGAGCGCAATGCGTGAGGGATTGGTGATCGCAAAGCCGATCGGCGCACGTGCCGGGACCTCGCGCATGGTCACGTTGATGACCACGTTGCTGCCCTGCTGGTTGGCCGTGATCGACTCGATCGCGTTGCCCTGGGCCAGGGCGGCGCCGGCGCACATCATGAGCATGAGTGCGGCCGCGGCGCGCGCCAGCCAGGCCGGCGGGGCAATGCGAATCTTGACGTTGAAGGTCATTTACTGCTCTCCTTATTTTGCCGCAGCTCGGTGCTGCAGCTCGATGTGGGCCATGCGTTCAACCCAGTCGCCAGTGGCGTCCTGCACCGATTCTTTGATCTCGATGGCGCCCTCGCTCACACGCGTGATGCGCCCATAGTTCTGTCCAATCCGCTGGCCGCTGCGCACCCGGTACAAGGAGCGCTCGACCTGCACCAGCGCGTAAGTCACGCCGCCCTTCTGGATCGTGCCGACCATCCGCATCGTGTCGAGCGGGAAGGTCTCCATCAATTCCTTCGGCCGCTCCAGGTCGGGCTGGTTGGCATTGCTGCTGGCTTGCGCCATGCGCGCCATCTCGCCCAGCAGCTTGCCCGGATCGAAGGGGTCAAGCGCCTGGCGCGCATCGTAGCCGTAGGGCTCGAAGGTCTTTGGCTCCGGCAGCGGCTTGACCTTCGGCACGGTCTGCTTTTCCACCTCTTTCATCCAGGCCCGGGTCTCGCCCACGCCGCCGTCGCCGCAGGCGGCCAGCAGGCTGCCTGCCAGCAGCACCATCAGTCGTGCGCGCATCATTTCTTGCCCCCGGTCTTGGTCTTGGCCTTGGCGCTGTTCTTGTCCTTACCTTTGCCCTTGCCTTTGCCCTTCTTCTTCTCGGCCGCGCGTTCGGCGCGCTGGGCCGCCAGCTCTTCCTGGTCGAGGTAGCGGAAGGTCTTGGCCACCGCCTGCATCCCCAGGCTGCCGTCCTTGCCGACCTGCAGGTTCAGGTTGTTCAGGGTGACGATGCGCGGCAGGTTGGCCATGTCGGCGGCGAACGCGCCCATGTCGTGGTAACGGCCGTTCACCTTGATGTCGATCGGCAGCTCGGCGTAGTAGTCGCGCACCACTTCCTGGCCCGGCTTGAACAGCTCGAACTGCAGGCCGCGGCCGACGCCCGACTGGTTGATGTCGGACAGCAGCGAATACATTTCGGACTTGTTCGGCAACTGCTTCTCCAGGCGCACCACGTACTGGTCGACCTGGGCCTTCTGCGCCTTGAGCGCTTCCAGGTTGATTGCCTGCGCCATCTTGGTCTTGTACTCCGCGCGCAGCTTTTCCTCGTCGCGCGCGCCGCGTTCCTGGGTCGCGAACTGGTCGCTCCAGTAAAAGTAGTAGCCCAGGCCGACGACCACCAGCAGCACGCCGGCGGCGCACAGCAGGCGCGGCGCCAGCGGCCACTGGCCGGGCGGACGGCCCTGCAGGTCCTGGAACTGCGCCGCCAGCCGGGCGCCGAGGTCTTTGATGTCGATGTTCATGACTTCTCCGCCGCACGCCTGGCCTTGGCCGGCTGCGCGCCGTCCAGCGCCTGCTCGCCGTCGTCGCTCAGGCGCGCGCGCTTGATCGACACGCCGAGCGTGAACTCGACCACCTTGCGGCTGGACTTGCCCTGGGCCAGGCTGATGGCGCGGACCTCGGTCAGGTCCGGGTTCTGCAGCCACGCCGAGCCGCTCGACAGGTTGCGCAGCAGCTCGGCCACCCGCTCCTGCGACTGCGCGTTACCGGTCAGGATCACGCGCTGGCCGCTCTGCTTGACCGATTTCAGGTGCACGCCTTCCGGCGTCTGGCGCACCAGTTCGTCGAGCAGATGCACCGGCTGGTTGCGGTCGCCCTGCAAGTCCTCGACCGCCTGCTGGCGCGCCTGCAGGGCCGCGATGTCTTCTTTCAGGTTGGTGATCTCGCCGATCTTCTTGTCCAGCTCCGCGCTGGCATTCTTCAAGACGTCGTTGCGCTGGTTCTGGACCGAGATCTGGCTGGCGTTATAGGCGCCGACCAGCATCACCACGATGGCGCCTATAACGCCGCCCAGCGCCATCAGGGCGACGAAGGCGGTCTGCTTCTGCTTGCGCTTGGCCTCGCGGTGAGGCAGCAGGTTAATCCGGATCATCAGCCGAACCTCCGCAGCGCCAGGCCGCAGGCGACCAGGTAGGCCGGGCCGTCCTGGCGCAGCTGGTGTTCGCGCACGCCGGGGCCGAGCTGCATGCCCTCGAAGGGCGCCGCGAGGCTGACCGGGAGGCGGGTGCGACTGGCCACGATGTCGAGGATCCCGGGCAGCAGCGCGCAGCCGCCGGCCAGGTACAGGCCGTCGATCCGGGTGTACGGGGTCGAGGTGTAGAAGAACTGGATGGCGCGGGTGATTTCCAGCGCCGCGCTTTCCAGGAACGGCGCCAGGATGTCGGCGCGGTAGTTCTCGGGCAGGTCGCCCGCCTTCTTGCGCGTCTCGGCTTCCTCGAACGCCATGCCGTAGCTGCGCACGATGTCCTGGGTCAGCGCATTGCCGCCGAAGGGTTGCTCGCGCTCGTAGACCGCTTCGCCACCCAGCAGCACCGACACGTGGGTGGCGTGGGCGCCGATCTGGAACAGGGCCACGATCTGGTCCTGCCGTGGCAGGGCGGCCTGTTCGAGCGCGCTGCGCGCGGCGTACGATTCGATGTCCATCACGGTGGCGGTGAGGCCGGCGGCTTCGGCGATCGCGACCCGGTCCTCGACCTTTTCGCGGCGCGCGGCGGCCAGCATCACTTCCATGTCGTCGGGCGAATTCGGCGCCGCGCCGATCACGTCGAAGTCGAGGCTGACCTCATCGAGCGCGAACGGGATATACTGGCTGGCCTCGGACTCGACCTGTACTTCCAGCTGGTCTTCCGATAAACCGGCCGGCAGGATGATCTTCTTGGTGATCACGGCGGCGGGCGGCATGCCGAGCGCCACGTGGCGGGCGCGGGTGCCGCTCTTCTTCCAGACCCGGCGCACCGCGTCGGCGACCTGGTCCATGTTTTCGATATTGCCGTCCACCACGGCGCCGCGCGGCAACGCCTCGGTGGCGTAGCGCTCCAGGCGCACGATACCCTTGCCGGCATCGGCCAGCTCGACCAGGCGGACGCCGGACGTGCTGATATCGAGCCCAACCATCGGCGGACTCGATTTACCAAACAAGGAACCCAGATTGATCACCAAATACACCCCTTGGCTGCAGAATGGGCGTGAAATCGCCCGGAATTGGATATTGTCGTAAACAGAACAGTTATTTGCTTCTTATAACTTTCTTATAAAAATCCGGTACTTACGTGCAGCACCGCCTCGGATCGTAGCAACAAAGGATGACTACGGACAAGAAATTTCTGCACTGGAACACCCTATTCAGGGCGTGCGCGCCACACTCTGGTGTTTTCATTGCCAGGCCAATATTGCCCTTGAGTTCCATTAAGCTCCGGCCAGTATCGGGCTCCAAACCGCTGCCTTATAATGAGGCGGATCAACAAAGTGAAAGTCAGCATGAAAGAGAAACAAGCAGCACCCTCTTCTTCCTCGAAGTTCAGCCCTAAACGCCTGGTCCTGATGGCCGTCGCCGGCCTGTTCGGCCTGGGCGCCATCGGCGTGCTGGTGCTCGTGTTCGCCCTGGCGATGGCCTACCCGAACCTGCCGGCGCTGGACACGATCACCGACTACCGGCCCAAGATGCCGCTGCGCATCTTTACAGCCGATAACGTCCTGATCGGCGAGTTCGGCGAGGAGCGCCGCACCCTGGTCCACTTCAAGGACATCCCGGACGTCATGAAGAAGGCCGTGCTGTCGATCGAGGACGACCGTTTCTACGAGCACAGCGGCATCGATTACCTGGGGATCCTGCGCGCCGCCTTCCGCAACGCCACCGGCGGCGCGCGCCAGGGCGCCTCGACCATCACCCAGCAGGTCGCGCGCAACTTCTTCCTGTCGTCCGAACAGACCTTCAAGCGCAAGGCCTACGAGGCCCTGCTGGCCTGGAAGATCGAGAAGAACCTGTCCAAGGACCAGATCCTCGAGCTGTACATGAACCAGATCTACCTGGGCCAGCGCGCCTTCGGCTTCCAGTCGGCGGCCCAGATCTATTTCGGCAAGGACCTGCGCGACATCACCGTGGCCGAAGCGGCCATGCTGGCCGGCCTGCCGAAGGCCCCGTCGGCCTACAACCCCGTGGTCAACCCTACCCGCGCCCGGACCCGCCAGCAATACATCCTGCAGCGCATGCACTCGCTCGGCTATATCAACGACGCGCAATTCGCCCAGGCGAAGGAAGAGCCGCTCAAGATCAAGACCGACAGCACCGCCTTCGGCGTGCACGCCGAATACGTGGCCGAGATGGCGCGCCAGCTGGTCTACGAGCAGTTCAAGGAAGACACCTATACCCGCGGCCTGAACGTGTTCACCACCATCACCAAGGCCGACCAGGACGCCGCCTACCTGGCCCTGCGCCGCGGCGTAATGGACTACGAGCGCCGCCGCCCCTACCGCGGCCCCGAATCGTTCATCGACATCCCGGGCGCCAAGGCCGAAGCGGATGAAGCGATCGAGGCCGAGCTGGCCGAGCATCCGGACAGCGACAACATCATCGCCGCCGTTGTGCTGCAGGCCTCCGCCACGCAGGTCCAGGCCACCATCGCCTCGGGCGACACGATCACCATTTCGGGCCAGGGCCTGGCGTTCGCGCGCGCCTGGCTGTCGGACAAGGCGGCCCCGAACCGCCGCGTGCGTCGGGGCGCCGTGATCCGCGTGATGCAGGACGACGAGTCGAAGTGGCTGATCACGCAAATGCCGGAAGTCGAATCGGCCTTCGTGGCGGCCAATACCGAGGACGGCTCGATCCGCGCCCTGGTCGGTGGCTTCGACTTCAACCGCAACAAGTTCAACCACGTGACGCAGGCCTGGCGCCAGCCGGGTTCCTCGTTCAAGCCCTTCATCTACTCGGCGTCGCTCGAGCGCGGCCTGTCGCCGGCGACGATCGTCAACGACGCCCCGATCAGCTTCGATGCCGGCCAGACCGGCGGCCAGGCCTGGGAGCCGAAGAACTACGACAACAAGTACGAAGGTCCGATGACCATGCGGCGCGGCCTGACCTCGTCGAAGAACATGATCTCGATCCGCATCCTGAACAAGATCGGCGCGCGCTACGGCCAGGAATTCGCGGGCCGCTTCGGCTTCGAACCGGAACGCAATCCGGCCTACCTGACCCTGGCGCTGGGCGCCGGCGCCACCACCCCGCTGCAGATGGCCGGCGCCTACGCGGTGTTCGCCAACGGCGGCTACCGCATCAGCCCCTACCTGATCTCGAAGGTCACCGACAGCGACGGCAAGGTGCTGTCCGAGGCGCGCCCGGCGCGCGCCGGCGATGAAGCCAACCGCGTGATCGACGCCCGCAACGCCTTCCTGATGGACAGCATGCTCAAGGACGTGGTGCGCTACGGCACCGCGGCCAAGGCGATGGCGCTCAAGCGCACCGACCTGGCGGGCAAGACCGGCACCACCAACGACTCGATCGACGCCTGGTTCGCCGGCTACCAGCCGAAGGTGGTGGGCATCGCCTGGATGGGCTACGACAAGCCGCGCAACCTGGGCGCCCGCGAAACCGGCGGCGGCCTGGCGCTGCCGATCTGGATCGGCTACATGCAGAAGACGCTCAAGGGCGAACCGAACGTCGAGCGCGAAGTGCCGGCCGGGCTGGTGCAGTACGGGTCGGATTACTATTACGCCGAGACGCCGCCGGGCAGCGGGGTCGAGACGCTGGACGTGGGGCCGCCACCGGCGCCGGAACAGCAGAAAGAGCGTGATGCGGTGAGGAACGAGTTGTTCTAAGCAGGACCGTTAGCCTAAAAGTCGTCGTCCCCGCGAAGTGATGTGACCCCTTAAACTGAGACGGGTGGATGTTCGTTTAGACGGCCTGGGCTCTGTATTGCACAGGACTCAGGC
>NZ_JBDGJG010000014.1:0-138815 GCF_057657035.1 Massilia sp. Soil_C_3
ACGGCTGAAAATTTGAACTGCTCGTCGTACTTCATAAGACCCCTTGAAGTGGAGTCTCACTTCAAGGGGTCACATCAAAGGCGGGGACCCAAGTCATCCGCTCTGCCGCTACGTTTGAAGTAAGTGGTATGCAGGCAAACTTGGGTCCCCGCCTTCGCGGGGACGACGTTTTGAGGGTAACGAAAATGGTGACACCGCGGGAGCGCGGCATCAGATCAAACCAGAGAAACCTGCGCCCCGCCCTGCTCGCCCGCATACTTCGACAGCGACACGAAGAACTCGCTGTCATCCCGCGTATTGCGCCATTCGTCGCCCACGCGCTTGTAGTGGTAGCCGCCCGAGCGCGCCGCCACCCACATCTCTTGCAACGGCGCCTGGCTGTTGACGATGATCTTGGACCCGTTGTCGATGAACTCGATCTCCAGCACGTTGCCGCTGCGCTTGCATTCGACGTCGATCACGTCCTCGTCGTTCAGGCGGTCGAAGGCTTCCTCGATCTGCTTGAGGGTCAGGTCGGCAAGGTCCAAAAATTCGGTTTCGGTCATGCTACACTCCAAAATCTGCTAATCAAACCGTGATTCTAATCGTGAAGTCCTCTCTTGCGCTTCTCCCGGCCGCTGTTTTGCTTGCCGCCCTGTCGGGCTGCGGCCAGACCGGCGACCTGTACATGCCGACGCCGCCCGCCAGGCCCGCATCGGCGCCGCCCGCGGCCCCGGTCGACCAGCTACCCCAGCCAGTCCCTTCGAACAACGCCTCCACGCCCGCCCCGCACCGCTAATGTCCTATTTTTCGCACCAAGACGGCGTCCTGCACGCCGAAAACGTTTCGCTGTCCGCCATCGCGGAACAATTTGGCACGCCGACCTACGTCTATTCGAAAGCCGCCCTGCTCGACAACTTTGCCGCCTACCACGACGCCTGCCAGGGCCGCGACGCCCTGGTCTGCTACGCGATGAAGGCCAACTCGAACCTGGCCGTGCTCGACCTGCTGGCGCGCCAGGGCGCGGGTTTCGACATCGTCTCGGGCGGCGAACTGCTGCGCGTGATTGCGGCCGGCGGCGATCCGGGCAAGACCATTTTCTCGGGCGTCGGCAAGACCGTCGACGAGATGCAGCTTGCGCTGGAAAAAGGCATTTTGTGCTTCAACGTCGAATCGATCCCCGAGTTGCACCGCCTGAACGAGGTCGCCGGCAAGCTCGGCATGCGAGCCCCGGTCTCGCTGCGCGTGAACCCGAACGTCGACGCCAAGACCCACCCGTATATTGCGACCGGCCTGAAGGCCAACAAGTTCGGCGTGGCCTTCGCCGATGCGCTGGACACCTACCGCACCGCCGCCAGCCTGCCGCACCTGGACGTGGTCGGCATCGACTGCCATATCGGCTCGCAACTGCTGGACGACGCCCCGCTGCTCGAAGCCCTCGATAAACTGATCGAGCTGATCGACGCCCTGCACGCCGAGGGCATCCGCCTGCACCACCTGGACATCGGCGGCGGCATCGGCGTCGACTACGGCGTGGCCGGCGACAAGCCGCCGGTGCCGGTGGGCGACTATCTGGGCCGACTGTTCGCGCGCATCGACGCCTGGCGCGCCGAGAAGCACGGCGGGCAGCCGGTCAAGGTGATCTTCGAGCCGGGCCGCTCGATCGTGGCCAATGCCGGCGTGCTGCTGACGAAGACCGAATTCCTGAAACCCGGCGCCGAAAAGAACTTCTGCATCGTCGACGCCGCGATGAACGACCTGATGCGCCCTACCCTGTACCAGGCCTGGATGGGCGTGCAGCCGGTGACCCCGCGCGACGGCGAAAAGCTGGTGTGGGACATCGTCGGTCCGGTGTGCGAGTCGGGCGACTGGCTGGCGCGCGAACGCGAACTGGCGCTTGAACAGGGCGACCTGCTGGCCATCATGACGGCCGGCGCCTATGGCATGACGATGGCGTCGAACTACAACACCCGCGGCCGCGCGGCCGAGGTAATCGTCGATGGCGATGTCACCCACCTGGTGCGCCGGCGCGAGACGCCGTCCGAGGTGTTCGCACTCGAAACCATGATCAAGTAAAAACAGGCCCGCGCAATGCGGGCCTTTTCAATCTTAGGCGCGCACGGCTTGCGGTTTGCGCCTGAAATGCCAGAACACCCGCAGCGCCAGCAGCACAGCCACGATGGCGCCGAACAGGATGGGCTGCGCGAAATCGCTCTTGCCCTCTTTCATCCACCAGTAGTGCAGGATCGCCAGCGGGCCGATCGCGTAGATCAGCCGGTGCAGCCATTGCCAGCGCTTGCCGCCCAGGCGCCTGATCATCGCATTGGTCGACGTGGCCGCCAGCGGGATCAGCAGCACGAAGGCGATGAAGCCGACCAGGATGAACGGCCGTTTCACGACATCGGCCAGCATCGCCGCAACGTCGAAGAAATGGTCGAACCACAGGAAGGCGATGAAGTGGATCAGCGCATAGAAGAAGGTGAACAGCCCGACCATGCGCCGCAATTTGACCAGCCAGTTCCAGCCCGTCAGGCGCCGCAGCGGCGTGACCGCCAGCGTGATGCACAGGAAGTACAGCGCCCACTCGCCGCTGATCTTGGTGATTTCCGCCAGCGGATCGGTGAAGGCGCCGGTCGCCGTCCCCCATACCAGGCGCGCGAAGGGCAGCAGCGCCAGCACGAAGATGGCGACCTTGACCCATCCGACCTGCTTGTTCGTCAACTGCAGCGCCATCAGTAATAGCGCTTCAAGTCCATGCCGGTGTACAGCGAAGCAACCTGGTCATAACCATTGAACATCAGGGTTTTCTTCTTCGGCTGGAACAGGCCGGTCTCGCCGATGCGCCGTTCGCTCGCCTGCGACCAGCGCGGGTGGTCGACGTTCGGGTTCACGTTGGAATAGAAGCCGTATTCGCGCGGCGCCGAATCGTTCCAGGCGGTGCGCGGCTGGCGACTCGTCAGGCGGATGCGCACGATCGACTTGGCCGACTTGAAACCGTATTTCCAGGGTACGACGAGGCGCACCGGCGCGCCGTTCTGGTTCGGCAGCACCTGGCCGTACATGCCCATGCCCAGGAGGGTGAGCGGATGCATGGCTTCGTCGATGCGCAAGCCTTCGACATATGGCCAGTCGAGCACGCCGCTGCGCAGGCCCGGCATCTGCTTGCGGTCGGCCAGGGTGGTGAATTCGACGAACTTGGCGTTGCCGGTCGGCTCGACCTGCTTGAGCAGGTTCGACAGCGAATAGCCGATCCAGGGAATGACCATCGACCAGCCTTCGACGCAGCGCAGGCGGTAGATGCGTTCCTCGAGCGGGGCCAGCTTGAGCAGGCCGTCGAGGTCGAGCGTGAGCGGCTTGTTGACCTCGCCCTCGATGCGCACGGTCCAGGGGCGTGTGACCAGCGTATGCGCGTTCTTGGCCGGGTCGTCCTTGTCGAGGCCGAACTCATAGAAATTGTTGTAGCCGGCGGCGTCCTTGAACGGGGTCTGTTTCTCGTCGGTGGACAGCGCCACGTTGGCGCGCGCCGCCAGCTTCTGGGCGGGGGAGGCCTGGGCAAAGGCTTCGCGGTTGGCCATCTCCCACACGCCGCCGCCGACTGCCGCCGTGGCCGCCATGCGGGCGATGAACTGGCGCCGCCCGGTATAGACTTCTTGCGGCGTGATTTCGGATGGGAACGGAAGATCGAGTCCGTTGGGATGACGTTTGAACAGCATGGCTGGCCTCGGGAACTGGTGTTGTGCTTACATTACACCAAGTTCCCTTAAGCCAGCGTTAGGGTGCTTTACAGCTCGCCGTAGGAGTGCAGCCCCGACAGGAACATGTTCACACCCAGGAAGGCGAAGGTGGTCACCAGCAAGCCCACCACCGCCCACCAGGCCGCCACGCGGCCGCGCAGGCCGGTCATGAGGCGCATGTGCAGCCAGGCCGCGTAGTTGAGCCAGACGATCAGGGCCCAGGTCTCTTTCGGATCCCACGACCAGTAGCCGCCCCAGGCCTCGGCCGCCCACAGTGCGCCCAGGATGGTGGCGACGGTGAAGAAGGCAAAGCCGATCGAGATCGACTTGTACATCACGTCATCGAGCACCTCGAATGAAGGCAGGCGGTCGGCCAGGATGCCGTGCGATTTCAACAAATAGGCGCTGCCGACCATCGCCGCCAGGGCGAAAGTGCCGTAGCCGATGAAGTTGGCCGGAACGTGGATCTTCATCCACCAGCTCTGCAGCGCCGGGACCAGCGGCTGGATCTGGGCGGCGTCGCGCGAGACCGTGTACCACAGCAGGAAGGCGACCGCGGCGGCGATGATCAGCATCACGAACGGGCCCAGCTGGCGGGTGGCGTAGTGTTCTTCGTAGTACAGGTGGAACATCGCGGTGATGATCGCGAACAGGATGAACACTTCGTACAGGTTCGACACCGGGATGTGGCCCACGTCCGGCCCGATCAGATAGCTTTCGTACCAGCGCACCATCATGCCGACCGAGCCGATCACGATCGCGGCCCAGCACAGGTTGGCGCCGACGCTGCCGCCGAACTTGCCGCGGCTGAACAGGCCGACCCAGTAGAACACGGTCGAGAACATGAACAGCGCGCTCATCCACAGGATGGCCGAACCGCTCGACAGCATGTATTTCAGGAAGAATTTCTGCTCGGCCGCCGCCAGGTTGCCGTCGTACATCGAGATCGCGCCCAGCGACAGCACGCCGACCAGCGGGAACAGCCAGCGCATCGGCTTCCAGTACCAGCCCAGCGCCGCGAATACCGGCGCGGCACAGATCAGAATCGCTTCTTCGTAGATGTCCATGAAATGGCCGTACTGGATTTGCGCGTACAGGGCCGCGGCCAGCAGCGCGATGCCGTACAGCCAGTCGGCCGCGGTCAGGCGGCGGAAGTAGCCGACCTTTTCCTGGTATTTGTCGGTCGAGCGCGTCGGGGCGCTGTTTTTCGTTTGGGACAGTTCCATCATTTTCTCCAGATCGTCGCCAGCTTACGCCGGTTGCGGCAGCTTGACCGACAATTCGTCGTATTCACGCTCGAAATCGAGCGTCTTGCGCTGGGTGCTCATCGCCATCAGTGCCTCGGCACCTCCATCTACGTCGCGCACCCAGATCCAGACGCGGCGCTCGCGGATATAGAACATCGCGAACACGCCCAGCGTGAGCAGCAGGCAGCCGAAGTAAACCACATTCTTGCCTGGCGAACGCGTCATCTGCAGCACCGAAGCCTTTATTTCGGTGAAATCGTCCAGCTGCAAATACACCGGGGCGCCGTACAGGAAGCTGTCCGACAAGGCATTGGTGGCCAGTTGCAGGAAGCGGCCGTTCGCGTCGGTCGGCTTGGCCGCGGCGTCGCCGTTCTTCTCGCGCGCCACCTGCCACAGCTCCCACAGCGCGCCGTTGAGCATCTTCATGAAGATGGCGGCCGCCTTTTCCTGCTCGGCCTGCGGGATCTGTTCCAAAAAGCGGGCCACGCCGACGAAACCGCCGCGGCCGTCGCCGCCGGCGAAGATGTCGAGCGTGCGCGCGGCCGAATCCTTCAGCTGGCTGGCCAACGCGCCGCCGCCGCGCTGCTGCTCGCTCAGCGCGCGGCTGGCGTAGCGGGCGGCCGCCTCCTGGCGCGCGGCCGGGTCGGACAGCGCCGCGCGCAGGCGCATCCAGTCGCCCACGCCGTAGCGCTCGTCGGACGGGATGCGCAGGAAGCTGAAGTTCTCGGACGGGTTCGAACGCACGCCGGCCAGGTAGACCTGGGCGCCTTCGAGGGTCAGCGGCTGCATGTAGTTCATGTACTCGCGCGCCTGGCCCGTGTGGTCGCGCAGCTTGTATTGCACGCTCGGGCCGACGTTTTTCAGGTCCTTGTTGGCGTCCGGGTCGGCCGCCGCGCCGGAGGCCTTGCCCAGCGTGGCCGACAACTGCGCATTGAAGCCGGTGTTCTTGCCCACCGCGCGTGCATCGTTGCCCTGGGCGACATTCTCGACGTTGAAGGGGCGGAAGCCCGACCACTCGACGGCATAGGTATCCTTACCGAACTTGAGCTCGGTGGCGCCATTGACGTCGCCTTCGATCGGGAAGCTGGCCGCGCTGGCGCCCGTCATCGGAAAGCCGGTCAGCCTGAGCTTGCTGCCGCCATCGTCAAAGCTCGACTGGTAGACGGCGATGCCCTTGTAGATCAGCGGATGGTTGACCTTGATGGTCGACTCGAATTTGTGGCCGTTTTCCAGGTCGTGCACCACGACGTCGCTGGCGAACAGCTTGGGCATGCCGGTTGAATAGAACTCGATGTGGAATTTCTTGAGCTCGATCCCGAACGGCAATTCCTGCACCAGCACGCCGGACGGCTGGTTCAGGATCGCGGTATGGCTGGTCTGGCCCTCGGCGATCGCGGTATTGCCACGGAAGCTGGGATTGCCGGTGCCCAGGCGATGCTGGGCCGGGATCTCGGCGATCACGCCGCTGCCGGTGAAGGGAGTCTTGCCGAAGAACCATTGCTGGACGCGCACGGGGAGTTCCGAATCCAGCATGCCGCCCAGCAAGATCACGATGATCGAGGAATGGGCGAAGATATAACCGAATTTGTTGCCGGCGCCCTTCTTGGCCGACACCAGGATGGCCTGGTCTTTTTCCACGATCCTGGTGGCATAGCCGGCGTGGCGCAGGCGCAGCGCGCTTTGCTCGGCCAGCCCGGCGCGCGCCAGCGGCGCCTGCCATTCAGCCTTGTGGTGGAAATTGCGCAGCGAATCGACACGCACGTTTTCGCGCCAGCTGCGCATATCGCGCAGCATCTTCGGCGTGTTGCGCACCACGCACAGCCCGGTCGAGACGATCAGCACCACCAGGATGACCAGGAACCACCAGCTCGAATAGACGTTGTACAGGCCGAGCCTGTCGAAGATCTCGAACCAGAACGGCCCGAACTGGTTCACGTAATTGGGCATCGGCTCGTTCTGCTTGAGCACGGTGCCAATGACGGAGGCGATGGAGATGATGGTGAGCAGGCTGATCGCGAAGCGCATCGACGAGATCAGCTCGACCGCGTCGGCCAGCCAGCGGCGGCGGGTATTCAGTTCAATTCCGGTGGTACTCATGCTCTACAACTTTCATCCTGCGCCGAGGCGGGGCCTGCGCGTGGAAAAAAGGGCGTCAGCTCGACGCTGCCGCCCTCTTCCGTTCATCTCATGCTCATGCGTAGCGCTAAAACGACACTTTTAGCGCAAGCCGGCGATATAGTCTGCCACTGCACGCATCTCTTCCGGCGACATCCGTTGCGACAGCACCGTCATCTGCGGGCTGTTGGCGCGGCTGCCGGTCTTGAATGCTTCCAGCTGGGCAGTGGTGTAATCCTGGTGCTGGCCGGCCAGGCGCGGGTATTGCGCCGGGATGCCGTTGGCGGTGGCGCCGTGACAGCTGGCGCAGGCCGCCACGCCCTTTTCCGCGATACCGCCGCGGTAGATCTTGCGACCCAGTTCCACGGTCTCTTTATTTTTCGCCGCGCCAGGCTTGTGCGCCTGCGTCGCGAGCCAGGCTGCGATATCCTTCTTCTCCTGCTCCGTCAGCATCTTGGCATAGGTCGTCATGATGGGCTGCTGGCGGTGTGCGGTCGTGAAGTCGACCAGCTGCTTGTGTGTATACGTCGCGAACTGCCCAGACAGTTTCGGATTGATCGCGATCGACGAATTGCCGGCCGCGCCGTGGCAGGACAGGCAGGACGGCAGGCCGCGTGCGGCGTCGCCCGCTTCGTACAGGGCGCCGCCCTTGGCTGGATCGGCTTTGACCGCTGGCGCGGTTGCGGCGGACGCCGCCATCGCCGCCGGTAGTCCCCCAAAGACAGTCAGCGAAGTGACCAACAGTGTTTTGAGCAAGGGGGACGTCAACCGATTCATAACTGGCACCTTATAAAGTCAAGATTGAAAGTTCAGTGCAGCGGCTTGATCTACCCGCCGATGGGCGGAGCAGCAATCAACCCCTTATTGTACAATAGCTTTGTTTCCCCAACGCCATTTCATGGCCCTTAATCCCTCTCCCCAATGTCCAGATTATGGCAAGCCCGGTTCTTCACGACCGTTAACCAGTTGCGCGATTTACCAGGCACGCAAGTACCGGAAATCGCCTTCGCCGGGCGCTCGAACGCCGGCAAATCCACAGCGATCAATATCCTGACCAACCAGAAGGGTCTGGCGTTCGCTTCCAAGACGCCTGGCCGTACCCAGCACATCAATTACTTCTCGATCGGCGGCGCCCACGTGGGCCAGCACCGCAAGGATGCGGTCCGGGTCGACGAGATCGAAGCGCTGCTGGTCGACCTGCCGGGCTATGGCTATGCCGAAGTCTCGGGCACCGCCAAGCTGCACTGGCAAAAGCTGCTGGGCGACTACGTCCAGCGCCGCGACCAGTTGGCGGCGCTCATCCTGATCATGGATTCGCGCCGTCCGTTCACCGACCTCGACGTCCAGATGCTGGAATGGTTCGCCCCGACCGGCAAGCCGATCCACTGCATCCTGACCAAGGCCGACAAGCTCAACCGCAACGAGTCGACCAATGCCCTGCGCGAAGCACGCGCCGTGCTCGACAGCTATGTCGACGAGGATGGCAATGGCTTCCCGTTCACGGTGCAACTGTTCTCGGCGCTCAAGCGCATCGGCATCGAGGAAGCGGACGCCAAGATCCTGGAATTGGCCGGGCTGAGCTCGGAAGAGGAAGAAGCAGGAGACGATATCGGCAACGAAGAAAGTGCTGCGCCGTCGGCGGACGACGATAATCCTTCCGCCTGATCTAGCAAGGACTGTTGACATGACCATCATCACCTCCGCCTATCCGGCGGCCCGCCCGCGCCGCATGCGCCGCGACCCGTTCTCGCGCGCCATGATGCGCGAAAACACCATCACTTCCGCCGACCTGATCTACCCGGTGTTCGTGCTCGAAGGCCAGAACCAGCGCCAGCAAGTGGCGTCGATGCCGGGCGTCGAACGCGTCTCGCTCGACCTGCTGCTCAAGGTCGCCGAAGAATGCGTTGCACTCGGCATCCCGGCCATGGCCCTGTTCCCGCTGGTCGACCAGTTGGTCAAGACCTATGACGGCATCGAGGCGACCAACCCGGACGGACTGGTGCCGCGCGTGGTACGCGAACTGAAGAAGAACTTCCCGGAACTGGGCGTCATCACCGACGTCGCGCTCGACCCGTATACGACCCACGGCCAGGACGGCCTGCCTGACGAAAACGGCTACATCGTCAACGAAAAGACGATCGAGATGCTGGTCAAGCAGGCGCTCACCCACGCCGAGGCCGGCGTGGACATCGTGGCGCCGTCGGACATGATGGACGGCCGCATCGGCGCCATCCGCAACGCCTTCGAGGCGCAAGGCCACATCCACACCCGCATCATGGCCTATTCGGCCAAGTACGCCTCCGCCTTCTACGGCCCGTTCCGCGACGCCGTGGGTTCCAGCGCCAACCTGGGCAAGGCCGACAAGAACACCTACCAGATGGATCCGGCCAATAGCGACGAGGCCCTGCGCGAAGTGGCGCTCGACCTGGCCGAAGGCGCCGACATGGTGATGGTCAAGCCGGGCATGCCCTACCTGGACATCGTGCGCCGTGTGAAAGACGAGTTCAAGGTGCCGACCTTCGCCTACCAGGTCAGCGGCGAGTACGCGATGCTCAAGGCAGCGGCGCAGAATGGCTGGCTCGATCACGACAAGGTCATGATGGAATCGATGATGGCGTTCAAGCGCGCCGGCGCCGATGGCGTGCTGACTTATTTCGCGCTCGATATCGCGCGCAAGCTGAAGGCGGGTTGATCGCGCCGCAGTTGACTGCAGCTGGCGAAGTGCAGACCCGATGCGTTGGCGGCCACCTCGCCAACGCAACCACCTAGACCTAGCGCACGGGATCGCCTGATCAACGGTGCTTCAGGTATTCGTCTTTTCTGAGACCGGCAGGATGTCGCTGAAGGGATCCGGATTTTTTATCGTAACTTTCCTGAACCGTCCGCGCAGCGACGCCCAAGCGCTTTCCAGGGCGCATGCCGTCACATCCTTGTGCTTTTCCGCATAAAACGCCAGCACTACGGAGGCAAGGAATGGTAAGGCATACATAGCGATAATAAACTGGTGGCCGCCAGTCACGCCACTACTATGCAGTAATGCCTTGAAAAAATACATGAGCGGATAGTGGAACAGATATAGTCCAAAACTGAGGCCCGCGCCTACACGAATCACTCCAGAGATTTTATCGAGCAGAGGTAGAAACGTTTCTTTCATCAGCGCAAAGCCGTATATGTTTGCCGCGACCATCAGGCCTATTAGATAGCTGGTGGGCCAGAAATTTACCCCCCATTGCGCGCTTGCAGCAAGTTCTGGGAATGCCTCTCTCAGCATCGAATTCAACTCGAATTGCCAATAAGCATAAGCCGCAAAAAACGAGCTCACCCAGAGTATCCATCCTATACGTTTTCCTGCTCCATCTCCGCGTCGCAACGCAAGGTAGATATACGCACCCAGGAGCCAGATAGGAAACGCCCCCAGAATGGACGGTCCGGCGATCAAGGCGGCAAGTATCACTGCAATGACGCGCCTGCCTCCCCGGCAATAGAAACATGCCGCAAAAATCATGTAGTACCAGAATTCATACGATAGCGACCAGAAAGGTCCATTGGTGCCCGGGTATATATTCAAGTTCCAGATCTGGTTCAGGAACAGCGCATTGATCGCCATAGAGGCAACCCATTTGAACAAGGAATACGGTTGCATCGGATGATAGGACGACAGCGAGATGTACTGCCCTGCCAGATCGACCATCAATGTCAGCAACAGCGCCGGCAGGCATACAGACCATAACCTGGACAAGCGGGACTGGGCGAATCTTTCCAGATTCGGCTGCCGCATGCCTGCCGCGGTTACCAGGAAACCCGACAGGACAAAGAAAACAATGACGGCTTCGCTGCCCAGATTGCCGATCAAGGGAATGCGCACTTTCGCGAAATAACTGACATGAAAGAGATAGACTGCCAGTGCAGCGAGCAGGCGCAGCAGGTCCAAATACAAGGAAAGCGATCGCGTCATCATGTTGTCCCAAGCGCCGGTCTGAAATACGGTTAAATAGGAGATGTTTGATCGACAAGAGATGACGCGGAGCGTGCTCTCATCAGTTGGCTGCTGATTTCAATTCTATGGCCGGAGACTCGAGCGATATTGAGGCCCCGCCAAGGGAAGAAGTTCTTGGGCGCAATACTCCGCTCAACAAGGACCGGTACCATGTCGTACGCCGCTCGGTCAGCACTCCCAATGTCCACACGCCCCCCAACAGCAAGGCAAGGAACGTCACCAATGACCGAACCTGCAAACCGTTCCAGATCAATACAGTCAGCGGCAAATGAAACAGGTATAAGGAAAACGTCAGGCTGGCCAGGTATTGAATCAGGCGCCTGCATTTCAAAAGCAGAACATGCTTCAGTGAGGCGGCTGCCAGGAAATGCAACGCAACGATCATACCCAATAGGAAGTCGCCAACGAATTGGTTCGATCCTTGGGCCGACTCGACCAGTTCCGGCACGATCCCTCGCATCAATTCACGAATCGCTATCCCGGCGCCTTTCCATAGGAATAACAACCCCGCAAGCGCCGATACGAGAAACAAGCACAGTGCCTGCATGGGCTTCAGTGGAATCATCCATCGATGCAACAGCACGCCTGTTAGCCATACGGGCATGAGCAACAGGATCTTGGGGCCGGCAACCAGCATGGCGCAGATGAGCAGTAATCTGTTCGGGTAATAGCACCAGATACCAAACAGGACGTAATACCACACTTCGTAGTTCAGCGACCAGACCGTTCCGACATAGGGCATGGGCACATCCATCCACGACTGCCCAAGGAATAGCAGATTCAGACCAATGTCCTGCCAATCAGATCCTCGCGAACTTCCATATCCCATGATATTCGCTGGAACGAGCAAGGCAATCACAAAGGATAACAGGGCCGCCGCGATCAGCACCGGATAAATTCGTACAACCCGATGAAGGATATACGTGCGCAGGCCAAGGCCGGGCCGTGCCGCATGGGAAATAACGAATCCTGATAAAACGAAAAAGACGACGACGGCCGAATGGCCGGGCCAGTAATTCGGTAACGCGGGAAATAATATCGGCCAGAGATGTGCAAGAAGCACAATCACGGCAGCGCCCAGACGGACGACGTCCAGATACACCGACAGGCCGGGAGGTATGCTGCGATGTCGAGGAATAACCTGCATGAGATTAATTTGAAAGAGAAACGACATCACCAGGACATCATCGGTCCATCGCACTGGATTGGCGACTTCGACCGATCTTTTTCAGAATTGTAATCCCATATTATTCTTAACGGTACGACAATGATGCTTTTAAAATTTTTTAAATAATTCCCGTTCGGTAATTTTGCAAAATGTTAAATTCGCCACTATTGATACGGGTAGAAGACTATGCCCACAAGAGAAGGCGCATTTCTCCCAGCCGCTCCGGCTTTTATCCGTTTTTGCGACACAATATTTACAATGAATAGCTTGGCTCTTTGTATTCTCTGTACAACAAAGATAGATGACGCTCAGGCTGACAGGATGCACGGCAGGTCTGGGAAAGACGCCCGATTGGCGATTTTCCAATCGATGAGATTGGGTCAGAGGACACAATGGCGAACACTGGCAGCAGCCGGCGCAGGCTGCGCGCCAAGCGAAGGACGGGAATGGCGTTCTGGCAATCCGCGCGATCGCGTGCACGCTTGGCGGAAGGTATTGTCGGCGCCACGGCATGTGACGCATTGCGGCGCGGTCATGGCGCCCGAGATGTCGCCGCGCGCGGATGCGGCGCCATGTAGAGAAGACTGGCGGGTATGAACCGGCACGTAGCCGGCGCCTGGCGTTACCGGCCAGGCACCGGCCTGTAATCCGGAAACATTTCCTTGTACAGGAATTCCACCAGCTGATCGGTATCCTGCGGCCTTGCGCTGAGTTTCACCACACGCCCCAGGCGGTGCGAATCCCATTCGAAATCGCCCTTCTTCTCGCGCCGGATCAGCTCGATCATCTTCTTGATCACCGCGGTCTCGATATCGCGCTCGCTGCCCTGCTCTACCGTCACCGCCGTCAGCCAGCGCCGCTTGAAGCTCGGGTTCCAGCCGCGGAACTTGAGGTCCATGGTGTTGAAAGTCTTGTTCGACACCGAGAAGATGCCGCCCGTTTCGTTGCTGTCGTCGGTGCCGCGGCCGTTGATGGCGGCGATGTTCGCCAGCGCGTTGCGGGTGCCGCGCGCGGCGTCGCTTTCCTGGGCCGGCACTTCGGCGCCGGTCGGCGCGCCGCGGCGCTCGCGCTGGGCCTTCACGTAGGCCGCCATGTCCATGTCGGGCGGCACTTCGGTGGGCGGCTGCTGGCGCTGCGGTTGCGGCGGGGCCGGCGGCGCGGGGCGCTCGTCGGGGACCGTGATGGTGTCCGGCAGGCGCTGGACGATGATGCGTTCCTGTTCCACGCGCGGCACCGGCGGCGCCGGCAGCGGCCGCGGCGTCGGGCTCGGCGCCGACTCGACGGGTGAGGTTTCCTGCAATGGCGCTACATAGACGACCTGGCTATCGCCCTGGTCTTCCGAGGCCGGGCGCGCCGTGCGCTGCTCCGGTTCCTTTGGCTCATAGAACCACAGCAGCACCAGCAACAGGTGGACCGCGATCGTGCCGCCCACGCCGAAGCGGCTCGGCCCCTTGCGCCCGTAATTCTTCCCCAGTCCATAGCGCGGCCCCGAGGGCGGCAATGGCTGTCCGCAGTGGGAACACACTTCACTGTCCTGGTCGTAGGTGTGGGAATGGTCACGCAAGATGGATCAATTTCCTGGTAGCTACGTCTAAAAAAACGGCAGAGAGCCGCAGTCTAACCGTTTTGCGGCGCAACCGCATCACGCTAGCCGCCCGGCCGCCCTATCCGATCCATTGATGGTTGTTACCAAATGTTTCCGGCCGCCAGTATCGGAACAATAATGTATCCGATACTGGCGGCCGGCAGGGGCCTGCCATGGGGTTCGGCTTACGCCGGGTGCACCGGATGGGTCGATGAGGCCGGATGCGCCACGTGGTCCTGGTCCGCCTTGGCGATCTGCTCGTCGGTCATCGGGCCGGTGCCGCTGTAGCGGTCCAGGTACAGGTAGATCACCGGGGTGATGTACAGGGTGATGACTTGCGAGAAGATCAGGCCGCCGCACACCGCCAGGCCCAGCGGCTGGCGCAGCTCGGCGCCGGCGCCGATGCCCAGCGCGATCGGCAGCGCGCCCATCAGCGCCGCCAGGGTCGTCATCAGGATCGGGCGGAAGCGCAGGATGCAGGCCTCGCGGATCGCCTCTTGCGGGCTCATGCCCAGGTTGCGCTGGGCATCGAGCGCGAAGTCGATCATCATGATCGCGTTCTTCTTGACGATGCCGATCAGCATCAGGATGCCGATCATGGCGATCAGGGTCAGGTCCTTGTCGAAAATCCACAAGGTGATCAGGGCGCCGACGGCCGCCGATGGCAGGCCAGCCAGGATCGTCAGCGGGTGGATATAGCTCTCGTACAGCACACCCAGCAGCACATAGATGACGCCGATGGCCGTGATGATCAGGATCAGCTGGCTCGACTGCGTGTCCTGGAACACGGCGGCATCGCCGCCATAGGTGGCGATGACCGATGCCGGCAGCTTCATTTCGCGTCCCAGCTCGTCGATGTGGGCGGTGGCGTCGCCCAGCGACACGCCCGGCGCCAGGTTGAACGACAGGGTGATCGCCTGCAGTTGGCCCTGGTGATTGACCTGCAGCGGGCCGACCGTGCGGCGCACGCTGGCGATGCTCGACAGCTTGACCAGTTCGCCCGACTTGGAACGCACCGAGACCCGCGACAGCGCTTCGTCATAGTAGCGGTCGCTCGCGGCGGCTTCCAGGATCACGTAATAGCTGGCCGCCGTGGAATAGATGGTCGAGACCTGGCGCTCGCCGAAGGAGGCGTACATCACGGTCCGGATATCGTCCATTTCCACGCCCAGCAGCGCCGCCTTGTCGCGGTCGATGTCCACGGTTGCCTGCAGCGCCTTGTTCTGCGAATCGCTGTTGACGTCGCGGAAGCGCTCGTCCTTGCGCATGCCTTCCAGGAATTGCTCGGCCCAGCCGCCGATCTCGCCGCCCGACACGCTCTGCAGGGTGTACTGGTAGCGCGCCTTGCTCTGGCGACCGCCCAACTGCAGGTTCTGTTGCGGCGACATGAAGACCTGCACGCCCGGCACCGCACGGGTGGCCTTGCGCAGGTCGTCGATCACCAGGTCCATCGGCGGACGCTCGCCGCGGTCTTTCAGGACCAGGAACATGCGGCCGGTATTGCCGCCGCCGCTGAACGAGGTGGTGTCCTTCACATAGGGATTGGCGCGGATGATGTCGACCACCTTGCCCTGCAGCTCGGCCAGCGCCATCGACGAGGTGTCTTCCGAGGCTTCGACCATCACGCGGATCTGGCCGATGTCTTCTTCTGGGAAGAAGCCTTTCGGCATGGTCGAATACAGCACGCCGGTCAGCACGAAGGTGCCCGCCGCCAGCATGAGCACGATGAAGCGGAAGCGCAGCGCCAGGTCGAGCGTGCGGCCATATCCATTACGCAGACGAGTGAAACCGGCTTCGAAGCGGCGGCCGATCCACGACATGTCTTTCGGATCGACGTGGCCGCCATCCTTGAGCAGGCGCGAGCACAGCATTGGCACCAGGGTCAGCGAGACCAGGGCCGAGACCAGCACCGCCAGCCCGACGACGACCGCGAATTCGCGGAACAGCAGGCCGATCACACCCGGCATGAAGAAGATCGGGATGAACACCGCCACCAGCGAGATCGAGATCGAGATGATGGTGAAGCCCACTTCGCGCGCGCCGATGAGGGCGGCGGCCATCGGCTTCTTGCCCATCTCCATATGGCGCACGATGTTTTCCAGCACCACGATCGCGTCGTCGACCACCAGGCCGACCGCCAGCGTGATGCCGAGCAGCGAGATGTTATCCAGGCTGTAGCCGAACCAGTACAGCAGCGACAGTGCGCCCAGCAGCGAGATCGGCACCGTCACGGCAGGGATGAAGGTGGCGGCTGCGCGGTGCAGGAACAGGAAGATCACCAGGATGACCAGCAGCACGGTGCCGGCCAGGGTCAGGTTGACGTCGTGGATCGCCTCGCGGATCGACAGCGAGCGGTCGTTGACGAGTTCGATCTTGATCGAGGCCGGCAGTTGTCCTTCAAAGCGCGGGATCAGCGCGCGCACCGCGTCGACCACCTGCACGGTATTCGCATTCGGCTGGCGCTGCACCATCAGCGAGATCGAGCGCTCGCCATTCAGGCTGCCCATGGCCTTGACCGACTGGTAGCTGTCCTGTACCTCGGCGATGTCGCGCAAGCGCACCGGAAGGCCATCGCGGGTGGCGATGATCAGGTTGGCGAAGTCGGCCGCCTTCATCAGCTGGCCGCCGCCCTGGATCGTCAGCGCCTGGGTCGGCCCGTCGAGGATGCCCAATGGGGTGTTCGAGTTGGCCGCACGCAGGGCGGCCGCCAGCTCGTCCATCGAAATATTACGCGCGTTCATCAGGTCGGAACGGGCGCGTACGCGGACGGCGAAACGCTTGCCGCCGTTGATCGACACCTGCGACACGCCCTGCACGGTCGAGATCGCCGGCGAGATCAGGTTTTCGGCATAGTCGTTCAGCTCCGACAAGTCCATCGACGGCGAGGTCAGGTGCATGAACAGGATCGGTGCGTCGGCCGGGTTGACCTTGCGGTAGGCCGGCAGTTCGGTCATTTCCAGCGGCAGGCGGCGCTGGGCCACCAGCAGCGCCGCCTGGACATCCACCGCCGCCTTGTCGACATCGATCTCGTTGTCGAATTCGAGCGTGATATTGGTGTCGCCCTGGGTATTGCTCGAGGTGATCAGCTTGATGCCGGCGATGGTCGAGAACTGCTTCTCGAGAGGCAGCGCCACCGAGGACGCCATCGTCTCCGGGCTGGCGCCCGGCAGGTTGGCCGAGACGTTGATGACCGGCGTGTTATAGCTGGGCAGTGCGGCGACCGGGATCTGCATGTACGACAGGATGCCGACCAGCACCAGGCTGAGCGACAGCAGCACCACCATCACCGGACGGCGGATACACAGTTCGGACAGATTCATGCCTGCTCGCCCTTTTCAGGGGCCGGCGCGGCCGGCTTGGCGCCCTGCCCGGCCAGGCGCACCTTGCCGCCCGGACGCAGGTTCTGCTTGCCTTCGGTGATCACCTGTTCGTCGCCCTTGAGGCCGGTGACGGCGGCGCGGTCGCCGAAGGCGTACACGCGCTGCACCGGCACCTGGCGCGCCGCGTTGCCTTCTGCCAGCACGTAGACGAAGGTGCCGTTGGTCGCGGTGATGATGGCGGTCTGCGGGATCACCACGGCATTCTTGAGCGTTTGCACCACCACGTTGGCGGTCACGTACTGGCCCGGCCACAGGCTGGTGTCGCGGTTGGCGAACTCGCCCTTCACGCGGATGGTGCCGGCCTGCGGATCGACGGCATTGTCGATGAAGCTCAGGCGGCCGATGACTTGCGCGGCATCGTCGGCGCCGCTGCCCGCGCTGTTGCCCGAGTTTACGCGGACTTCGACGTTGCCAAGTTTCTGGGCCGCCAGCAGCGCGCCGAGGGTCGATTCCGGCAGGGTGAACGAGACGTTGATCGGATCGAGCTGGGTGATGGTGGTCAGCGAGGTGCTCATCTGCACCAGGGCGCCCGGGTGGACGTCGATGGCGCCGACCCTGCCCGTCATCGGCGCGCGGATCGTGGTGTAGCTGGCGCTCACTTGCGTGGCGCGGGCCGCCGCCTGGTTCGACTGCACCAGCGCGCGCTGGGCTTCGACCTGGCTGAGCAGGGAGTCGAGGGCGCTCTGGGCCAGGAAGTTCTGGGCCACCAGTTCCTGGCTGCGCTTGTACTGACGCTCGAGGTCGGACAAGGTGGCCGAATCGCGCGCCACTTGCGCTTCGGCGCGGGCGACGTTGGCCATGTCGGCGCGGTCGTCGAGCGAGAACATCAGCTGGCCTTCCTTGACGAAGTCGCCTTCGCGGATATGGACCTGGCGGATCGTGGTGACGGTCTGCGGATGCAGGTTGACCGTTTTCATTGGGGTCACGGTGCCGTTGGCGAACAGTTCGACGCCGACGTCGCGCCGTTCGGGCGCGACCACGTTGACGGTCACCGGCGGCGGGCCGCCCGCGCCTGCCGGTCCCTGGCTTCCACCCTCGGCCTTGGCATCGTTGCCCTGGTTCAGATACCAGCCGCCAGCCACGACCAGCGCCGCGATTCCGGCGATGACGCCGACATTCTTCTTGTTCATTCTCGTCCCTTGCCGCCCGTTGTCGGCGACTCCATCATTGATCGTGGTGGCCCTGCCGTCCGCCCAGGAATGAGGGCGGCGCATTGTCCCACAGTGTTGTTACCGCTTCGTGTACTGCCTTATTGATTCACTATTCGTCTACGATTTGTTCGGATAGTAGGCCGGCAGCATCAGGGTCACTTCCAGACCGCCTTCCGGGTGGTTGGCCAGGGTGATGCTGCCGCCGTGCTGCTCGGTGATGTTGCGCGCGATCGTCAGCCCCAGGCCAGTGCCGCCCGATTCGCGCGAACGCGAGGTCTCGACCCGGTAGAACGGGTCGAACACCCGTCCCAGCTCGCTCCTCGGGATGCCCGGTCCGCTGTCGCGAATGCGCACCCGCGCCGTGCCGTTGACGCGGTCGACGCAGACGCGCGCATCGCGGCCGTACTTCACCGCGTTGTCGATCAGGTTGCCCAGGCAGCGGCGCAGGTCGAGCGGCCGGCCCAGCACCGCCATCGTGGCCTTGCCCTGCAGCGCGACGTCCTGGCCGGCGTCGCTGGCGTCGGCGCACACCGCCTCGAGCAGCGAATCGAGGTCCAGCATCTGCATCGTCTCGGTGGTGTCCATGCTGCGCGCCAGCACCAGGCCTTCGCGCACCATTTCCTGCATGGCCGACAGGTCGCCGATCAGGCGTTCCTGCAGTTCGTTGTCCGATACTTTCTCCAGCCGCAGGCGCATGCGCGTGAGCGGCGTCTGCAGGTCGTGGGTGATCGCGGCCAGCATCTGCGTGCGCTGGAAGATGTACTGGCGGATGCGCGCCTGCATCGCATTGAAGGCGGCGCTGGCCTGGCGAATCTCGCTGGCGCCCGTGAGGTCGAGCGGCGGGCGGTTGATGTCCTGCCCCAGGTCTTGCGCGGCCTGGGCCAGCTGCTTGAACGGCCGGGTGGTCATGCGCGCCACCAGGTAGGCCAGCACGGCGATGCTGATCATGAACAGGGCCACCAGGATGCGCAGGTCGGCATCGCCCTTGAAGATCGTGCGCGGCGGCAGCACCGACAGGCGCAGCTCGGCGCCGTCGCGCAGATGCACGTTGAGCGATTCGCAGGCGCCGCCATAATCCATGCTGAGCAGGCCGTACATCATCGGCAGGCGCTGCGCGGTGTCGCAGGCGGACGGGCGTGCACCGACCGATTCGACCCGGTAGCCCTTGCCCAGGCGCGTTGCCAGCTGCCGGGCAAAGGGCGTGGCCGGGGCAGCCGCCGGCTGGGTGTCGCTGACTTCGAGTTCCAGGCCTGGGCGGTTGGCGACCTCGAGGTAGATCGGGCGCGCCTCCGCCGGCACGATCTCTGTGGCCATGATCAATTGCTCGGCGCGCTCCAGCCGGTGCTGGTCGAGCTGACGCTCCCAGTCACGCAGGCGCTGGTAGTCGGCCGCCAGCTGGATCAGCGCCGCCGAGATCCACACGCCCAGCAGCAGCGTGAGGAATACCCGGCCCGTCATCGACCCGAAGAAATCCTTCACGCCGCCGGCTCCACCGTCACCTGGCCGGCCAGCACGTAGCCGCCGTTGCGCACCGTCTTGATGATCTGGGGCATGCGCGCATCCTCGCCCAGCTTCTGGCGCAGGCGGCTGATCTGGATGTCGATCGAGCGGTCGAACGGGTCGGCGTCGCGGCCTTGCGTGAGGTTGAGCAGCTGGTCGCGGTTGAGTACCCGATTCGGGTGCTCGAGGAATACGCGCAGCAGGCGGAATTCGGCGCCCGACAGCATGATCACGATGCCGTCCGGGTTGAGCAGGTGGCGCGCGGTGAGGTCGAGCGTCCAGCCCGAGAAGCGCATCTGCTGCACGTTCTCGGATGGCGTATTGGACGGCATGGCGTGCGAGCGGCGCAGCACGCTGCGGATGCGCGCCAGCAGTTCGCGCGGCTCGAAGGGCTTGGGCAGGTAGTCGTCGGCGCCCATCTCGAGGCCGAGGATGCGGTCCAGCGGCTCGTTGCGGGCGGTCAGCATGATGACCGGCAAGGTCGAGGTGGCGCGCAGCTTGCGGCACAGGGTCAGGCCGTCGTCGCCGGGCATGTTCAGGTCGAGCACGATGAGGTCGGGACGGGTTTCGTCGAGCGCCTTCCACATCGCCGTGCCGTCGGCGGCGGCCAGCGTCCGGTAGCCGTTCGACTCGAGGTAGTCGGCCAGCAGCGTCCGGATGTCGCGGTCATCGTCGACGATCAGAATCGTAGAGGGAGTATCCATAACCGCAATTATCCGAGTTTATGACAATGCCGGAGGAGCATTTTGTATCGCTGTGTATAAGCCTATAGGCCCGAAACATATTGATACAATGTCCGCGACAGGGGAAACCCCGTGGTTACAGTTTGTGCGCAAGATGGGAACCGTGCAGCGAGCGTTTCGGATGCACAGTCAACCAGACTCTCACAAAGGAAGAACCATGAACACCCTCCGCAAGAACCTCGTGATCGCCCTCACCGCTGCCGGCCTGTTCGGCGCCACCATCGGCGCCCAGGCCCAGACCGCCGCCCCTGCCGAAGGCCGTCCGGCCCTGACGGCCGAGCAACGCCTGGCCAAGAAGGCCGAGTGGCAGGCCAAGGCCGGCGAGCGGCGCGCCAGGATGGAACAGCACCGCGCCGAACGCCAGGCCAAGCTGCGCGATTCGCTCAAGCTCAATGCGCAGCAGCAGCCGGCCTGGGACGCGTTCGTCGCAGCCCAGGCGCCGCACAAGAAGGGCGAGCGCGCCGGACGTGGCGACCGCGCCGCCTGGGCCAATCTGACCGCGCCGCAGCGCATGCAGAAAGGGATCGACCTGCAGAAACAGCGCACCGCCCGCATGGAGCAGCGCCTGGCAGCCCTGAACAGCTTCTACGCCCAGCTGACGCCAGAGCAGCGCAAGACCTTCGATGAGCAGGCCAAGCACCGCAAGGGCCCGCGTCATCACGGTCACCACGGTCACCGCGCGAACGCGTAAGCGTGAAGGTTGGCGGCGATGCCGCCGACCTTACTGCTGCAGCCGCTGCAGCGACGCCAGGAACTTCTCCGCATTCTGGAAGCCGATCACCCGGCTATCCGCGATTTCCTTCCCCTGTCCATCGAACAGGATGATCCCCGGTGGCCCGAACAGGCCGAAGCGCTTGAGCATGGCCTTGTCGGCGGCATCGTTGGCCGTCACGTCGACCTGCAGCAGCACCGTGTCGGCCAGCTTCTGCTGCACGGCCGGGTCGACGAAGGTGAACTTCTCCATCTCCTTGCACGACACGCACCAGTCGGCATAAAAATCGAGCATCACGGTCTTGCCGGCGTTGGCGGCCAACGCGGCGTCGAGCTGGTCCACGGTCTTGATGCGGCTGAACGCCAGCCCATGGTCCTGCGGCGCGCCACCCAGGTGCGCCAGCGGCGCCCAGGCGTCGCGTCCGCCGCTGGCCAGGCCCACCAGCTGGGTTGCCCCCAGCACGGCAAAGGCTGCGCCGAAGGCCATCGCCGCCCAATGGCGGGTATGGCGCAGCAGATAGAAGCCATACCCCAGCAGCAGCGCCGCCCACAGCAGCATCTGGGCCACGGCCGGGAGCACCGGCGACACCAGCCAGATCGCCATCGCCAGCATCAGCACGCCGAACAGGCGCTTGACCGATTCCATCCACGGCCCCACGCGCGGCAGCAGGGAGCCGGCCGACAGGCCCACCAGTAGCAGCGGGATGCTCATCCCCACCGCCATCGAGAACAGCGCCGCGCCGCCGATGAAGACGTCACGCGTCTGGCTGATGTAGACCAGGGCGCCGGCCAGCGGCGCGGCCACGCAGGGGCCCACGATCAGGGCCGAAATGGCGCCCATGACGAACACCCCAAGCAGCTTGCCGCCCTGCTGGCTGTTGGATGCCTGCGTCAAACGGGTCTGCAAGGTGTTAGGCAGTTGTAACTGATAGAAACCGAACATGGACAGCGACATGGCCACGATCAGGATTGCGAAGGCGCCCAGCACCCAGGGATTCTGCAGCGCGGCGGCCAGTCCTTCGCCGGCCAGGCCGGCAGCGATGCCCAGCAAGGTGTAGACGATCGCCATGCCCAGCGAATACGCCAGCGACAGCACGAAGCCGTGCGAACGGCTCACGTGCTTGCCCTCGCCCACGATGATCGAGGACAGGATCGGCACCATCGGCAGCACGCAAGGGGTGAACGCCAAGCCCAGGCCGAGCAGGACGAAGGCCGGCACGATGGCCAGCAGGCTGCCGCCGCCGAGGATGCCGGCGATGTTCGACAAGTCCGATGCCGGCGCCGCCACGGTCGTCGCAGGCGCGCTGTCGGCCATCGGCTGCGAGGACAGCGGAGCCTGTCCCGCGCCGATCCCGATCGGCAGTCCGGACGCGGCTTGCGCGCCACCGGCGCCGAGGTTCACGCTGTGCTCCTGCGGCGGATAGCACAGACCGGCATCGGCGCAGCCCTGGCTGGTGGCGGTTAGGGTGAACGGGCCAGTGCCCTCGACCGGAATCCGGATGGTCAGGGTGCCGGTATGGGTCTCGAGATCCTTCTCGAAGGTCGGGTCGTATTTCACCTTGCCCTGCGGGATCTGCGGTTCGCCCAGCGTGATGCCGGCGCCGCCGGCCTTGAAGGCGAAGCGCTCGCGGTACATGTAGTACGCGGGGGCGATGACGTAGGTGATCTCGGCGGTCTGCGGATCGGCCATGCGTGCTTCAAAACGGAAGGCGACGGCGGGGTCCAGAAAGTCCTGCTGGGCACGGGCTGGCGTTGCGGTGAACAGGAAGAAGACGGCGAACAGCGTCAGGCAGGCCTGTAGCAGGCCACGAACGGAAAGTCGAAGCATGGTGTCGAAGAGGTTGTGAAGCGCACCGCAAATGGTACACCCGGCTACTGTTTCACGCCGGAACTCATTTTAGACGAAAAAAAACCAGGCCGAGGGCCTGGTCTTTTCAGTCGTCAGACTACCGATTACTCGGCGGTCGGTGCTTCTTCAGCCGAGGTGACTTCTGGACGGTCCAGCAGTTCGACGTAGGCCATAGGAGCATTGTCGCCAACGCGGAAGCCCATCTTCAGGATACGCAGGTAGCCGCCGTTGCGGTTTGCGTAGCGAGGACCCAGTTCAGCGAACAGCTTCTGGACCATTTCGCGGTCGCGCAGGCGAGCGAAGGCCAGGCGCTTGTTTGCCAGGGTGTCGGTCTTGCCCAGGGTCAGGATCGGTTCGATGACGCGACGCAGTTCCTTGGCTTTCGGGACGGTGGTCTTGATGGCTTCGTGACGCAGCAGCGAAACAGTCATGTTGCGCAGCATTGCCAGACGGTGGGACGAAGTACGGTTCAGTTTACGAAGGCCGTGACGGTGACGCATGGTATTTCCTTTCGGGTGTTTTCAAATCCAGTTCTTCGATCGTCCACACTTGCGCGTGACCGCGGACCGGTTCGGTTAGTTTTTACTACGGTTTTATCATCCAAAAAGGATCCGGCTCCGCCGGTCCTTTTTGGCTGTTACCACCCGAAAGTAGGGGTCCACTTTCGGGTGAATGCTATTACTTCTCCAGCCCGGCAGGCGGCCAGTTTTCCAGCTTCATGCCCAGGGTCAAGCCACGCGAAGCAAGGACTTCCTTGATTTCGTTGAGCGACTTGCGGCCCAGGTTCGGCGTCTTGAGCAGTTCGTTTTCCGAACGCTGGATCAGGTCGCCGATATAGTAGATGTTTTCTGCTTTCAGGCAGTTGGCCGAACGGACGGTCAGTTCCAGGTCGTCGACTGGACGCAGCAGGATCGGATCGACCAGCGGTGCGCGCGATGGTGCTTCGGCAGCGGCTTCGGTGCCTTCCAGGGCGGCGAACACGTTCAGCTGGTCAACCAGCACGCGGGCCGACTGGCGGATCGCTTCTTCCGGCGTGATGACGCCGTTGGTCTCGATGTTGATGATCAGCTTGTCCAGGTCGGTACGCTGTTCGACACGGGCCGATTCCACGGCGTACGACACGCGGCGCACTGGCGAGAACGATGCGTCCAGAATGATGCGGCCGATGGTCTTGTTGGTGTCTTCCGACAGGCGACGGACGTTGCCCGGCACGTAGCCGCGGCCTTTTTCGACCTTGATCTGCATGTCCAGCTTGCCGCCAGCGGTCAGGTGAGCGATCACGTGATCCGGGTTGACCAGTTCGACGTCGTGCGGCAGGTCGATGTCCGATGCCAGGACTGGGCCTTCGCCTTCCTTCTTCAGGGTCAGGTTGACCGAGTCGCGGTTGTGGACCTTGAAGACCACACCTTTCAGGTTCAGCAGCAGGTCGACGACGTCTTCCTGCACGCCATCCAGCGACGAGTATTCATGCACGACACCAGCGATCGTCACTTCGGTCGGCGCATAGCCCACCATCGACGACAGCAGCACGCGACGCAGTGCGTTGCCGAGGGTGTGGCCATAGCCACGCTCGAACGGCTCCATCACGACTTTCGCGTGGCCGGCGCCCAGTGCTTCGACGTCGATGATACGTGGCTTCAACAAACTATTTTGCATGAATGAGTCCTTTTCAATACCCTCGGCTCGTTACACCGATAAGGCTGATGGCTTTAAAGAGAACGCCTGCGCAAAGGCAGGCGGGTAAAACAATTCTGTGCGACGGTGTGGAGGAACTACGATTCCGTGGAATTTGCTGTTCGCTGCAAGTGCCGATCCTGGATCGCTGCGCTTGCACCACCCCACCGTCGTTCCCGCGGAGGCGGGAACCCAAGTTTTCGACTTAGCCGGCAAACTTGGGTCCCCGCCTGCGCGGGGATGACAAATCGGGCGGCGCGCCGCCCGATTTGTCAATTAACGCGAGTACAGTTCGACGATCAGCGCTTCGTTGACGTCAGCAGCGATTTCGTTACGCTCTGGGAACGAACGGAAGGTGCCTTCCAGCTTCTTCGCGTCGACCGAGACCCAGGTCGGGAAGCCGACTTGTTCAGCCAGCGACAGCGCTTCAGCGATACGCACTTGCTTCTTGGCTTTTTCACGAACAGCGATCACGTCGCCGGTCTTGACCTGGTACGAAGCGATGTTCACGACGTTGCCATTGACGGTGAAGGCCTTGTGGCTCACCAGCTGACGCGCTTCCGAGCGGGTCGAACCGAAGCCCATGCGGTAAGCGACGTTGTCGAGACGCGCTTCCAGCAGCTTCAGCAGGGTTTCGCCGGTGTTGCCCTTGCGGCGGTTCGCTTCAGCGAAGTAGCGGCGGAACTGACGCTCCAGGACGCCGTACATGCGTTTGACTTTTTGCTTTTCGCGCAGCTGGTTGCCGTAGTCCGAGGTGCGGGCACCCGACTTGACGCCGTGCTGGCCTGGCTTGACGTCCAGTTTGCACTTCGAATCGAGCGAACGACGTGCGCTCTTGAGGAACAGGTCGGTGCCTTCACGGCGCGACAGTTTTGCTTTTGGTCCGATATAACGTGCCACGTTAGATTTCCTTTAATATTTGATCACGCCCCAGAGACGCATGGAAAAATCCTATGCACCCAGGCGCTAGTCCAGCTCTGCATTCAGGCCGGACGTGGCTTACAACATCGCCCGCCATCAGGGACGGCAGGCGACAAGAGCCGGGCAGTATAACCCATTTCTGGGCGACTGCACCGGCTATTCTCAAAACACAACGGGGCTTGCGCCCCGTGCGTCGTCATCAAGACACGGATCGGGTGACGAACCGCCGGGCGGCGATCACCCTGCCCCGGATCTTAGATACGGCGACGCTTCGGCGGACGGCAGCCGTTGTGTGGAACTGGGGTGACGTCCTGGATCTCGGTGATCTTGATGCCGAGATTGTTCAGAGCGCGCACAGCCGATTCACGGCCTGGGCCTGGGCCCTTGATACGCACTTCCAGGTTTTTCACGCCCGATTCCTGAGCGACCTTGCCTGCAGCTTCGGCAGCGACCTGAGCCGCGAACGGGGTCGATTTGCGCGAACCCTTGAAGCCGGCGCCACCGGAGGTTGCCCACGACAGAGCGTTGCCCTGGCGGTCGGTGATGGTGATGATCGTGTTGTTGAACGAAGCGTGCACGTGGGCGATGCCCTCGGCAACGTTCTTCTTCACTTTCTTGCGCACGCGTGCTGCTGCTGCGCTGCTTTGTTGCTTGGCCATAGTCGGTTCCTAGATTATTTCTTGAGCGATTGAGCTGCCTTGCGCGGACCTTTACGGGTACGAGCATTGGTGCGGGTACGCTGACCGCGGACCGGCAGGCCCTTACGGTGACGCATGCCGCGGTAGCAACCCAGGTCCATCAGACGCTTGATGTTCATGGACAGCTCGCGGCGCAGGTCACCTTCCACGACAAACTTGCCGACTTCGTCGCGCAGTTTCTCGAGTTCGTTATCGTCCAGGTCCTTGACCTTTTTGTTGGTCGCGACACCGGTTGCGTCGCAGATCTTCTGCGAACGCGGACGGCCAATACCGTAGATAGCCGTCAGGCCGATAACGGTGTGCTGATGATTTGGGATGTTAACCCCTGCAATACGTGCCATTCGTTATTCCTCGATTAACCTTGACGCTGCTTGTGACGCGGCTCGACGCAGATCACACGGACCACGCCTTTGCGCTTGATGATCTTGCAGTTGCGGCAGATCCGCTTGACTGAAGCGTTAACTTTCATTTTGCACTCTCTTCGGTTCGTTTACTTGATGATGTTTTTACTTGGTGCGGAACACGATGCGGGCCCGGGACAGGTCATACGGAGTCAACTCCACCGTTACCTTGTCACCCGGGAGGATGCGGATATAGTTCATCCGCATTTTACCCGAGATATGCCCCAGGACCACATGGCCGTTTTCCAGCTTTACGCGGAACGTCGCGTTTGGGAGATTCTCGAGGATCTCCCCCTGCATTTGGATGACGTCGTCTTTTGCCATTCGCTCTATGCACTCCGTCGCTTATCGCGTCGGAACTCCACCCTTGAAGTTGGCCTTTCGCAACAGAGAATCATATTGTTGCGACATGACGTAGTTCTGCACTTGTGCCATGAAGTCCATCGTCACCACCACGATGATCAGGAGCGACGTGCCACCGAAGTAGAAGGGAACCTTCCACTGGGCGGTCATGAACTCCGGCACCAGGCACACCAGGGTGATATAGACTGCACCGGCCAGGGTCAGGCGCATCAGGATCTTGTCGATGTAACGTGCGGTTTGCTCGCCCGGACGGATGCCCGGAACAAACGCGCCGCTCTTCTTCAAGTTATCCGCCGTTTCCTTGCTGTTGAATACCAGCGCGGTGTAGAAGAAGCAGAAGAACACGATCGCCACCGCATACAGCAAAGCGTGGATTGGCTCGCCTGGCGCCATCGACGCCGCCAGATCCTTCAGGAACCCGATCACCGGGCCGGACGAATCCTTGCCGCGAGTGAACCAGTCGACAATCGTCGCCGGGAACAGAATGATCGACGATGCGAAGATCGGCGGGATCACGCCTGCCATGTTCAGCTTCAAGGGCAGGTGGCTGGTTTGGCCACCGTAGATCTTGTTGCCGACCTGACGTTTCGCGTAATTGACCAGGATCTTGCGCTGCCCGCGTTCCACGAACACCACCGCATACGTCACCGCAGCCACCAGGACCACGATCAGGATGGCCGAGAAGCTGCCGATCGAACCGTTCGAGACCAGGGTGAACAAGCCGCCCAGGGCCGAAGGCAGACCTGCTGCGATACCGGCAAAGATGATGATCGAAATGCCGTTGCCAAGACCACGTTCAGTGATCTGCTCGCCCAGCCACATGAGGAACATGGTGCCGGTCAGGAGGGTAACGACGGTCACGAAGCGGAAACCGAGACCAGGGTCGATGACCAGGCCAGGTTGCGCCTCGAGCGCGACTGCGATGCCGAACGCCTGGAACAACGCCAGTGCCACCGTGAAGTAACGGGTGTACTGGGTGATCTTGCGGCGGCCGGCTTCGCCCTCTTTCTTCAACGCCTCGAGTTGCGGCGAGACGATCGATGCAAGCTGCATGATGATCGAAGCCGAAATGTAAGGCATGATGCCGAGCGCGAACACGGTAAAGCGGGACAAGGCGCCACCCGAGAACATGTTGAACATGCCAAGGATGCCGCCCTCGTTCTGCTTGAACAGCGCAGCGAGCTGCACCGGGTCAATCCCGGGAACCGGGATGTGAGCACCGATGCGGTACACGACCAATGCGCCAAGCAAAAACCACAGCCGGCCCCAGGGGAATCCGGAAGCGGCGCTTTTACCAAGTTGTGAATTAGTCGCCAATTTTTGCTCCGATCAGGCAGCGGTCGCTTTACGCGACCGAGCCGCCAGCTGCTTCGATCGCTGCTTTCGCGCCAGCGGTCGCTTTCAGGCCCTTGAGGTTCACCGCTTTGGTGATCTCGCCGGACAGGATGACGCGCACGTCGCGTGCCACGACCGACAGGATGCCTGCCTGCTTGAGCACCAGGATGTCGACGTCGCCGACAGCCAGGTTGTTCAGGTCGGACAGACGCACTTCAGCCTTGAAGGTCGCGTTCAGCGATTTGAAGCCACGCTTCGGCAGACGGCGCTGCAGAGGCATCTGACCGCCTTCGAAGCCGACTTTGTGGAAGCCGCCCGAACGCGATTTCTGACCCTTGTGACCACGGCCGGCAGTCTTGCCCAGGCCGGAGCCAATGCCGCGACCAACGCGACGCTTGTAGTGCTTGGCGCCGTCAGCTGGTTGAATGGTATTGAGTTCCATTGATTTCTCCGTTCACAAGCCCGAAGGCTTACGAAACAACTTTCACGAGGTACGAGACTTTGTTGATCATGCCACGCACGGATGGGGTGTCTTGCAGCTCGGAGACCGAGTTGACGCGACGCAGGCCCAGGCCGCGCACGGTGGCACGGTGGTCTTGACGGGTACCGATCAGGCCCTTGACGAGCTGAACTTTAACGGTGTTTGCCATGTTATTTCCCCTTAACCGACGATGTCTTCGACCGACTTGCCGCGCTTGGCAGCGATGTCAGCCGCGGTGCTCATCTTCGACAGACCGTCGAGAGTTGCGCGCACCAGGTTGTAAGGATTCGACGAACCGGTCGACTTGGCGACCACGTCGGTCACGCCCATCACTTCGAAGATAGCGCGCATTGCGCCACCAGCGATCACGCCGGTACCAGGTTTCGCTGGCATCATCATGACGCGCGAGGCGCCGTGACGACCGGACACGGTGTGATGCAGGGTACCGTTCTTGAGTGGCACCTTGATCAGGTTGCGGCGGGCTTCTTCCATCGCTTTTTGCACGCCGACTGGAACTTCCTTCGACTTGCCTTTGCCCATGCCGATGCGGCCATCGCCGTCACCGACAACGGTCAGCGCTGCAAAACCCATGATTCGACCACCCTTGACCACTTTGGTCACGCGGTTGATCGCGATCATTTTTTCGCGCATGCCATCATCCGGCTTGTCGCTTGCCATTTTCGCTTGCATTTTTGCCATGACGATTCTTCCTTAGAACTTCAGACCGGCTTCACGCGCGGCTTCCGCCAGCGCCTTCACCCGACCGTGGTAACGGAAACCCGAGCGATCGAACGCAACTTCGGTGATTCCTGCTTTCAGTGCTTTCTCTGCGACGCGCTTGCCAACCAGGGCAGCTGCTGCAGCGTTGCCGCCGGCGCCGGTCTGGCCAGCCAGTTCGGCGCGCACTTCCGCTTCCAGGGTCGAAGCCGACACCAGTACTTTTGCGTCCGGGCTGATCAGGTTCGCGTAGATGTGCAGGTTGGTGCGGTGAACCGACAGACGGTTCACGCCCAGCTGGGCAATCTTGATGCGGGTCTGACGGCCACGACGCAGACGGGATTGTTTCTTGTCCATGTCTGCTCCGATTATTTCTTCTTGGTTTCTTTAAGCTTGACCACTTCGTCCGAATAACGGACGCCCTTGCCCTTGTAAGGCTCAGGGGAGCGGTAAGCGCGCACTTCAGCGGCGACCTGGCCGACCTTTTGACGATCGATACCCTTGATCAGGATCTCGGTCGGGGTCGGGGTCACTGCGGTGACGCCTTCAGGCATCGCGTGCAGCACCGGGTGCGAGAAGCCCAGCGACAGGTTCAGGGCGTTGCCCTGCACTGCTGCCTTGTAGCCCACGCCCACCAGGTTCAGCTTGCGCTCGAAACCCTTGGTGACACCGGTAACCATGTTGTTGACCAGGGCGCGCAGGGTGCCCGACATGGCGTTCGATTCACGCGAATCGTCGATCACGTCGAAGGTCAGCGTGCCATTGTTGTTTTCTACTTTGACCAGGCCGTTCAGGGCTTGGGTCAGGGTGCCCAGCGGGCCCTTGACGGTGATCGACGACGCGTTGATCGCGACTTCGGCACCGGCAGGGACGGCGATTGGCATCTTAGCTACTCGAGACATCGTCTACTCCTTAAGCCACGTAGCAAATCACTTCGCCACCGACACCGGTAGCGCGTGCTTTGCGATCAGTCATGACGCCTTGCGGAGTCGACACGATTGCCACGCCCAGGCCGTTCATGACGGTTGGGATCTCGTCTTTGCCCTTGTAGATACGCAGGCCTGGACGGGACACGCGCTCGAGGCGCTCGATGACCGGACGGCCAGTGTAATACTTCAAACCGATTTTCAGTTCCGATTTGCCGTCAGCCGACGACACTGCGAAATCTTCAATGTAACCCTCGTCCTTCAGGACGTTGGCAATGGCAACCTTGACTTTCGACGACGGCATTGCGACCGTGGTTTTCTGGACGACTTGTGCGTTGCGAATGCGGGTCAGCATATCGGCGATAGGATCGCTCATACTCATTGCATATTCTCCTATTACCAGCTTGCTTTGGTCATACCCGGAATTTCGCCCTTCATGGCGAATTCGCGGAGTTTGGTACGTGCCAGACCGAATTTACGGAAAGTGCCACGTGGACGGCCAGTGATGGCGCAGCGGTTACGCTGACGGGTCGGTGCCGAGTTACGCGGCAGCGCTTGCAGCTTCAGGCGCGCTTCGTAACGTTCTTCTTCCGACTTCGACTGGTCGTCGATGATTGCTTTCAGAGCGGCACGCTTCGGGGCGAATTTCTCCACCAGGTCTGCACGCTTCTGTTCGCGGTTAATCAGTGCAAGTTTTGCCATGCTCTTAGTTCCTGAACGGGAATTTGAAGGCGGCGAGCAGCGCTTTGGCTTCTTCGTCGGTCTTAGCAGTCGTGGTGATCGAGATGTTCATGCCGCGCAGTGCATCGATCTTGTCGTAGTCGATCTCTGGGAAGATGATCTGCTCTTTGACACCGATGTTGTAGTTGCCGCGACCATCGAACGATTTGCCATTGACACCGCGGAAGTCACGCACGCGCGGCAGGGCCACGGTGATGAAACGGTCCAGGAATTCGTACATGCGGGCGCCGCGCAGGGTCACCATCGTGCCGATCGGGTAGCCTTCGCGGATCTTGAAACCAGCGATTGCCTTGCGTGCCTTGGTGATCACTGGCTTCTGGCCGGCGATCTTGGTCAGGTCGCCAGTAGCGTGCTCGATGATCTTCTTGTCGGCGACTGCTTCCGACAGACCCATGTTCAGGGTGATCTTGGTCAGGCGTGGCACTTCCATCACCGATTTGTAACCGAATTTCTCGGTCAGCTCGGCGACGACTTTTTCTTTATAAATTGCTTGGAGACGGGCCATTTCTTCTTACCCTTTCACTACTTCGCCGCTCGACTTGAAGACGCGGACTTTTTTGCCGTCCTGGTCTTTGAAGCCAACGCGATCTGCCTTGCCGGTCGCTGCGTTGAACAGCGCGACGTTCGACACGTGAATCGGCATGGTCTTGTCGACGATACCACCAGTAACACCGGTCATCGGGTTAGGCTTGGTCGCTTTTTTAGCGACGTTGACGCCTTCGACGATGACGTGTTCAGCGTCTACACGCTTCTGAACGACGCCACGCTTGCCCTTGTCCTTACCGGCCAGAACGATGACTTCGTCGTTTTTACGAATCTTATCCATGTCGAATCCTTACAGAACTTCAGGTGCCAGCGACACGATCTTCATGAACTTTTCAGTGCGCAGTTCGCGCGTGACTGGTCCGAAGATACGGGTACCGATTGGCTCCAGCTTGGCGTTCAGCAGGACAGCGGCATTGCCGTCGAACTTGACCAGGGAACCATCCTGGCGGCGCACACCTTTGGCGGTACGCACAACCACGGCATTGTAAATTTCACCCTTTTTGACGCGACCACGTGGGGCTGCGACTTTAACGGTGACCTTGATGATGTCGCCAATGCTCGCGTAACGGCGCTTCGAGCCGCCCAACACCTTGATGCACAGAACTTCCTTGGCACCGGTGTTGTCGGCTACTTCGAGCCGGCTTTCGGTTTGAATCATAGTAGTTTCTTTCCCAACTTAAGCCGTAGAAAACCCCACGGAGAACCGTGGGCCTGCGGTCAGTCTTGGTCCCGCCATGACGCCCCTGCTGGAGCCCCATGTTTGGGTGATGGACTTTCCAAAAACACTTTCGTTACAGGCCGCTGTACCGCGGGGGATAACTGCGGCAACACATGAACGAAGCCCGCTAGTATCTCAGATACCAGCGGGCCACGCAAGACAAATTTTATGGGTACTTACAGTACCTGTGCGACTTGCAACACTTTGGTCACAGTCCACGCTTTCGTCTTCGAGATCGGACGACCTTCTGCGATCTCGACGGTGTCACCGATTTTCGCTTCGTTCGCTTCGTCGTGCGCGTGATACTTGTTCGAGCGCACGATGATCTTGCCGTACAGCGGGTGCTTGACGTGACGTTCGATCAGGACGGTTACCGTCTTGTCCATTTTATCGGACACGACTTTGCCGACCAGCGTACGCTTCAGCGCCGTTTTGATGGTGGTGTCGGTCATTTGGCTTCCTTCGTGTTCATCACAGTCTTCACACGCGCGATATCGCGACGTACTTTCTTCAGCTGCGAAGTGTTACCGAGCTGCTGGGTGGCGACTTGCATGCGCAGACCGAATTGGGCCTTGAGCAGCTCGTTCAGCTCCTTCTGCAGCGCTTCCTGGTCTTTGCCGCGGAGTTCCGATGCTTTCATATTCAACTCCTGTTATTGGCCAACTTGGCGAACCACGAAAGTGGTAGCCAGTGGCAGTTTGGCAGCGGCCAGGCGGAACGCTTCGCGCGCCAGTTCTTCTGCGACGCCGTCCATCTCGTACAGGACTTTGCCTGGCTGGATTTCAGCGACGTAGTACTCTGGATTACCCTTACCGTTACCCATACGGACTTCGGCCGGCTTGTTCGAAATCGGCTTGTCCGGGAAGATACGGATCCAGATACGACCGCCACGCTTGATGTGACGGGTCATGGCGCGACGTGCCGCTTCGATCTGGCGTGCGGTGATACGGCCGCGGGCAACTGCCTTCAGACCGAATTCACCGAACGAGACCGCGGTGCCGCGGGTGTGCGAAATGCCGGTGTTACGGCCTTTCTGCTCTTTACGATACTTCCTGCGCGATGGTTGCAGCATGCTTATTCTCCTGCTTTCTCAGCGGGTGCAGCGGCAGCCGGGGTCGCCAGCTTGACAGCTGGGCGAGCGCGCACGGTTGGCGCGGCAGCTGGACGTGCACCGCCGGCTGGACGTGGACCGCGCGATGGCTTGCCGTCGTCACGACGTGGGCCGCGTGGCTTCTTCTCATCTGGCGGGGTGTCGATGACTGGTGCTTCGCCGGTGACCGAACGGTCGCCCTTGTAGACCCAGACCTTGACGCCGATGATGCCGTAGGTGGTCGATGCTTCGCTGGTGCCGTAGTCGATATCGGCGCGCAGGGTGTGCAGTGGCACACGGCCTTCGCGGTACCATTCGGTACGTGCGATTTCGATGCCGTTCAGGCGGCCCGACGACATGATCTTGATGCCGACGGCGCCCAGGCGCATTGCATTTTGCATTGCGCGCTTCATGGCGCGACGGAACATGATGCGCTTTTCGAGCTGCTGCGAGATCGAGTCGGCGATCAGCTGCGAATCGATCTCTGGCTTGCGGATCTCTTCGATGTTGACGTGCACGGGCACGCCCATGATCTTCGCCAGCGACGTTTTCAGCACTTCGATGTCTTCGCCTTTTTTACCGATCACGACACCAGGGCGCGACGAGTAAATGGTGAAGCGTGCGTTCTTGGCAGGACGCTCGATGACGATACGGCCGACCGAAGCGTTCTTCAGCTTCTTTTTCAGGAAAGCGCGGGCTTCCAGGTCTTCCTGCAGCATCGAAGCGAAGTTGCCGTTACCAGCATACCAACGCGACGCCCAGTTACGGGTGACCGCCAGGCGGAAGCCGGTTGGGTGGATTTTCTGACCCATCGTATGACTCCTTAGTTACCGACAGTCACGTAAACGTGACAGGATTGTTTGGAAATGCGATCGCCGCGGCCTTTTGCACGTGCAGTAAAGCGCTTGAGGATCGGGCCCTTTTCGACATAGATCTGAACCACTTTCAGTTCGTCGATGTCGGCGCCATCGTTGTGTTCCGCGTTGGCGATAGCCGACTCGAGAACCTTCTTGATGATGGTCGCGCCTTTTTTCGGGCTGAATTGCAGAATGTTGAGTGCTGCGTCAACTTTCTTGCCACGAATCAGATCGGCGACCAGACGGCCTTTTTGTTCCGAAAGGCGCACGCCTTTGAGGATTGCTTTAGTTTCCATTATCGTTTCGCCTTCTTGTCAGCGGCGTGGCCCTTGAACGTACGGGTCAGCGCGAATTCGCCGAGCTTGTGGCCGACCATGTTCTCCGACACGTACACAGGCACGTGCACTTTGCCGTTGTGCACGGCGATCGTCAGACCGATGAAGTCTGGCGAGATCGTCGAGCGGCGCGACCAGGTTTTGACTGGCTTTTTGTCTTTGGTCGCTTGCGCGGTCTCGACTTTTTTCACCAGGTGGGCGTCAATGAACGGCCCTTTTTTCAATGAACGAGTCATTTTTTATCCTTATTTCTTGCCGCGGCGCGAAACGATCATCGACGACGTGCGCTTGTTCGAACGCGTACGCTTGCCCTTGGTCTGCTGGCCCCATGGCGACACTGGGTGACGACCGGCTGCAGTTTTACCTTCACCACCACCGTGCGGGTGATCGACCGGGTTCATGACCACACCGCGGACGGTAGGACGAACACCGCGCCAGCGCATCGCGCCAGCCTTACCGATCTTGCGCAGGCTGTGTTCGGCATTGCCGACTTCGCCAACGGTAGCGCGGCACTCGATGTGCACGCGACGGACTTCACCCGAGCGCAGGCGAACCTGGGCGTAGGTGCCTTCACGGGCCATCAGCACGACGCCGGCGCCGGCGGTACGGGCCATCTGGGCACCCTTACCTGGCAGCATTTCGACGCAGTTCATCACGGTACCGACCGGGATGTTGCGGATTGGCAGGCAGTTACCGGCCTTGATCGGAGCTTCCGCGCCGTTCATGATCGCGTCGCCGACAGCCATGCCTTTGGTGGCGATGATGTACTGACGCTCGCCGTCCGCGTAGCACAGCAGTGCGATGTGCGCGGTACGGTTCGGGTCGTATTCAATACGCTCGACCTTGGCAGGAATGCCGTCCTTCTGGCGCTTGAAGTCGACCAGACGGTAGTGCTGCTTGTGGCCACCGCCCTTGTGACGGGTGGTGATGTGACCGTTGTTGTTACGGCCGGCAGTTTTCGATTTCTTTTCAACCAGGGCTGCGAGCGGGCGACCTTTGTACAGGCCTTCGGTCACAACTTTCACCATGCCGCGACGGCCTGGGGAGGTTGGCTTCATCTTTACGAGTGCCATTATTTAGCCTCCTCGACAAAATTGATTTCCTGGCCTGGCTTCAGGCACACGAAAGCACGCTTGGTGTGGTTGCGACGACCGGTGAAACGGCCCGAACGCTTTTGCTTGCCTTCGCGGTTCACGGTTTGCACCGATTCCACTTCGACCTTGAACAGCATCTCGACGGCAGCCTTGATTTCTGGCTTGGTCGCGTCAGGCAGGACCTTGAACACGATCTGCTCGTTCTTTTCCGCAACGAAGGTAGCCTTCTCGGAAATGATCGGAGCCAGCAGCACCTTCATCAGGCGCTCTTCGCTGAATTTGATTGCGGCGCTCATGCGTACATCTCCTCGATCTTGGCCAGAGCAGCTTTCGTGACCAGGACTTTTTTGTAGAACACCAGCGACATCGGATCAGCGTGCTTCGGCTCGACGACCAGCACGTGCGGCAGGTTGCGCGAAGCCAGTTCGAGGTTCTCATCGATGGTGTCGGTGATCACCAGGACCGATTCCAGGCCCATGGTCTGCAGTTTTTGCGACAGCAGCTTGGTCTTTGGAGCTTCGATCGACAGGTTCTCGACCACGTTCAGGCGGCCTTCGCGAGCCAGTTGCGAGAAGATCGAGCAGATACCTGCACGGAACATCTTCTTGTTAACTTTGTGCGAGAAGTTCTCGTCCGGGGTGTTCGGGAAGATACGACCACCGCCGCGCCACAGAGGCGACGACGACATACCAGCACGAGCACGGCCGGTACCTTTTTGGCGCCATGGCTTCTTGGTCGTGTGGTGGACTTCTTCACGGTCCTTCTGCTTGCGGTTGCCGCTACGTGCGTTGGCAGCGTAGGCGACGACGATCTGGTGGATCAGGGCTTCGTTGTATTCACGACCGAACACTTCGTCGGTTGCTGCAACGTTGGCGCCAGCTTGACCTTGCTCATTCAGGAGCTTCAGTTCCATGCTTACGCTCCTTTCTTGGCTTTGGTTTTGACAGCTGGCTTGACGACCACTTGGCCGTTCTTCGCGCCAGGAACGGCACCCTTGATCAGCAGCAGCTGACGTTCGGTGTCGATGCGAGCCACTTCCAGGTTCTGGGTGGTGACGGTAACGTCGCCCATGTGACCGGTCATGCGCTTGCCTGGGAACACGCGGCCTGGATCCTGGGCCATACCGATCGAGCCAGGAACGTTGTGCGAACGCGAGTTACCGTGGGTCTGGCGACCCGAGGCGAAGTTGTGACGCTTGATGGTACCGGCGTAGCCCTTACCGATCGAGGTGCCTTGCACGTCGATTTTCTGGCCCACTTCGAACAGCGAAGCATCGATGGTGTCACCGGCTTTGAGTTCGGCGGCTTTGGTGGAATCGATGCGGAATTCTTTCAGCATCGTACCGGCTTCGACGCCAGCTTTGGCGTAGTGACCGGCAGCAGCTTTGGTCACGCGCGAAGCGCGACGTTGGCCGTAGACGACCTGAACTGCGGTGTAGCCATCAGTTTCAGGGGTTTTGATTTGTGCGACACGGTTGTTCGACACATCCAGCACAGTGACAGGGATCGAATCGCCGTCATCCGTGAAGATACGCATCATGCCAACCTTGCGACCGAGAAGGCCCAAGCTCATTTTTTCTCCATTCCCACCTACGATTGGGCGGGGGTAGTTGAACTACTAAATAATATGGGCAATAAAAGAGGCACCCATACCGAAGCCGGCTAGTATAACGCGCAAAAGGCTTCGGCGCAACAGGAAAAATCGGAGTCAAGACCGGCCTGTTGCGCTTTTCGCAGTAACTGGAGAAAGAAGAATCCGTTCGAGCTGAACGGCACAGAAAAGACACACCGCTGTGTCTTTTCTCTACAGGCTACGACCATTGCTGGGAGCCTGCGATCTGGAAGTCTGGTGGGCGGTGCAGGATTCGAACCTGCGACCCCTTGGATGTCGACCAAGTATTCTAACCAGCTGAACTAACCGCCCGGGGAGCCGAATTATAAGTGCCCGGCTTAAAGTTTTGCAATAGCTTTTTTCGTGTGCTCGCCAATTCCCTGCCGCGCCGACGACGGCCGCGCCCGCGTCGCTCAAGGAAATCGCGGGTTGAAGATGCCGGCGTGAAATGCTATTGTACAAATGTTTTTCGAGGGACGGCCGTGTCGCGCGCACCTGGCGCACGTGATTCCGGCAACCATGCCGGCGCTGCCCTCCCTCGTCCGCCTGGCGGTTCCCGACGTGTCGATCGCGCATTCAACTACAAGAGAGCGCAGGTCCCTGTCCCGCCTTTCTCCGGCCCGCGCGCCTCCCCGGCGAGCACCGTGGGCCCAGACCCGGTCCGCCACCCAACCCATGGCTCATGGGCGGACGCATCGCTGCAAAGGATGATCAGGAATGACTGTCATTGAAACCCGCCACTGGCCGCGCCAGCTCGATCCCTCACGCCTGGTCCTGGCCACCGACCTGGACGGTACGCTGCTGGCCGGCACCCACGAGGCGCGGCGCCGCATCCGCGAACTGTTTTCCGGCGCCCTGCCGGAGGCGAAACTGGTGTTCGTCACCGGCCGCGGCCTGGAAACCGTCATTCCCCTGCTGTCCGACCCCACGGTACCGCGTCCCCACTACATCATCGCCGATGTCGGCGCCACCATCGTCGACGCCGACCTGCGGCCGGTCGAGCCGCTGGCCCACGAGATCGCCGCGCGCTGGCCGGGCAGCCAGGCCGTATTGAAAGCGCTGGCCGACTTCCCGGAGCTGGTGCGCCAGTCGGTGCCGCAGGAGCGCCGCGTCTCCTTCTACGCCACCGAAGACGCCATCACGCCCGCGCTGCGCGCTGCCGTCGACGCCCTCGACTGCGACCTGCTGTTCTCGGCCGGCCGCTACCTGGACGTGCTGCCGCGCGGCGTCGGCAAGGGCGTCGCGGTGCGCCGCCTGGCGGAAGTGGCCGGCTTCGATCCGGCCCATATCGTGGTGGCGGGCGACACCCTGAACGACCTGTCGATGTTCGAGGCGGGTTTCCGCGGCGTGGTGGTCGGCGCCGCCGAACCGGCGCTGGTGCAGGCGGTGCGCAAGATGCCGCGCGTGGTGGTGGCCGACGCCGCCGGCTGCGGCGGCATCCTGCAGGCGTTCGACCGCCACGGCCTGCGCCTGGACGGCGACGCCGCGGCGCATGACGCGACTTCGTACGGCGAGGCCGAGCTGGTCATGGTCTATCACCGCCTGCCCTATGACGAAGTGGTGGAAGGCGGCGTGACGTACCAGCGCCGCCCGAAAAGCCCGAACGGCATCATGCCGACCCTGCTCAGCTTTTTCGCCGGCGGCCGCAAGGGCTCGTGGGTCGCCTGGTCGCAGCAGGCCAGCCGGACGCCGGGCGGATTCATCCCGCACGTCGCCGTCGATGCGCAACGCTACCCGCAGCTCAAGGCGGCCCGGATTCCCCTGACCGCGGACGACATCGACCAGTTCTACAAGAAGTTCTCGAAAGAGGCGTTCTGGCCGATCATCTTCTCCTTCCCCGATAAAGCCGAATTCCGCCAGGACCACTGGGAACGCTTTTTGGAGGTGAACCGCCTGTTCGCCGAGCAGACCGCGCGCGAGGCGGCGCCCGGCGCCACCGCCTGGATCCACGACTACAACCTGTGGATGGTGCCGGCCTTCCTGCGCCCGCTGCGTCCCGACCTGACGATCGCCTTCTTCCACCACACCGCCTTCCCGTCTTCCGACGTATTCAACATCCTGCCATGGCGGAACGACATCATCGGCAGCCTGCTGCAGTGCGACTACGTGGGCTTCCACATCCCGCGCTACGTCGAGAACTTCGTCGACGCCGCGCGCTCCTGCGCGCCGGTCGAGGTGCTGGACGCCGTGCCGTGCGCGCCGCGCTACCTGACCTTCGGCTGCGCGCTGGGCGTGGACCGCATGCACACCGCGCTCGAAGTGGGCGGACGCCGGGTCACGCTGGGCGCCCATCCGGTGGGCACCAACGCCGGCCTGATCGCAGATCTGGTCAAGACCGACGACGTCGGGCGCCAGATCGCCGAATGGGACGAGTACCTGGATGGCCGCACCGGCATCATCTCGATCGAGCGCCTCGACTACGTGAAAGGCTCACTCGAAAAGCTGCAAGCGTACGAGCGCATGCTCGAACAGCATCCCGAGCTGCTGGGGAAAGTCATGCTGATCAACATCATCACGCCGGCGGCGTCGGGCATGGAGATCTATGACAGCCTGCGCGAGGAACTCGATCGCGTGGTCGGCCGCATCAACGGCCGCTTCTCGACCCTGGACTGGGTGCCGGTGCGCTACTTCTACCGCTCGCTGCCGTTCGAGGACGTGGTGGCCCACTACGCCGCCTGCGACGTCGCCTGGATCACGCCGCTGCGCGACGGCCTGAACCTGGTGGCGAAGGAATACGTGGCCACCCGCCATGCCGCCGGCCGTCCGGGCACGCTGGTGTTGTCCGAATTCGCCGGCGCCGCCGTCGAACTGCACGGTGCGCTGCTGGTGAACCCGTATGACAGGAACGCGATGAGCGCGACCCTGTACCACGCGCTGACCATGGGCGCCGACGAAGTGGCCTACCGCTCCGGACGCATGGCGGCGATCGTGAACGACCGCGACGTGGCGCGCTGGGGCGACGACTTCCTGGCCGCGCTGGCGGCGCTGCCGGCATCCGGCCAGGAGGACGCGCTGGAAGACCGCTCCGCCGCCTGACGCCTGAACATTGAATGAAAGGGAAATGAAACCGTGATGGAATACGTCATCCTCAAGAATCCGGTCGCCGACTGGCTGGTCGCGCTGGCCGTGGTCGCGGCCGTGGCGGCCGGGCTGGACGCCGTCAAGTCGATCCTGGCGCGGCGCCTGGCCCTGCTTGCTGCGCGCACCGACGCCAAATGGGACGATATCGCGGTCGCCGCGCTGCGCGCGACCAAGCTGCTGGTGCTGGTCATCGTCGGCGTCTACGCCGGCGCCAGCTTCCTGGCGCTGCCGGACAAGGCGCAGCTGTTCATCGGCCGTATTACCATCACCGCGGTGCTGTTCCAGGTCGCGATCTGGGGCGACCGCGCGCTGCGCGCCTGGCTGCTGGCGACACGCGCCCAGCGCAATGAAGACCCGGACCGCATCACCTCCTCGGCCGCCATCACCTTCCTGGTGCGGGTGGCGCTGTGGGCGGTGGTGGCCCTGATGGTGCTGGACAACCTGGGCGTGAACATCACCACCCTGGTGGCCAGCCTGGGTATCGGCGGTATCGCCATCGCGCTGGCGGTGCAGAGCATCCTGGGCGACCTGTTCGCCTCGCTCTCCATCGTGCTCGACAAGCCCTTCGTGGTGGGCGACTTCATCATCGTCGACAAGATGCTCGGCACGGTCGAGAAGATCGGCCTGAAAACCACACGCGTGCGCAGCCTCTCCGGCGAGCAGATCGTGTTTTCCAATAACGACCTGCTCAAGAGCCGCATCCAGAACCTGCGCCGCATGGAATCGCGCCGCGTTGTGTTCCAGTTCGGGGTGTCGCACCTGACGCCGGCCAGCCTGCTGCGCGGCTTGCCCGAGATGGTCCAGGAGATCGTCGCGGCCCAGCCGCAGGTGCGCTTCGACCGCGCCCACCTGGCCGGCATCGCGGCGCCGGTGTTCAACTACGAGGTGGTGTACTACGTCGACAATACCGACTATGCCGTCTACATGAACGTGCAGCAAGAGATCTACCTGAGCATCCTCGCTGGGCTCGAGGAGCGTGGGGTGTCGCTGGCGCTGCCGGTGCAGCTGGTGCGGCTGGCGCGCGAGCCGGCGCAAACCGCGCCGCAAACGTCGCCGGCGCAGGTCGGCGTCCTGCACGCCGGCGACGACGCGGCCCGGGCTGCGTAGTTCCCAAGCCGGCGAAGGCGGGCTACCATGGCGGCATGGATACCACGCTTCTCGATGCGGTACGCCGCTTCGCCGACGACCACGCCGATGCCGACGGCGTGGCGCGCACGCCCATTCCCGGCCTGGTGGCGATCCGCCAGGCCGGGCGCACGGAACTGAGCTACCAGATCCAGCGCCCGCTGGCCTGCCTGGTCCTGCAAGGAAGCAAGCAGGTCGCCTTGGGCGCGCAGTCGTTCACCTTCGAGGCCGGCGATTCGCTGCTGGTCATGGCCGACGTGCCGACCTCCAGCCAGGTGACCCGGGCCAGCGCCGCGGCGCCCTATTACTCGGTGGTGCTGGACCTCGATCCCGCCGTGATCGCGGGGCTGGCGACCGAGATGGCGGCGGTGGAAGAAGCCGACGACCGGCCGGTACGGAGCGAGGCCACCGACAACCACGTGCAGGACGCCGCCCTGCGGCTGATGCGCCTGCTCGAGCGGCCGGCCTCGATTCCGGTGCTGCAAGACGCCTTGATCCGCGAATTCCACTACTGGCTGCTGCTGGGGCGCCACGGCGCCGCGATCCGCCGCCTCGGCCTGCCCGACAGCCATGTGCGGCGCGTGGCGCGCGCGGTCGCCGTCCTGCGCCGCGACTATGCGCGGCGGCTGCCGGTCGAGGAGCTGGCGGCCCTGGCCGGCATGAGCCCCTCGTCCTTCCACCACCACTTCCGCGCGGTGACCTCGCTGACGCCGCGGCAGTTCCAGAAGCAGCTGCGCCTGATCGAGGCGCGCCGCCTGATGCTGGCCGAGGGCGCCAGCGCCAGCCATGCCGCGCATACCGTGGGCTATGAAAGCGTGCAGCAGTTTACGCGCGAATATGGGCGCATGTTCGGGCTGCCGCCTGTGCGCCATGTGATGACTCAGGCCCATATGCATGCTGCTGCGTAAACACAAGCCCGCTGCGCCAAGCTTACGTTAGCAGGTTTCCTTCGGACGCAGATGTCCATGCCTTCTTAGGCTTTTCTGGGCGTGACGGGTGAGGCAACCATTCTTGATGAAGGCAGTTGAATACCGTCACCAAACATGACCACTTCACCTGAGTCATCGCTGCGCTTTGAAATTGTTACCTGCAAAAGTCCGAAACTAACGGGGGGTCAGCGTCCCCTCCAGTCAATGTCAAGAGCACCAATATTGATAAGCCGACTTACCATTTCGATGTGAAGGTTGCTGCCATAACTAAATCAGCACTCTTCATGCTTATTGGCGCTTGTAATAAATCGTACTTCTGAACGCACTTCCCCCTTACTTCTGCCCCGATGTATCGACTTGAGCAGCATCTCCTGATACGCCGAGAGCATATGGAACATGTTCTTCACCGCGATAGTGCAGGATGTGACGAATGTGCATACTCCAATTCTTGTTCATTCTTGTAATGGTGCCATCCTGCTTTTGAAATTCAACACCGACCCAGCTTGGCAAGACTTCATTGTCTTTGACGACCCATTGGACGACTTCAGTCGCTTCCGCGATACCACCGAAGCTTTTTTCAATTTCTGCAAGAGTGATCTTTTCCTGGTTCTCAAACCGTGTCTTTTCGCTCTGCAAGCTTGCGAGGTTACGCTCCAAGTTAGATGCTGCCTCGTTTGCGGCCTGCTGAGCGCGCTCAGAGATGGATTGTGCACTCGCAAGAGATCCCATTTCATTGCGCACGGCAGCACGTCTCATCGCCGACACAGGATCTTCGTGCGCAAACTGCCGACTTGCATCGGTTTCGTCGGCTGCCTTTTGTTCTAGCTTTTGTTGAGCTTCTGCGGCAAGTTCGGCATACACTCCTGGCGCCTCTTTTGCTTCTTCTATTCGCTGGTCGAGGGATTGGTAGTAGCCTTGGAATTCCTTGGTTACCTCGGAAATTTTCTGTATGCGCATGGCAGCCATGAACTCCGGTGCCCCTTTGAGGACACATCGATATTCTACGGCAGGGCGATTACTATCGTCCTTGAAAGCACGCCACTCTTCGCCATCGCAAAAGGCGCGTCCAGACAGTGCTGTTTCATAGGTGTGGGTTTTGTCTTCCAATACCGTCGTTTTTTTGACAGTATTGACCTCGGAACTGTCGCATCCGGCGAGGAGCACAGTCACGAGGACGGTCCCCCCAAGCCTGGTGATAATTTGCTGCATGAGAGCCTTTCATTGTTCAAATTCTTAGCGAAAAACGCCAATAAAAATATTTCCCTAATGAAATATAACAAATCAAGCTCACCGTGTGTGGATTTGCACCGCGTACCTCGCGAAACTGCGGTGATCTTTTCAGCAGTTTGCGGCGCAAATTACTCGATTCCATCGCAACCCAGCCAACTGCACACCTGAAGCACCGCGCCATCGGACACGTTGACAAGCACGTAATTTGGCGCTTCGTCGTACCCGCGTCCGGACAAAGCCGCCGAAGAAAAGACCTTGCGTTTCTAGACCGATAAAGGCCGCAGAACTCAAATCACCTGCCCACCCGACACCTCGATCCGCTGGCCGTTGATCCAGCGATTCTCTTCACCCAGCAGGCTCGCGATCATGGGGCCGATATCGTCCGGCACCCCGACCCGTCCGAGCGCCGTCATGCCGGCAAAGACGCCGTTCAGGTCCGGGGTATCGCGCACCGCGCCGCCCAGGAAATCGGTCTCGATCGCACCCGGCGCCACCGTGTTGACGGCGATGCCGCGGCTGCCCAGTTCCTTCGCCAAGTAGACGCTCAATACCTCGACCGCCCCCTTCACCGCCGCATAGGCGCCGAAGCCAGGGAAGGAAACGCGGGTCAGCCCGGTCGACAGGTTGACGATACGCCCGCCGTCGGCCAGCAGCGGCAGCAGGGCCTGGGTCAGGAAGAACACGCCTTTGAAGTGGACGTCGACCAGGCGGTCGAACTGCGCCTGCGTGGTGTCGGCGATGGCTGCCATGTCGCCGTGGCCGGCATTGTTGACCAGATGGTCGAAGCTGTCGCGGCCCCAGGTCTGCTCCAGGGCGGCGCGCAGGTGTTCGACGAACAGTGGAAAGCCCGCGACGTCGCCGACGTCGAGCCGCAGCGCCAGCGCCTGGCGGCCCATGGCGCGGATCTGGTCGACCACGGCCTGGGCTTCCTGCTCGCGGCTTTGATAAGTGATGATGACGTCGCCGCCCTTCTTCGCGATGTGCAGCGCGGTGTTGCGGCCCAGGCCGCGGCTGGCGCCGGTGACGAGTGCGATCTTGTTCATGGTGTGCTCCTTCAGGTGGGTGGAAGAGCACCCAGTATCGGGTTGGCGCATGCTTTCCCGTTGCCGGAAGCTTGTTCGTTTTTGCCCGATCCTCCAAATCCGCAAATGTGACATTCCGTGGTTTGGGCTGAGCGTAAGTACGTACATCCCTCTATGAAAAATGTTGAAATTCGCGCGGCCCAGCCCCATGTACAATTGATCAATTACCGCCTATATTGGCGGATGCAATCCCGATGGCGACAGCTACATCGCCGTCCATCTCATCCCTCAACGGAAAAGGAGTTCGCATGGCAATCAGTCTGCAAAAAGGCGGCAACGTCAACCTGAGCAAGGAAGCACCGGGCCTGACCAAGGTCATCATCGGCCTGGGCTGGGATCCACGCTCGACCGACGGTTCCGCCTTCGACCTGGACGGCAGCGCCTTCCTGCTGAAGGCCGACGCCAAGGTACGCGGCGATACCGATTTCATCTTCTACAACAACCTGAAATCGAGCGATGGCTCGGTGACCCACGCCGGCGACAACACGACCGGCCAGGGCGATGGCGACGACGAAAAGCTGACGGTCGACCTGGCGCGCGTGCCGGCCGACATCGACAAGGTCTCGTTCTGCGTCACCATCCACGACGCCGATGCGCGCCGCCAGAACTTCGGCCAGGTGGGCAAGGCCTATATCCGCTGCCTGAACGCCGCCGGCGAAGCCGAGATCGCGCGCTACGACCTGTCCGAGGACAGCTCGACCGAGACCGCGATGATCTTCGGTGAGCTGTACCGCGCCGGCAGCGAATGGAAGTTCCGCGCCGTCGGCCAGGGCTTCAAGGGCGGCCTCGGTCCGCTGGCACGCTCGTTCGGCGTCAACGTCTAAGAGTCACACAGGGAGCTTCCCTGACGGTCCGCGCCGCCCGGCGCGGACCCTGCAACGCCACGCCAGTGGCCGATCACCATCAAGAGAGCCCACATGCGCGTCTGGTACAACAGGACGTTTTCGTCCGTGAATGCGGCGATCAAGCTGATCCGCGAAGCCGATACCGAAGGCCGTTTCACCATCGTCCACAGCAACGCCAACCGCCATGCGCCGGCCGCGCGCCTGGCCCATGAATTCCACGTCGAGCCCACCGGCCTGAAAGGCGACGCCTATGTCGACTGGTGCCTCGCGTTCTGCCGCGACCAAAAAATCGACGTCTTCGTGCCGGGCCGCGAAGCCACCGTGCTGGCCGCCGAACATGCGCGCTTCGCGGACGTCGGCACGCGCGTGCTCAGCGCCGCGCCGCCGGCGCAACTGAAACGCATCCACGACAAGGCCGATTTCTATGCCGCGACGGTGCTGCCGGACGCGCCGGTGGCGGCCTTTCGCCCCTTCGAGACACTGGAGCAGTTCGACGCCGCCTATGCCCAACTGCGCCCGCAGCACGCGAAGCTGTGCATCAAGCCGGCGCACGGCATCTATGGCCTGGGCTTCGCCATCATCGACGAAGAACGCAGCAGCGCCGCGCTCCTGATGAAAGGCGTCGAATACCATATCGGCTACCAGGACCTGCGCCGCGGGCTGGGCGAACTGGACTCCTTCAATACCATGCTGCTGATGGAATTCCTGGAAGGCCCCGAATACAGCGTCGATTGCGTGGGCGACCATGGGCGCCTGGTGGCGGCCGTGGTGCGCCGCAAGCTGCCGCAAGCCGGCAGCGGCCAGCTGATCGACATGCGCCAGGACATCCTGGATGCGACCGCGCGCCTGTGCGCCGACTACCAGTTGAATGGTGTGTTCAACGCCCAGTTCCGCGAAGGCGGCGGCCGTCCGCGCCTGCTGGAGATCAATCCACGCATGTCGGGCGGGATCGGCATGGCCTGCCTGGCCGGCCCCAACCTCCCCTATATCGCGCTGCGCGGCTTCGCCGAAGGCTATGAGGGTCTCGAGATTCCCGCGCCGCGCCACGGCATGCGCGTGGCCGAAGTCAGCGTCGCGACGGAGCTGGCATGAACGCGCCACTCCCGACGCCTGTTCAGCGTATTGAGCTTCAGGTTGAGCTACCAACGGGCACGCTCGACCTGCGCATCGACAGCGGCGCATCCGAACTCGACGCCCTGCTCGGCTTTGCCGCGCGCGCCAACGCCAAGCGCGGCTTCCTGTTCCTGAGCAAGGTGCTGGGCAAGCACTGGCCGGCGCAGCCGATCGACATGCTAATGGTGCACGAGCGCCTGGCCGCGACCGTGCCGCAGTTGAAAGGCGCGGTGCAAGGCCCGGTGGTGTTCATCGCCATGGCGGAGACCGCGATCGGGCTGGGCCAGGGCGTGTTCGAAGCCTGGGTGCGCGCCCATCCGGACCAGCAGGCGCTGTTCCTGCACACCACCCGCTACCGGGTCGGCAACGGCCCGCTGATCGAATTCGAGGAAGCGCACAGCCATGCGCCGCGCCAGTTCCTGCACACGCCGGTCGATCCTGAGCTGAATGCCCTGCTGCTGGCCGCGCGCACCCTGGTGCTGGTGGACGACGAGGCCAGCACCGGCAATACCTTCGTCAACCTTGCCGCCGCCTGCCGCCGCCTGAATCCAGGCCTGGAGCGGGTGCACCTGGCCACGATCACCAATTTCATGGGCCGCGCCACGACAGAGGCGCTGGACGCCCGCTTCGGCATGCCGACTACCTGCGGCGCGCTGGTCGAGGGCGAATTCAGCTTCGCGCAAGGCCCTTCGCCGCCCGACCAGGGCGTCGCCCAGCGCTATGCGGAAGACGCCGACCGCGGTGCCAGCGCCGCCTTCGGCCGCCTCGGCACGGCGCGCGCATTGAGGACGCCGGAGCAATTGGCGGCGCGCCTGGCCGGCGAATTTGCTCCCGCCAGCCGGGTGCTGGTGCTGGGCACCGGCGAATTCATGCACGTCTCGACCCTGTTCGGCGCCGCCTTGCAGCGCCAGGGCGTCGACGTGGTGGTGCAGTCGACCACGCGCTCGCCGATCCTCACCTGGGGCGCGGTGGACCATGCATTGACCTTCCCCGACAACTACGGCGAAGGCATTGCCAATTACCTGTACAACGTCGCGCCGGGCCAGTACGACCACGTGCTGGTCTGCCACGAGACCGCGCCCGGCCCAGCGCTGTTCACGCTGGTGCGCCTGCTGCAGGCGCGCCTGTTCCACTTCCAGTCCGAGGACCACGTTGAAGAAGTTCCTGTTCGCTGACCTGGACGACACACTGTTCCAGACCCTCGGTAAATGCGGCGCGCACCGGGACATCCCGGACGCGCTGGCGCCGGCCGCCTATTACAAGGACGGCAGCATCTGTTCATACACGACGCCGGCCCAGCGTTCCTTCCTGACCCTGCTGCAGGACGGGATGACGATGATCCCGACCACCGCGCGCGACCTCGACGGGCTGCGCCGCGTGACCCTGCCGTTCGACAGCTACGCCGTCATCAACTACGGCGGCGTGGTGCTCGAGCCGGGTGGCGCAGTCGACCAGCCCTGGCTGGATGGCATGCGCACGGCGATGCATGCCGCCCTGCCCGGCCTCCTGGCGCTGGCCGCCCACATCGACGACCATGGCGCACGCACCGGCTATGGCGGCCGCGCGCGCATGATCGAGGATTTCGCCACCCCGTTCTTCCTGGTGGTGAAGGATCCGGACAAACAGGCCGAGCGCCTGGCGCCGCTCGAGGAAGACGTGGTGCGGCCCTGGATCGCCGACGGCGACCGCGACTACTTCATCCACCGCAACGGCAACAACCTGGCCATCTTGCCGAAAGCGCTAAACAAGGCCAACGCGGTGGCCCACATCACCGCGCGTTTGAAGGAAGAACACGGCGAAATCGTCACCTTCGGCATGGGCGACAGCCGCTCGGACGCGCGCTTCATGGCCGCCTGCGACTACGCCATCATCCCGCGCGGCACCCAGCTCGCCGGCATCACCGTGGGGGCGCTGTGAGCGACTGGGAAGATTTCTCCGGCAGCTACCGCAAGGGCGAGGTCAGCTTCCTGCTGCGCCGCCTGCCGCAGGAAGGCTTCGTCGACGTCGCCGAGAAGGAAGCGCTGATCCAGAGCGGCCAACGCCACTACAGCCAGATGCTGTCGCCCGAGTCGAAACCTTCCGCGCGCTATATGGCATTGTTCGACGAGGCCTGCCGCGCCAACAATGCGCGCATGGCGCGCGACTGCCTGCGCCTGGCCCGGCTGATCGCCGCGCGCCCGCAGCACCGGCTGGCGCTGGTGTCGCTGGCGCGCGCCGGCACCCCGGTCGGCGTGGTGGTGGCCCGCCTGCTGCGCGAGCTGTTCGGACGCGACGCCGTGCACTACTCGATATCGATCGTGCGCGACCGCGGCATCGACGCCGCCGCCCTGCGCCACATCCTGGCGCATGGACACCAGGCCGATGCCATCGTCTTTCTCGACGGCTGGACCGGCAAGGGCGTGATTGCGCGCGAGCTGGCCGGTTCGATCGAGACGTTCAACGTGCGCCACGGCACCCATATCGACGCCGGCCTGCACGTGCTGTCCGACCTCGCCGGCGCCGCCGCCTGCGCGGCCTCGTGCGACGACTACCTGATCCCGTCGAGCATCCTCAACGCCACGGTGTCGGGCCTGGTGAGCCGCACCGTCATGAGCGACGACATGCGCGCCGACGACTTCCACGGCTGCGTGTTCTACCAGCAGTTCGCGGACGTAGACCGCTCACAGGCGTTTGCCGACGAGCTGGTGGGACTGGCGTTGGCGCTGGCGCAATCCGACACGCTGCCGCGCGCGGAACCGATCGACGCCGCGGCGGCGCGCGAGCGCTCGCAGACCTATATCGGCAGGGCGATGCGGCGCTACGGCGTCGCCGACGTCAACCTGGTCAAGCCCGGCATCGGCGAAGCCACGCGCGTGCTGCTGCGCCGCGTGCCGCGGCTGGTCGTGCTGCGCGACCCTGCCGCCACCGAGGTGGCGCACCTGGCCGTGCTGGCCGAAGAAAAACAGGTGCCGGTCGAGATCGACCCGCACCTTCCCTATCACGCAGTATCCCTGATCAGGAGTGCATCGGATGGCTAAATCACTGGGCGCGTCGCTGTACGTGCCGGCCAATCACAAGAACCTGACCGCGATCGCCAATGGCGATCGCCTGCCGCACGCGCGCTCGCTGATTTTCTGCACCGAGGACTCGATCGCCGACCGGGAACTCAGCTGGTCGCTGTTCAACCTGTCGGTGGTGCTGGCGAACATGCGCCTGGACGTGGCGGCCGACCGCTTCGTGCGGGTGCGTAATCCCGAAGTGCTGGCGCGCGTGCTGGCCATGCCGGGCGCCGACAAGCTGACCGGCTTCGTGCTGCCCAAGATCACGCGCCACAACTTCGACAGCTACTTCAAGCTGGTGCGCCACACCGAACATGTGCTGATGCCGACCCTGGAGACGGCCGAGGCCTTCGACGACGGCGAGATGCAGGGCCTGCGGGCCGCGCTGGAAGCGCCGGGCGTGCGCCACCGCATCCTGGCGCTGCGCATCGGCGGCAACGACCTGCTGGCCCTGCTCGGCCTGCGCCGCCCGCGCGGCATGACCTTGTACCGCACGCCGCTCGGGCCGGTGATTTCGCGCCTGGTGACGACCTTCCGTCCCTACGGCTTCATGCTGACCGCGCCGGTGTTCGAATACCTCGACCTGCCCGAACTGCTGGACCAGGAAGTGATCGAAGACCTGGCCCACGGCATGGTCGGCAAGACCGCGATCCACCCGACCCAGATCGCGGCGATCGAGCAGCACTTCAAGGTGACGCCGCAAGACCTGGCGGTGGCGCGCGCCATCCTCGACGCCTCGAGCCCGGCGGTGTTCCGCATGGACGACGCGATGCAGGAAGTCGCCACCCACCGCGCCTGGGCCGAGCGCACCCTCGAACAATCCCGCCTGTTCGGCTCGCGCGCCGAACTGGGCCACAAACCATTCCTGGAAGGAGAACCTTCATGACTACTCAATTTGGACGGGGACAGAAAGGCAAGCTGACCGACCTCGGCACCGGCAACGTCTTCAACGTCGACGTCGAGATCGCCGCCAACGGCGCCTCGGTCGACGTCTCGTGCTTTGGCCTGGACGCCAACGACAAGCTGTCGGACGACCGCTACATGGTGTTCTACAACCAGCTGACCAGCCCCGAAGGCGCGGTGCGCCTGGACCTGGGCGGCGGCCGCGCGCGCTTCGCGGTGAATCTCGACTTGCTGCCCAGCTCGATCGCAAAGCTCGTGTTCGTGGCCGCGATCGACGGCGCGGCCACCATGCGCACCCTGGGCGCCAGCTCCCTGTCGCTGGGCAGCGCCGTGCGCTTCCCGTGGTCGGGCGCCGACTTCGGCGACGAGAAGGCCCTGATCGTGGCCGAGATCTACCGCCGCGATGGGCTGTGGCGCTTCGGCGCCGTCGGCCAGGGTTTCAATGGCGGCCTGTCGGCGCTGCTGGCCAACTTCGGCGGAACCGAGGCCGGCTCCTCGACCAGGGCGCCTGCGGCCGCACCTGTTGCCGCACCCGCGCCCGCACCCGCGGCACGGACGGTGTCGCTGTCCAAGGTCACGCTCGACAAGCGCGGCGACAAGGTCTCGCTCGACAAGCGCCCCGGCGGCGGCTATGGCCGCATCCACGTCAACCTGAACTGGAACCAGGCCGCGATCGCGCCGCCTCCTGCCTCGCCACCGCCGCCATCCTCGGCCGCGCGCGGCGGCGGCTTCCTCGACCGCCTCACCAGCATGGCGGGCGACCTCGCCAACAAGGCCGGCGAAATGGCCAACAAGGCCGGCGGGGCGCGCAAGGGCCGCAGCGGCATCGACCTCGATCTCGGCTGCATGTACGAACTGGCCGACGGCCGCCGCGGCCTCGTGCAGGCGCTGGGCAACACCTTCGGCGACTACGAGCGCGAACCCTTCATGCAACTGGATGCCGACGACCGCACCGGCGCCGCCGCCAATGGCGAGAACCTGTTCATCAACGGCGAACGTTTCGACCAGATCAAGCGCGCGGTGATCTTCTCCTTCATCTACGAAGGCGCGGCCAACTGGGCCGTGACCAATGGCGTGGTGACGGTGACGGCGCCGGGCCAGGCGCCGGTCGAAGTGAAACTTGATGGCGGCGACCGCCAGATCATGTGCGCGATCGCGCTGATCGAAAACCGCGGCGGCAACCTGGTGATCACCAAGCTGGCCGAGTACTTCCAGCAGCAGGGCATGACCAGCGCTCATGAGCTGATGGACCGGCACTACGGCTTCGGCATGCGCTGGAAGACGGGTAGTAAATAAGCGGCAGTAAATAAGTCTGTTACGACAGGGCTGCTACCACTTGCAGCCCTTGCCGGTGATGGTGTCGATGGCGAGAGGGACCAGGAGCAGGATATTGGCCTTTTCGCCGCCGGCATACTTGGTCTGGCAATCCGGGACCTTCGCCTTTCTCACCGCACGCGACAGCGCGCTGTCATCGCTGGCGCGTAGCCGCTCCAGTGCGGCCGGACCGCGTTCGCTGTCCGCCTGACGCGCGGCCGCGCGCAATGCCTCCATATCGACCCGTCCCGGCTGCGGCGCCAAGTCCGGCGCCTCGGCTGCATGGGTTTCCTCGCTGGCCAGGACCGGCACCGCCACCAACGCCGATTCGACGGGCGCCGTTGCCGCCGGACGTCGTACCGGTGAGCGTGGCGCGACAGCCGGCCGAGGATCGGCGGGAGCGGCTGCTGCGAGAAGCTAGGGTCAAAGCTAGGGTCAGGTCTGACATTTGGACACGAGCTCAGCTCTCAAAAGCGTTTGTTGTCGAGGCCGTGTCTAAATGTCAGACCTGACCCCGTCGTAGACCCCGTCGTACGCGCCACGCCGTGGCGTCGGCGCCAGGCTGGCAGCGGCGCATCGACGGTCTCCAGGCGAGCGATCGCCGCCAATGTCTAAATGTCAGACCTGACCCCGTCGTATTTGTTGTCGAGGCCGTGTCTAAATGTCAGACCTGACCCCGTCGTTTGTGTCTAAATGTCAGACCTGACCCCGTCGTTTGTGACCCGTCGTTTGACCTCGACCCCGTCGTTTGACCTTCGACCCCGTCGTTGCATGACTGGACCAGTCCAGGCGCCGCAAATGACAAGGGCCGGATCCCCGCGAACGGTCGATCCGGCCCTTGCAGCGCTGGCGGAGGCATCCGCCGGCACTTGATTTTGTATTACTGCAGCTTGATTTCGACGTCGACGCCAGCTGGCAGGTCCAGCTTCATCAGTGCGTCAACGGTCTTGTCGGTTGGGTCCACGATGTCCATCAGACGCTGGTGCGTACGGATTTCGAACTGGTCGCGCGAGGTCTTGTTCACGTGTGGCGAACGCAGCACGTCGAAACGCTGGATGCGGGTTGGCAGTGGGACTGGGCCCTTGACGACGGCGCCGGTACGCTTGGCGGTGTCAACGATTTCCAGAGCCGATTGGTCGATCAGCTTGTAGTCGAATGCTTTGAGGCGAATACGGATTTTCTGGTTAGCGGACATGCTATTTCCTTTAAAGAACGTTCCGGCTGTTTGCCGGCAATGTGGTCAAGTCACTTCGGTACTGCTCAAGAGGCGGGAGTATAGCATCGTTCCCGCTCAAACAGATGGGGACAGACCAAAAAGTCTGTCCCCATCGTTGTGCCGGTCAGACGCTCACAGGGAGCAGCGACCGGCGATCAGGCCTGATGAATTAGGCCAGGATCTTTGCAACAACGCCGGCGCCGACGGTACGGCCACCTTCGCGGATTGCGAAGCGCAGACCTTCTTCCATCGCGATCGGAGCGATCAGCTTGACGGTGATCGAGACGTTATCGCCTGGCATGACCATTTCTTTGTCTGCTGGCAGTTCGATCGAACCGGTCACGTCAGTCGTACGGAAGTAGAACTGAGGACGATAGTTGTTGAAGAACGGGGTGTGACGGCCGCCTTCGTCTTTCGACAGGACGTAGATCTCACCGGTGAAGTGGTTGTGCGGCTTGATCGAGCCTGGCTTTGCCAGGACTTGACCACGTTGCACGTCTTCACGCTTGGTGCCGCGCAGCAGCAGGCCGACGTTGTCGCCAGCTTGACCCTGGTCCAGCAGCTTACGGAACATTTCCACGCCGGTGCAGGTGGTTTTCACGGTGTCGACGATACCGATGATTTCGATCTCTTCGCCGACTTTGACAACGCCGCGCTCGACACGACCGGTCACCACGGTGCCGCGACCCGAGATCGAGAACACGTCTTCCACTGGCATCAGGAAGGCGCCGTCAACAGCGCGCTCTGGCGTTGGGATGTAGGTGTCCAGGGCTTCAGCCAGACGGGTGATGCACTCTTCGCCCATTTCGCCTGGTTTGCCTTCGAGGGCCATACGTGCCGAACCCTTGATGATTGGCACGTCGTCGCCTGGGAACTCGTATTTCGACAGGAGCTCGCGGACTTCCATTTCGACCAGTTCCAGCAGTTCTGCGTCGTCGACCAGGTCGCACTTGTTCAGGAACACGATGATGTATGGAACACCAACCTGACGCGCCAGCAGGATGTGCTCGCGGGTCTGTGGCATTGGGCCGTCAGCGGCCGAGCACACCAGGATCGCGCCGTCCATCTGCGCAGCACCGGTAATCATGTTCTTGATGTAGTCGGCGTGGCCTGGGCAGTCAACGTGCGCGTAGTGACGGTTTTCGGTTTCGTACTCGACGTGCGCGGTGTTGATGGTGATGCCGCGTGCTTTTTCTTCCGGAGCCGCATCGATCTGGTCGTAGGCCTTGGCTTCGCCGCCGAATTTCTTCGACAGGACGGTAGCGATTGCAGCCGTCAGGGTGGTTTTACCGTGGTCAACGTGACCGATGGTGCCGACGTTGACGTGCGGTTTGGTCCGTTCGAATTTACCTTTTGCCATTTCCAAATTCCTTTAAGAGAAACGATATATTTGTTTAACTGGGGAGACGGGACGTCCCATCTCCCCATTATCTATTACTTGGACTTCGCGGTGACGATGGCGTCAATCACGTGCTTCGGAGCTTCCGAATAGTGCTTGAATTCCATCGTGTAGGTCGCGCGGCCCTGGGTCGCCGAACGCAGCGAGGTCGAGTAACCGAACATTTCCGACAGTGGCACTTCGGCTTTGATGATCTTGCCGCCGCCGCCTGGGATTTCGTCCATGCCTTGCACCATACCGCGACGCGACGACAGATCGCCCATCACCGAACCGGCGTAGTCTTCTGGCGTTTCGACTTCCACGGCCATCATCGGCTCGAGGATGACCGGGCTGGCTTTACGGCAGCCGTCTTTGAACGCCATCGAACCGGCCATGCGGAACGCATTTTCGTTCGAGTCGACATCGTGGTACGAACCGAAGGTCAGGGTGACTTTGACGTCGACCACTGGGTAACCGGCCAGCACGCCCGAAGTCAGGGTCTCGCGCACACCTTTTTCGACTGCAGGGATGTATTCGCGTGGAACCACACCGCCCTTGATCGCGTCGACGAACTCGAAGCCTTTACCTGGCTCTTGCGGCTCGATCGACAGGACTGCGTGACCGTACTGACCACGACCGCCCGACTGCTTGACGAACTTGCCTTCGACGTCGGTGACTGCCTTGCGGATGGTTTCGCGGTATGCAACCTGTGGCTTGCCGACGGTTGCTTCCACGTTGAACTCACGCTTCATGCGGTCAACGATAATTTCCAGGTGCAGCTCGCCCATACCACCGATGATGGTCTGGCCCGATTCTTCGTCGGTACGCACGCGGAACGACGGATCTTCTTGTGCCAGGCGGTTCAGCGCCAGGCCCATTTTTTCCTGGTCAGCCTTGGTCTTTGGCTCGACAGCCTGCTGGATGACCGGCTCAGGGAAGACCATTTTTTCCAGGGTGATGATCGCCGAAGGATCGCACAGGGTTTCGCCCGTGGTCGCTTCTTTCAGGCCGACCGCAGCGGCGATGTCGCCGGCACGGACTTCCTTGATTTCTTCGCGCTGGTTGGCGTGCATCTGCAGAATACGACCCAGGCGTTCCTTCTTGCCCTTGACCGGGTTGTAGACGGTGTCGCCCGAATTGATCATGCCCGAGTAGACGCGGAAGAAGATCAGCTGGCCCACGAACGGGTCGGTCATGATCTTGAATGCCAGCGCCGAGAATTTCTCGTTATCGTCGGCCTTACGGGTGACCACTTGGTCATCTTCGTCGGTACCGGCGACTGGTGGGATGTCGATCGGCGATGGCAGGTATTCGACCACGGCGTCGAGCATGGCTTGCACGCCCTTGTTCTTGAACGCGGTGCCGCACATCATCGGGACGATTTCCGATGCGATGGTGCGCTGACGCAGAGCAGCCTTGATCTCGGCTTCGGTCAGGTCGCCTTCTTCCAGGTACTTGTTCATCAGCTCTTCGCTGGCTTCAGCAGCGGTCTCGACCAGCTTCTCGCGCCATTCGTTGGCTTGATCGACCAGTTCCGCAGGGATGTCGCGGTAGTCGAACTTCATGCCTTGCGATGCTTCGTCCCAGATGATTGCTTTCATCTTGACCAGGTCGACCACGCCCAGGAAGTTTTCTTCCGCGCCGATCGGGATCTGCAGAGGGATCGGGTTCGCCTTCAGGCGAGCGCGCATCTGCTCGTAGACCTTGAAGAAGTTCGCGCCGGTACGGTCCATCTTGTTGACGAAGGCCAGACGTGGAACTTTGTACTTGTTAGCCTGACGCCACACGGTTTCCGACTGTGGCTGCACGCCGCCGACTGCGCAGTAAACCATGCAGGCGCCGTCGAGCACGCGCATCGAGCGTTCGACTTCAATGGTGAAGTCAACGTGGCCCGGGGTGTCGATGATGTTGATGTGGTGAGGCTCGAAGTTACCGGCCATACCTTTCCAGAAGCAGGTCGTCGCTGCCGAGGTAATGGTAATGCCGCGCTCTTGCTCTTGCTCCATCCAGTCCATCGTCGCTGCGCCATCGTGCACTTCGCCGATCTTGTGGTTGACGCCCGTGTAGAACAGGACGCGTTCGGTGGTGGTGGTTTTACCAGCATCGATGTGAGCCGAAATACCGATATTGCGGTAGCGCTCGATGGGGGTCTTGCGTGCCATAATTTTTCCTAAATCTTTGAATGGACAAAACCGAGCAACATCTTGACGATCAAAATGAGCTCGGCCTGAACAACAGATACTGCAAGGGCCTTAGATTGGGGCAAAAAGCCCCAAGCCAAGTCCTGATGCTTAGAAGCGGAAGTGCGAGAACGCCTTGTTCGCTTCTGCCATGCGGTGGACTTCGTCACGACGCTTCATCGCGCCGCCGCGGCCTTCAGCCGCTTCCATCAGTTCACCACCCAGACGTTGCGGCATGGATTTTTCGCTGCGCTTGTTTGCGGCTTCGCGCAACCAACGCATGGACAGCGCCATACGACGAACCGGACGAACTTCCACTGGCACCTGGTAGTTGGCGCCACCGACACGGCGGGATTTGACTTCCACCAGCGGTTTAGCGTTGTTGATCGCGGTCGTGAACACTTCCAGCGGGTCTTTGCCCGACTTGGATTGAATGTGTTCGAATGCACCGTAGATGATGTTTTCTGCAACCGACTTCTTGCCGGACAGCATCAGAACGTTGACGAATTTGGCGACATCGGTGTTGCCGAATTTTGGATCCGGCAGGATCTCGCGCTTGGGTACTTCACGACGACGTGGCATTTCAATTCCTTCCTGTCTTCAGTTGAGTGCGGATTCCGCACTCGCGAAAGGTCCTCATGACCCTTCACTTACTCGGCCTTGCGGCCGGCTCAACTTATCTAATTAATGTGACGTGTCAGTGACACGTGCCGCCTTGGCGACCGAAGATATTACTTCTTCGCAGCCTTGGCACGCTTGGCGCCGTACTTCGAGCGCGCTTGCTTACGGTCTTTGACGCCCTGGGTATCCAGTGCACCGCGAACCATGTGGTAACGCACACCTGGCAAGTCTTTCACACGGCCGCCGCGCAGCAGCACGACACTGTGTTCTTGCAGGTTGTGGCCTTCACCGCCGATGTACGAAATGACTTCGAAACCGTTGGTCAGACGCACTTTAGCGACTTTACGAAGTGCCGAGTTAGGCTTCTTCGGGGTGGTGGTGTACACACGGGTGCACACGCCACGTTTTTGCGGGCAGTTTTCCAGTGCCGGCGACTTGCTCTTCACAACCGCGGCTTCACGCGGCTTGCGAATCAGTTGATTGATGGTTGGCATCGTTCCTAATCCAACAAAATTGCTACTGAATTGACGACCCGAGACGGCGAACATGCAGGCCCGGGGACTAAAACCTAGTCCCGTAAGAACTGACAGCGGAGGCGACGATAGCCACTCAGCAAAGGAGCGGCTGCGAATGCGTATACGATGTGCAGAATAAAAACGAGAACTCGCGAATATACGCCGAATGTGACGGCAGGTCAACCGATTTGCCGCTCGGTTAAGCCGGCTTGGGCAACCGGCCCGGTAAACCGTGGTGAATGTGGCATCACCGCGACAGGCCCTGCCCCATCGCGGTGCAGGACGCGTCCGCCAGGCATCAGGCTTGACGGGCGATCGCCACGAAGGCTTCCAGGTAGGCGGTGCCGGCATCCACCTCGCGCGTGCCCAGGAATATCTGCTTGAACACCCCTTCTTGCCCCAGCCGCACCGGCGCCACCGCCATCCGGCCCGCGTACTCGTCCACCAGCCAGCGCGGCAGCGCCGCCACGCCGCGGCCGCTGGCCACCATCTGCAGCATGATGTCGGTGGTCTCGATCGTCTTGCGCTGACGCGGCGCGCAGCCGGCCGGCAGGAAGAACTGGCTATAGATGTCGAGCCGCTCGAGGTCGACCGGATAGGTGATCAACACGTCGTCCGACAGGTCTGCCGGCTCGACGTGGGAACGCCCGGCCAGCCGATGGCCGCTGCCCACCACCAGCACCTGCTCGTAATCGAAAACCGGCACGAAGCGCAGCCCCGGCTTGAACAGGGGGTCGGGCGTGACCAGCAGGTCGATCTCGTAGCCGTGCAAGGCCTTGAGGCCGCCGAACTGGAAGCGCTGCTTGACGTCGACGTCGACCTCGGGCCACGCCGCCAGATAGGGATCCACCACTTTCAGCAACCACTGGTAGCAGGGGTGACACTCCATCCCGATGCGCAGAGTGCCGCGTTCGCCGCGCGCATATTCGTGCATCAGGCGCTCGGCGTGCTCCAGCTGGGGCAGCACCCGCTCGGCAAGCGTCAATAGATAGCGCCCGGCCTGGGTCAGGCGCAATGAGCGTCCCTCGCGCGTCCAGACCGGCGTGCCGAGCTGCTGTTCGAGCTTCTTCACCGTGTGGCTCAGGGCCGACTGCGTCAGGCACAGCACGTCGGCGGCGGCGGTCAGCGAGCCGCGCCGGTCGACCTCGCGGATCAGGGACAGGTGGATGCGTTCGATCATGTCACATGAACAGAATTAATGGATGAATGAAATCATACCAATTTTATTCATGAATCAAGCGGCTTATGATGAACTCATCCATTCTTCATCAGGCTGACACCATCATGACAACCACCCACACCCTCGGCTTTCCGCGCATCGGCGCGCGCCGCGAACTGAAATTCGCCCTCGAACGCTTCTGGAAGGGCGAGGCCACGGCCCAGGAACTCGGGGCCCAGGCCGCCGGGCTGCGCCAGCGCCACTGGCAACAGCAATCGAAGCTCGACTTCGCGCCGGTCGGCGATTTCTCCCTGTATGACCAGGTGCTCGACATGAGCTTCACGCTCGGGAATGTGCCGGAGCGCGCTCACAGCCACCATGGCGATGCGCTGGACGCTTACTTTCGAGTGGCGCGCGGTCGCAGCCAGGGCGACCACGACCACGCCTGCGGCGGCGTCCACGCCGGCGAAATGACCAAGTGGTTCGACACCAACTACCACTACATCGTCCCCGAATTCGGCGCCGACACCAGTTTCAGGCTCGACACCGCGCGCCTCGACGAACAGCTGGCCCAGGCGCGCACCCTCGGCGTCAAGGCGAAACCGGTCATCGTCGGCCCCCTGACCTATCTGTGGCTGGGCAAGGCCAAGGATGGCAGCGACCGGCTCGACCTGTTGCCCCGCCTGCTGCCGGTGTATGCCGAGCTGCTGGCCTGGTTCGTCACGCAAGGCATCGAATGGGTGCAGGTCGACGAGCCGGCGCTGGTCACCGAACTCGATGCGCGCTGGCAGGCCGCTTATGCGAACGCCTACGACACGCTCGGTCACAGCGGCGCCAAACTGCTGCTGGCCACCTATTTCGGCCGTCTGGAAGATAACCTGACGCTGGCCTGCGCACTGCCAGTCGATGGCCTGCACCTGGATGCGATCAATGCCCGCGCCGAGATCGCGCCGGTGATCGACGCGCTGGGCCAGGACAAGGTGCTGTCGCTGGGCGTGATCGACGGCCGCAATATCTGGAAGACCGACCTGCACGCCACGCTCGAATGGCTCGAGCCGGTGCAGCGCCAGCTGGGCCAGCGCCTGTGGATCGCGCCATCGTGCTCGCTGCTGCATGTGCCGGTCGACCTGCAGAACGAGACCGCGCTCGATCCCGAAATCCGCTCCTGGCTGGCGTTCGCCGTGCAGAAGCTGGAAGAATTGCGCATCCTGGCCCATGCGCTCGACCATGGCCGCTCGCAGGTGCAGCTCGAACTGGTCGAGAACGCCGCCGCGATCGACCGCCGCCGCGCCTCGAAACGCGTGTCGAACCCGGAAGTGGCGCGGGCCCTGGCCGCGATCACTCCTCAGCTGGGCCAGCGCGCCAGCGGCCACGCCGAACGCAGCCTGAAACAGGCCGCCCTGCTCCAGCTGCCAAGCTACCCGACCACCACCATCGGTTCCTTCCCGCAGACGGCGGCGATCCGCCAGGCCCGCAATGCCCATAAAAAAGGCGACCTGGATGCGGCGGCGTATGAAGAAGCGATGCGCGGCGAGATCGCGCGCTGCGTGCGCGAGCAGGAAGCGCTGGGACTGGACGTGTTCGTGCACGGCGAGGCCGAACGCAACGACATGGTCGAATACTTCGGCGAGCAGCTCGACGGCTATGCCTTCAGTCAGAACGGCTGGGTGCAATCCTATGGCTCGCGCTGCGTGAAACCGCCGATCCTGTTCGGCGACGTGCGCCGGCCGCAGGCGATGACGGTCAAGTGGACCACCTATGCGCAGTCGCTGACCGACAAACCGATGAAGGGCATGCTGACCGGCCCGGTGACGATCCTGAACTGGTCCTTCGTGCGCGACGACCAGCCGAGGTCCGTGAGCTGCCGCCAGCTGGCCCTGGCCATCCGCGAGGAGGTGCTGGACCTGGAGCGCGCCGGCGTGCGCGTGATCCAGATCGACGAGGCGGCCCTGCGCGAAGGCTTGCCGCTACGGCGCGGCGAGTGGAAGGACTACCTGGACTGGGCGGTCGAATCGTTCCGCATCACGGCCAACGGCGTGGCCGACGAGACCCAGATCCACACCCATATGTGCTATTCGGAGTTCAACGACATCATCGCCGCGATCGCCGCGATGGATGCCGACGTGATCACGATCGAGACCTCGCGTTCGGATATGGAGCTGCTGGACGCCTTCGACGATTTTCAGTATCCGAACGAGATCGGGCCGGGCGTGTACGACATCCATTCGCCGAACATCCCGAGCCAGGACCACATCGTGGACCTGATGCGCAAGGCCGCCACCCGCATTCCAGCCGAGCGCCTGTGGATCAATCCCGACTGCGGCCTCAAGACCCGCAACTGGGAAGAGGTGCTGCCGGCGCTGCGCAATATGGTGGCGGCGGCGCGCACCTTGCGCGCCGCCTGAGGTCTTAGTCGACCTTTTTCAGGAAATCGCCGACCGCCTTCACCAGCAGCGGCGAGACCGGCAAGCTCGGATCGCTGTAGGCCGCGGCCTGCAGCGCCGGGTCGGCCCGCACGTGCTTGAAGATATGGTTCATGCCGGGGATGATGGCCAGGGTCGCATCCGGCTTGGCGCGGTACAGGGCGTTGGCCTGGGCGACCTCCACCTGGATGTCGGTATTGCCCTGGACGATCAGCACCGGCATGGTCAGGGCGGCGATGCGCTGGGACGGCACGTACTTGATGTACGAGATCAGGTATGGCTGGACGCTCGGCCGGTAGAAGACCGCCAGCGCGGGCGGCACCGGGTCAACGGTCGTTCCGTTTTCGAGCGCCGCCAGGATGCGTTCGTTCTCCTTGTCCAGATCTGGCGGCAGCTTGCCGGCCAACTGCTTACGCAGGATGGTCGAAGCGCCATCGGCGGCGCCGGCGATCGACACGAAGGCCGCGGCGCCGCCCTGCTGCGCCGCCAGCATGCCGATCAGGGAGCCTTCGCTATGGCCGATCACGGCCACCGAGCCGAAGCGCGGGTCGGCCTTCAGCCTGGCGATCCAGGCCGCGGCGTCTTCCACATAGTTCTCGAAGCGCAGCTCGGATTCGGTCGGCCCGGCCGGCAGGCTGGCGGCCACGCCGCGCTTGTCGTAGCGCAGCGAGGCAATGCCCTCCCCGGCCAGCGCCACCGCCAGCATCCTGAGGCTGTCGTTGCGACCGGGGATCAGGGGGTTGTTGCCATCGCGGTCGGTCGGGCCGGAGCCGGCGATGATCAAGGCGACCCGCAACTTGCCCTCGGCGGCGGCCGGCAATTGCAGGGTGCCGGCGATGCGGCCGGTCGGCGTGTCGAGATTGACGTGTTCTTCGCTCGTTTGGGCCGAGGCGATGCCGGCGGCCAGGAACAGCAGCAGGGTGGCGATGAAGCCGATGGCGGATCTCATGCGCGCCCCGCGGTGATCGTCTTGGGCGATACCACTAGTACCGTCAGCCAGCCCAGGAAGGCAAAGCAGCGCTGCAAACCCATGAAACACAGGAACCAGACAGCCCATTGCGCGGCGCCGTATTGGAAGGGCGGGAGTCCGGCCGCGTGCAGCAACCCGATCGTCGACATTACCGTGAGCATGCTCACGGGTAGGGAAAACCACCACTTCTTTTCAAGCTCTGACATAGCATTCCTCATTCAATATCACTCACGCCGCCACGGGCATGCCGCACTGCGCCAGGCAGAAACCCTGGATCCGCTCCAGCGCCGCCTCGGCTTCACGCTGATCCAGCCCCACCCCGAAATGGTAGCGATGGGTCGCGGTCTCGATCTCGATCCGGCCATGGCCGAAGCCCAAAGCATCCCATTTTGCCTCGGGCGTCCAGGCCTCCGGCGCCGGCAGCAGCCGCACCGCGCGGATCTCGTCGGGCCGGAAGGCCAGCTCGATCGGCGGCAGCTCGCCCGCAGGCGAGATATACAGCTCATCCCGGAACACGAAGTTGCGATACAGCGCCCAGGCGGCCACGCTGACGATGGACAGCGCGCAGGCGGTGAAGATCACCACGCCGAGCGACAGGTCGCGCCGCGCGCCGCTCGCCAGGCCATAGGCCAGCAGGCAGACGAAGCAAAAGGACATGCACGCGGCAAAGCCACGTTTCTGGGTTGGACAGACGATATGCAGGACCAGGCTGGCGCTCATTCCTCTTCTTCGAAAACGGCCTTGATTGTGAAAGATACCACTTCTCGAAGAATGGAAGATGCGCGAATTATCTCCTGACCTTATATTCCGGGCTCCAGCGCACCCGCGAACCAGCCCAGTTCCCCATCCAGCGCGGCCCGGATCGGCCCCGGCGTGAGGCCGGTCCAGCGCTTGAACGAGCGCCGGAAATTGGCGGCGTCATGAAAGCCCAGGTAGCGCGCGACCTGTTCGTTGTCGGCCCGCTCGACCTGGAACAGCCACAGCGCCACATGGGTGCGCACCCCATCGAGCTCACCCTGGAAATGGGTGTGGTGACGCAGCAGCTGGCGCTTGAAGGTCGCGGGGCTGACGCCGAAATCGGCCGCCGTGCGCTCCAGCGTCGGCGCCATGCGCACATTTTCCAGAAGGTAGTCGTAGAGCGCGGCCAGGATGCCCGGTGCGCGCGATCGTTCCTGCTCGGCCGACTGCAGCGCGAGGCGCGCCGCCATCTCGCTGGCGCGCGGCCACGGCCGGTCGAGCCAGCCGGCGGGCAGCAGCATGGCGTCGAGCTGGCAACCGAAGCGCAGTTCGGTGCCCAGGTGGACGTGGTGCTGTTCGACGTGGCGCGGGGCGCCGCGGTTGAAGCAGAAGCGCCACGGCAGGCGCTCGCCACCTAGCCAGCGGCACAGCGCCACCACCGCCGTCATGTGCATCTCGACCAGGGCCGGCCGGATGCCGGGCGCGCCATAGGCGTCGACCCAGTACAGCAGCGCCACGTCGCCCCAGGTCTCGAAGCGCGGCCGCAACAGCGGCGTCAGGCGCGCGTGGAAGCGGCACAGGGCCTGCAGCAGCGCGCGCAGGTTCGGCGCCTGCACCAGCGCGTGGCTGGCGGCGCCGTCGTGGCCGGGCAGCAGCAGCTGGCCCAGCATGAAACTGGTGTCGGGGCTGTCCAGCGTGTGCAGGGTGTTCGACAACTGCTGCAGGTATTGCGCCGGCGCGACCAGTCCATCGGGATCCAGGCCGGCCACCAGCCCGGTGTCGCGCAATAGGTCGGCGTCGTCCGCGTCGCGCGAGCGGCCGTATTCCAGCGCCAGCGCGGGCTGCTGCCGCGCCGGGATCGAGGGTTCTCCGGCTGGCTGCCAGGCGATCACACGGCGTCCATCTGGCGGCACAGGGCGGCCAGCAGCGCATCGGGCGCGCCCTGCGCGGGCGCGCAGCCATGGCGCAGCGAGATCCGCACCCGGCCGTTCGGAGCATGGTGGCGCATCGAGGACACCATGCGGCACAGGTGCTGGGCGGCGTCGCGCGCGTCGAGCTCCGTCAGGCCCGGCATCAGCACCGCGAAGCGGTCGCCGGCATAGCGGCACAGCAGGTCTTCGTTGCGCAGGTTCAGGAGCAGCATGTGCGCCACCGCCTGCAGCACGCGGTCGCCCTCCGCCTGGCCGTGTTCGCGGTTGATGCGGTGGAATTCGTCGATGTCGAACAGCACCAGCGCGCTGACGCCTTCGCCTTCCTTGTGCCGGCTCTCCCGGCGTAGCTGCTCGCGCAGGTAGGCGGCGTCGGCCAGCTGGGTGATGCGGTCGAACGGGCGATGGTTGCGAAACAGCCGCTCGCGCTTGCGCATGTGGTCGGACAGCGTGGCCTGCTCGAGCTTCCAGTAATACATGCCGACGGTAAGGATCAGCATCCCCAGCGGCAGCAGCGACTCCAGCGCGTTGTCCCACAGCGCCGCCTTGTCGATGTCGACGACCTCGTCCAGGCAATCGGCCCAGGAGCCGAGCATGATGCAGGCCAGGCCGCCGGCCAGCAGCCGCGTGACCAGCCCGTCCGGCCGGCTGGACAGCACGGTCAGGCACCACAGCACCGCCAGCAGCGACGTGCCGCCCTCGCTCGCGATGTCGACCCAGTCCCATTCGGCCATCGGGATGGTCGTTCCGGCGCCGACGAACAGGAAGGCGAAGGCGCCGAGCAGCGCGCCGATCAGCAAGGCATGGCGGATGACGTTGGACATGGAGGCAGCGTTCGAGGTGGATCGCCGGAACATAGCGCAGCCAGATGACCGCAGGATGACAGGATGGCAAAACCGTCGCATCCGGCGACAGGGTCCGAACGGCTCACAGCAAATGGCGTCCCATCGCAACCATACTGCCGCGCCATGCGGCCGGCGTCATGGGCGGCGGGTCATTTCAGCTCATTGTCGGCTCCACGGGGCTTCCGCGGTGGGCGCGCGTCACCAACTCGTCATATTGGGACACCAGAATCCGCCCCACTCCAACTATCTCCTTGCCCCCCATGCGCTATCTCGCCCTCCCCGCCATCACCGCCAGCCTGCTGGCCGCTGCCGGCGTCCACGCTGCCCCTGCTTTTGCGCCGGCCGTCGAATCCAGCGTGGTCGTCACCGGCCAGCGCGCCAGCCTGGCGCGCGCCATCGCCGCCCAGGAACAGGCCGACAATATCGTCAGCGTCATCAGTAGCGACGACATCGGCCACCTGCCGGACAAGAACGCCGCCGAGGCGCTGGCGCGCGTGCCGGGGATCTCGGTCCAGCGCGACCAGGGCGAAGGCCGCTACGTGGTGGTGCGCGGCCTGGACGCCGACTACAACAGCGTGACCATCAACGGCGCCATGGTGCCCTCGCCGGAAGCAACGCGCCGCGCGGTGGCGCTGGACGTGCTGCCGGCCGGCCTGGTGCGCTCGCTGGAAGTGACCAAGTCGGCCACGCCCGACCAGGACGCCAACTCGCTGGGCGGCACGGTCGAGGTCAAGACCCTGTCGGCGTTCGACCTGCCGGGCAAGCTGCTCAGCGTCGGCGTGGCCGCCAGCCACGACACCAATACCGACCAGAACAGCCCCAGCGCCAACCTGCTGTGGGCCCAGCGCTTCATGGACGGCAAGCTGGGCATCGCCGCCGGCCTGTCGGGCGAGAAGCGCAAGTTCGGCTCGGACAACGTGGAAACGGGCGGCGCCTGGGACGGCAACCGCCTCGAAGGCTTCGAGATGCGCGATTACCTGCCCACGCGCGAACGCCGCGCCGGCGCCTTCAACCTCGATTACCGCCCGGACGCCAGCACCAGCTACGCCCTGCGCGGCTTCCTCAGCCGCTTCTCGGACGAAGAATCGCGCGACCGCATGACCGTGGGCGACTTCGAGAACGACGACGAGAGCGTGGTCGAAGGCGAACTCGCTCCCGCCACCATCGAACGCCGCCTGCGCCAGCGCAAGTACACGCAAGAGATCCGCTCGCTCACCGGCTCGATGGACCGCCGCTTCGGCGAGGCCTGGAAGATGCACCTGGAGGCCGCCACCAGCCGCGCCACCGACAAGACACCGAACGCGATCAGCGACGCGCGCTTCACCAACATCGAGAGCTTCGAGGGCGTCGGTTTCACCAACACCCGCGCTCCGCACCTGATCGCCCCCGCCGGCGTGGCGGATGCCGCCAACTACGAACTCGATTCGTTCGCGATCGAACGCGCCTACGCCAAGGACACCAGCCATCAGCTGCGCCTCGACCTGCAGCGCGAATTCGACGCCGGCGACTGGAGCGGCGCGTTCAAGTTCGGCGCCAAGGCCACCCGCCGCGACAAGCGCACCGACACCGACGCCTGGGAGTTCGGCAGCGACGATCCCGAGGATGGCGACTACTGGGGCGCCGGCCCGACCTCGATGGCCGCCTTCGTCAACGGCACCCGCATCGACTACCCGTTCGGCAACCTGGGCTACACGCTCGACCCGAACCTGGTACGCGCCCGCCTGGCGGGCCTGAACCGCGACGGCGCACGCGCGATCGTCGACTCGGCGCTGGACGACTTCAAGCTGCAGGAAGACATCGACGCCGCCTACGTGCAGGCCAGCCTGCGCAGCGGCGCCTGGTCGCTGCTGGCAGGTGTGCGCGCCGAGCGCACCCGCTTCAAGGCCGACGGCTCGCAGGTGACGGACGAAGAAGAGATCACGCCGCGCGGCGCTTCGCGTTCCTACACCAACTGGCTGCCGGGCATGCACCTGCGCTATGACATGGACCAGCACACCAGCCTGCGCGCGGCATGGAGCAACTCGGTGGTGCGCGCCAACTTCGCCCAGCTGGCGCCGGGCGTCAGCCTGGATGGCGACGACGAAGCCACCATCGGCAACCCGGACCTGAACCCGCTGCGCTCGCACAACCTGGACCTGGGCATCGAGCGCACCATCGGCAGCGACGGCGTGGTGTCGGCCTATGTCTTCACCAAGGCTATCCGCGACTTCACCTACGCCACCGACCTGGCCGGGCGCGGAGAATGGGTCGACTTCAATAGCGCGATCTCGTACGCCAACGGCGAAAAAGCGCGCGTGCGCGGCATCGAACTGGCCTGGCAGCAGCCGCTGCGCATGCTGCCGGCGCCGTTCAATGGCCTGCTGATCGGCATCAACGGCGCCATCACCCACTCGCGGGCCGACATCGACAGCGCCGACGGCGACGGCGGCGTGGCTTCGCGCAGCATCCGCATGCCGGGCCAGTCGAACCGCATCGGCAACCTGATGGTCGGCTACGAGTCCGGTCCGTTCAGCGCCCGCCTGGCGATGAACTACAAATCGCCCTACCTGCTCGAACTGGGCGAGGACGTGCTCGACGCGAGCCAGGACCGCTACGTCGACGCCCAGAAGCAGCTGGACTTCTCGATGTCGTTCAAGCTGGACAAGCGCTGGCAGCTGACTTTCGACGCCAGCAACCTGAACAACGAAAAATACTATGTGTACATGGGCGACAAGTCCCGCAACGCGCAACATGAACAATACGGCCGCACCTTCAAGATCGGCCTGAAAGCGAGCATCTTCTAATGAAAAAAATCGTATCCCTGGTACTCCTGGCCACCCTGCATGCGGCAGCCGCCGCTGCGCCGCAAGTGCCGGCTTCGCTGGCCAAGAGCGAAGCCCTGGCCGCGCTGCCCGGCGGCGCCTGGCTGGCGCTCGACAAGAACGCCCTGCGCCTGGTCGGCGCCGACGGCAGCGAACGCGCCAGCCTGGCCATCCGCGCCGAGCAGCTCGACCTGCGCCCGGTCGAAGGCGGCGTGCTGGCCGTGATCATGGATTCCAACACCGAGCGCGTGCAGCCGGTGCGGGTCGACCTCGCGGCCGGCGCGCTGAAGGCCTTGCCGCCGATGCCGGAAGCCGGCTTCGGCCTGGAAGCGGCCTGCATGTACCGCGACGCCCAGGGCCTGGACCATGTATTCATGGTCGGCCCGGACGGCCAGGCGCAGCAGTGGCTGCTGGGCGGCGAGGCGCAGGGCGGCTATCGCCTGGTGCGCCGCCTGGCGCTGCCGACCGCGGTCACCCATTGCCGCGTCGACGACGCCCACGCCACGCTGTTCGTCGCCGAGGAAGGCATGGGACTGTGGGCCTATGGCGCCGATGCCGAGGGTCCGTCGGCGCGCGTGCCGGTGGCGCTGCGCGCGCCCTACGGCAAGCTGGCCGGCGAGATCGAGGGCCTGGCCGTGCTGCCGGGCGGCGTGGCCGCCCTGGACGAGAAGGGCGACCTGTTGAGCTGGCGCCGCACCGGCGCGGCCTGGACCGCGCTGCCGGCGCGCACGCTGGGCGGCAAGCAGCTGGTGGCGCTGGGCGGCGCTTCGCTGCTGGTGCAGACGAAGAAAGGCTGGCAGGCGCCGGCGCTGGCATGGAAGGCCGGCAACCCGCCACCGCGCGCGCTGCCGATCGTGCTGCCGCGCATGCAGACCGCGCCGGTTGCGCAACTGGGCGACGCCGCCGACGATCCGGCGATCTGGGTCAACCCGAAGGACGCGGCCCAGTCGCGCATCCTCGGCACCAACAAGAAGCAGGGCATGCTGGTGTACGACCTGCAGGGCAAGCAAACCCAGTTCCTGCCGGCGGGCCGCCTGAACAACGTCGACGTGCGCCAGGACCTGCGCTTCGGCGACGAGCGCTTCGACCTGGCCCTGGCCACCCAGCGCGACGAAAACGCAATGGTGCTGTTCACGATTGACGCCAGGGGCATGCTGGCCGAAGCGGCGCGCCTGCCGACCGGCCTGGATGACATCTACGGCACCTGCACCTACCGCACCGCCGCGGGTGGCCTGGATGCCTTCGTCAACGACAAGGACGGCCGCTACGAGCACTGGCAGATCACCCGCAGCGGCGGCAAGTTCAGCGCCACGCTGGCGCGCCAGTTCAAGGTCGCCACGCAACCCGAAGGCTGCGTGGCCGACGACCGCAGCGGCCTCTTGTTCGTGGGCGAAGAAGACAAGGCGCTGTGGGTGACGTCGGCCAAGGCCGACCAGCCGGCCACGCTGAAGATGGTGATGCCGGTGGGCGAGTGGCTGCACGACGACATCGAAGGCATGGGCATCTACCACGGCGACAAGCAGAGCTACCTGGTGGTGTCGAGCCAGGGCAATAGCAGCTATGTGGTGTTCGACGCGGCCCCGCCATTCAAGGTGCGCGGCGCCTTCCGCATCGGCATGGACCCGGTGGCCGGCATCGACGGCGCTTCCGAGACCGACGGCCTGGAAGTGAACTCGGCCAACTTCGGCGGCCCGTTTGCGCGCGGCATGCTGGTGGTGCACGACGGCTTCAAGCGCATGCCGGATGCGGCCCAGAACTACAAGGCGGTGGCCTGGGACGACATCGCCAAAGCCTTGAAGCTGGATGAAGCATCAAAGTAAGTTGGCGTCATTCTTTCGCTAGCATCCGCACGTCGTCCCCACGAAGGTGGGGACCCAAGCTTGCCAGTGCACCAGCAGCATCATACGTAGTTGCTGATCGAAGGAATTGGGTCCCAGCCTTCGCGGGGAGTCGTTACTGCCAGTGGCAGTAACGACGTGATTCAGGCGCCGCGGCCTCCGGTTCCACCAGGTGGCTGCTCAACCAGCGCGCCACCTCGGCCGCCCTGCTCTCGATCTCCGCTCCAAAACCCTGGCTCGCCAGCAGCGCGATGCCGTTCGGGTTGCGCAATACGCCCGGAGCCAGCACCGGCACGCCGCTGGCGGTGTCGATGAAGAACGGCTCGAGCTGTTCGCGCAATAGCGGCGCCAGCACCAGGTTGTGCGAGGACACCAGCACCAGGTCGCGATGCGCCAGTTGTTCCAGCACCGCGCAGGCGGCCGACACCGACTCCAGGTGATTCGTCCCACGGAAGACTTCGTCGATCAGGCAGATGCCCGGCGGCCGGCCGGCGGCATCCAGCAATTGATTCGCCCGCCGCAGTTCCGCCATGTACAGGCTCTCGCCGCCCAGCAGCGAATCCTCGTTCTGCATGCTGGCGCGCACCGGAACCGCCGGCAGGCAGGCCCGCGTGGCATAGCAAAAGCCGAAGGCGCGCGCCGCGATCGCGTTCAGGCCCACCATGCGCAGGAAGGTGCTCTTGCCCGAGGCGTTCTGGCCCGAGACGAATGCGCCTTTTCCTTTCAGAGTCACCGACAGCGCGGCCGGCTGCATCATCAGGGGATGGACGCCACCCTCCAGCACCAGGGTGCGCGCATCGCCGCGCTCGTTCCAGCACCAACGCTCCCTCGACGCCAGGTGGCGCACCAGCGTCAAGTCGGCCTCCAGGTTGGCACAAGCGAAGTAGCATTCGCGCAGCAAGGCGCGCTCGGCATGCACGATGCGCAGCGTCTTGAAGTAGTGCGCCACATTGGCGGCCGCGAACCAGTCGGCATACTGCTTCGCAGCCGGGATCATTCTCAAACTTGGCGAACGCGCCAGGCGCAGGTGCAGGCGTTCGGCCCTGGCGCGCGCTTCCATGAAGGTTTCCAGCATCGGCCCGCCCTGCTTGCCCAGCAGGCTGGTCGTGCGTAGCAGCGCGTGCAGCGCGCGGATGGCGGCGGTCCACTCCTCTATCGACTGGTGATAGCGAATCTGCAGCGCCATCAAGGGCACGAGGGCCGCCAGCGTCAGCGCCCAGCCGAACGGCAGGGTGACCAGGGCCGCGAGCGACAGCAGCAAGGTAAGCGGCAGCAGCCATAGCCAGCGCGACCAGAACGGGATGGTCGGCGCCGCATCGCGGAACAGCAGGCTGGCCACCTCCGCATCGGCATGGCGCAAGGTAGACAGGTTGGCGCCGATCGCTTCCAGGCGCGCGGGGTCGTCCATCAGCGCCCGCAGGCGCGTGCGCTGCGTCGTGCACGCCGCATCGTCGATGCCGGCGCGCAGGCGCTGATGCAATACCTGGCGTCCGAAGATGCTGGCGTCGGGCGCCAGCTTGTCTTCGAAAGAGGCGATCAGCAGGTCGTTCCAGGTCTGGTCATCGATGCCCGCAGCGCCGTCCAGACAGTGCAGGCGCCCGATCTCGTCCGGGGTGAAGAAGTGGCGCGGTAGTGGTGGAGTCACTGGCGCGAAGCTGCGCCACAGGTCGTGCAAGCGGTCGAACAACGACAAGGTCTGTCCTTGGGGGAGAACCGGCGGCGCCGGGTGCCAGTCCAATATACGGATCGGTTGCCATCTTGCAAGATCGAAAACATTTATGGGCTGAAATTACCCGTGATGCATGTTCAACATTGAATCCGACAATGTACGTTTCCAAACATACCGCGTTCCGAATCGCTGGCACGATCATTGGCACAAGGCTTCCGCAGAGCTCCCCGCAGTGCTCCCGATAACAACGACCAAGAAAGGCAGGCCCCAAATGAAACGCGCTTCGCTCGCAGCCGCACTGTGCATGATATTCAGCTCCGCCACCGCCCAGCAGGGCGACGGCACCATGTTCTCCACCAAGATCAACGTCTGGAAACCAAATAAGGTGGAGGCCACGCCGGAGCGCATCGCCGCCCTGAAGGCGCCGGCGGGCTTCACGGTCAGCGCCTTCGCGACCGGCCTCAAGAACGCGCGCATCATCGCGGTGGCGCCGAACGGCGACGTCTACCTGAGCCGGCGCGATCAGGGCGACGTGCTGCTGCTGCGCGACGCCAACGGCGACGGCCGCGCCGATGGTGCCCCGGTCACGGTGGCCAACCGCGCCGGCGCCCACGGCCTGGCGATCCGCGACAACAAGCTGTACCTCGTCACCGTCAAGGAGTTGTTCGTGGCCGACATCAAGCCCGACGGCCGCCTGGGCGAACTCACCATGCTGATCGGCGACCTGCCCGATTCGGGCCAGCACCCGAACCGCACCATGGCCTTCGGCCCGGACGGCATGCTGTACCTGAGCGTCGGCAGCACCTGCAATACCTGCAACGAAAGCAATGTGGAAAATGCCACCCTGCTGCGCGTTTCCCCCGATGGTAAAAGCCGCACCATCTTCGCCAGCGGCCTGCGCAACCTGATCGGCTTCGGCTGGCATCCGGCCACGGGCGAGCTGTGGGGCTTCGACCACGGCATCGACTTCCTGGGCGACGACGTCCAGCCCGAAGAGATCAATAAGATCGAGCTGGGCAAGCAGTACGGCTGGCCGCACGTCTACGGGGCCGGCGAGATCTACCCGCAAAGCACGCCGCAGGGCGAGATCACCAAGGAACAGTGGAAGGCGCGCAGCACGCCGATGGTGCTGGGCTATACCGCCCACGCGGCGCCGATGCAGTGGGTCTGGGGCGCCGGCAGCGCCTTCCCGGCCGACTACCAGGGCGACGCCTTCGTCACCATGCGCGGTTCGTGGAACCGGGTGCCGGCATCGGGCTACGAGATCGTGCGCGTGCGCTACCAGGACGGCCAGCCGAAGTCGGTTGAGCCGTTCGTCACCGGCTTCCTGACGGATGGCGGCAAGACCCATATCGCGCGTCCGGTCGGCCTGGCGCTGGCCAAGGACGGCGCGCTCCTGATGGCGGACGACGCCAACGGCGTGATCTACCGCATCGCCTACACCGGCGGCAAGGCGGCCGCCGCCACGCCGCCGAAGGCCCCGGCCGGCCCTATGGAGCAGCAAGTGAACAAGGGCAACAAGGTCCCGCTGGCGAACCAGCGCCCCGAGACCGGGGCCAAGGGTCAGCTGAGCGTGACGTCGTCGAGCTTCAGCGCCAACGGGACGATGGACGATCGCTACACCGAGTATGCGGACGGCGTCTCGCCGGCGCTGTCCTGGAAAGCCGTGGCGGACGCGAAGTCGTACGCCGTCATCATGGAAGACCCGGACGCCAAGCCGGTCACGCCCTTCGTGCACTGGGTGATGTGGAATATCCCGGCCACCATCACCAGCGTGCCGGAAGGCGTGCAGGAGCAGCCGCGCCTGTCCGACCCGGACGGCGTGCTGCAGGGCCGCACCACGCGCGGTGCGCCCGGCTACTATGGGCCAAGGCCGCCGGCCGGCGAAGCGGCGCACCGCTACCACTTCCAGGTCTATGCACTGGACAAGATGCTCGATGTGCCATTCGGCGCAGACCGTGACCAGGTCCTGGCCGCGATGAAGGGCCACGTACTGGCCAAGGGCGAGATCGTCGGCAAGTACGGGCAGAAGCAGCAGCCACAGAAGTGAACGTTGCGCGGACAGCCGTGTCCGCGAACGACCGCCAAGGGCCGGACGGACACCGCGGACAGCGGTGTCCGTCCGGTCAGCCTCTTATAAATCAATAACTTAACGATGAAATAATCGCTGGCACGGATCGTGCAATAACGACAGGAAACTCGTCGTTACTGGACACAACATGATCCGCGATACATCCCAACAAGACGCCGTCGTCGCGACGCCGGCGTCCCACAAGTTCAAGCGCCCCGCGCTGGTAATCGGTATCGCCGCCGCCCTGCTGGCCGCGAGCGTCGCCGTGTTCGCCGCCTGGAGCGGCAGCGAACATTCGGTCTCCGGCAGCCGCGTGCGCATCGCCGAAGTCCAGCGCGGCACCCTGGTGCGCGACGCCGCCGTCAACGGCCGCGTGGTGGCCGCCGTCAGCCCCACCCTGTATTCCACCGCCCCCGCCACCGTCAACCTGAAGGTCGCCGCCGGCGACACGGTCAGGAAGGGCGACGTGCTGGCGGTGCTCGAGTCGCCCGACCTGAGCGACGCCCTCAAGCGCGAAGTCTCGACCTACGAACAGCTCAAGGCCGAAGTGGCGCGCCAGCAGATCCTGGCGCGCAAGCAGCAACTGCTGGCCAAGCGCGAAGCCGACACCGCCGAGATCGAGCGCTTGTCGGCCCAGCGCACCGTGGAGCGCTACGACAGCGTGGGCGTGGTCGGCATCATCGCCAAGATCGACTACCAGAAGGCCCAGGATGCCCTCAACTCGGCCGGCATCCGCGCCAGGCATGCGGCGCAGGCGGCCAACCTCGAAGGCGACGACGTCCAGCTGGCGATACGCACCAAGACCAACGAGATGGAACGCGCGCGCCTGTCGATGGCCAACGCCCAGCGCAGGGTCGACGAGCTGACCGTGCGCGCGCCGGTGGACGGCTTCATCGGCACCCTGAACGTGCAGAACCGCATGGTGGTCATCGCCAATGCCCCACTGATGACGCTGGTCGACCTGTCCAAGCTCGAAGTCGAGGTCGAGGTGCCCGAGACCTATGCCGGCGACCTGGGCCTGGGCATGAGCGCCGAAATCACCCTGCCTTCGGGCCGCGCCACCGGCAAGCTGTCGGCGCTGTCGCCCGAGGTGGTCAAGAACCAGGTGCTGGCGCGGGTGCGCTTCGACGGCGAGCAGCCCAAGGGCCTGCGCCAGAGCCAGCGCGTCAGCGCGCGCCTGCTGATCGAAGAGAAGCAGAACGTCCTGATGGTGCAGCGTGGCCCGTTCCTGGAAAACGAAGGCGGCCGCCATGCCTATGTGATGCGTGACGGCGTTGCGCAGCGCACCCCGATCCAGGTCGGCGCCACCAGCATCTCGGCGGTCGAGATCCTGTCCGGCCTGAAGGCCGGCGACCGGATCGTCGTGGCCGGCACCGACGCCTTCGAGAGTGCCGCCAGCGTCTCCATCAACCAGTAAACAACATCGTCCAACAAGGAGCCAACCATGCTGCGCATGACCAACCTGAGCAAGGTGTACCGCACCCACATGATCGAGACCCACGCGCTGCGCGGCTTCGAGATCCACGTCAGCCAGGGCGAATTCGTCACCGTGACCGGGCCGTCCGGCTCCGGCAAGACCAGCTTTTTGAACATCGCCGGCCTGCTCGAGGAGTTCACCTCGGGCGAATACGTGCTCGACGGCGTCAACGTCAAAGGCCTGGACGACGCGGCGCGCTCGCGCCTGCGCAACGAGAAGCTGGGCTTCATCTTCCAGGGCTTCAATCTGATCCCCGACCTGAACCTGTTCGACAACGTCGATGTGCCGCTGCGCTACCGCGGCTTCAATGCGCGCGAACGCAAGGAGCGCATCGAGGACGCGCTGGCCAAGGTCGGCCTGGCCTCGCGCATGAAACATTACCCGGCCGAGCTGTCGGGCGGCCAGCAGCAGCGCGTGGCGATCGCGCGCGCGCTGGCCGGCTCGCCGAAACTGCTGCTGGCCGACGAACCGACGGGTAACCTGGATACGCAGATGGCGCGCGGCGTGATGGAACTGCTGGAAGAGATCAATGCCGCCGGCACCACCATCCTGATGGTGACCCACGATCCGGAGCTGGCGGTGCGCACCCACCGCAACGTGCACATCATCGACGGTCAGGTGTCCGACCTGGTGCGGCGCGGCCCGTCGCTGGTCGGCACCCCCGCCTCTGTCCCGGCATAAGGAGCGGCCATGTTCGGCTATTACTTCAAGCTCGGCGTGCGCAGCCTGCGCCGCAACCGCTACCTGACCTCCCTGATGGTGCTGACCCTGGCCATCGGCGTGGCGGCCAGCGTCGCCACGCTCGCCATCCTGCACGCGATGTCGGGCGACCCGATCCCTTCCAAGAGCGACCGCCTGTTCGTGCCCTTCATCGACAATGCCCAGGCCGAAGGCTATATCCCTGGGTCCGAGCACATCGACATGCAGATGAGCTACAAGGACGCGACGAACCTCCTGCGCGCCAAGCCGGGCGACCGCGGCACGGCCATGTACGGCACCGGCATACCGATCGAGCCGCCGCGCACCGACATTCCGGCCTTCACCGGCTATGGCCTGGCGCCGACGCGCGACTTCTTCGCCATGTTCGAGGTGCCCTTCCTGCATGGCCAGCCGTGGAGCGTCGAGGACGATGCGCGCGGCGCCAATGTCGTGGTGCTGGGCCGTGCAGTGGCCGAAAAACTGTTCGGCGACGCCAACCCGGTCGGCCAACGCCTGCGCATGGGCGGAGAACCGTTCACCGTGGTCGGCGTGCTCGGCGAATGGAACCCGATGCCCCGCTACTACAAGCTGATCGGCAGCGGCCCCGCCACCGGCGAAGACTTCATGATTCCCTTCACGACCGCGGTGCGCCGCGAGATGCCGGCCTACGGCAGCGTCAACTGCAGCGAGTCGCGCGATTCAGGCTTTGCCTCGCTGCTGGCCTCGGAATGCACCTGGATCCAGTTGTGGCTCGAGACCCGTTCAGGCATGGACCGCGCCGACCTGCATGCCTTCCTCGAAAACTATGCGAGCGAGCAGCGCAAGCTGGGCCGCCTGAAGCGCCAGGCCCCGGTCGAGCTGTACGACGTGATGGAATGGATGGAAAAGCAGAAAGTGGTGGGCAACGATACCCGACTGTCGGCCTGGCTCGCCTTCGGCTTCCTGATCCTGTGCCTGGTCAACACCGTCGGCCTGCTGCTGGCGAAGTTCTCGGTGCGCGCCTCCGAGGTCGGCATCCGCCGCGCGCTGGGCGCCTCGCGGCGCGACATCTTCCGCCAGTTCCTGATCGAGACCGGCGTGATCGGCCTGGCCGGCGGCGTGCTGGGACTGGCGCTGGCTTTCGGCGCGCTGGCCCTGATCGGCATGGAAAGCAAGAGCATGGCGGCCGTGGCGCGCATGGACTGGCAGATGCTGGCCTTGACCTTCGTGCTGTCGATCTGCGCCTCGCTGGTCGCCGGCCTGCTGCCGACCTGGCGCGCCTGCCAGGTAACGCCAGCCATCCAGCTCAAATCGCAATGATCATCAGAGACTCAACCCGGGAGCAATGAATATGGAAATCCGACCCATCCTGTCCGCGCTGCTGCGCAACAAGACCGGACCGATCCTGGTGGCGATGCAGGTCGCCCTGAGCCTGGCGATCCTGGCCAACGCCCTGCACATCGTGAACGAACGGCGCGAGGTGGCGGCGCGCCCTTCGGGCCTGCTCGACGAAGCCTCGACCTTCTACTTCTCGGTGCGCAACCTGAACCAGGACACGCCAGACCAGATGCTGGCCACCGTCAAGCGCGAACTCGAGGTGCTGCGCTCGGTGCCCGGCATGGTAGCGGCCGGCCAGGTGTCGCAGATGCCGCTGTCGCAAAGCGGCACCACCTCCACGGTGTCCGCCGACCCGCGCCAGGAACGCGAGAGCGCCTATACCTCGGTCTACGCGACGGATGGATCGATGGTCAAGACCTTCGGCCTGAAATTGGTCGAGGGTCGCGACTTCTTGCCGCACGAGGTCCCGGAAGTCAACCAGGTCCTCGAGAACAGGATGCCCGAGAACATCCTCATCACCAGGGCGCTGGCCGAAAAGCTGTGGCCGGGCGCACCCGCGGTGGGCAGGACCATGTACTTCGGCGTCGGCAACGAGGCGCGCGGCACCCAGGTGATCGGCGTGGTCGAGCGCCTGCAAAGCGTGCATGCCGAAGTAGGCGTCGACGCCGAGTATTCGATCGTGATGCCCGAGTTCACGTATGGCCGGCCCGGCACCACGTACGCCATGCGCGCCGAGCCGGGCCAGCGCGACCGCGTGATGCGCGAAGCCGAGCAGGCGCTGCGCAAATCGTCGGCCACGCCGATGATCCTGCGCATCAAAACGGTCGAGGGAGATCGCAACGACCGTTACCGCGCCGACGTGGCGCTGTCGTGGATGCTGGTGACGGTGAGCGCGCTGCTGCTCCTGGTGACTTGCAGTGGCATCGTCGGCATGGCCAGCCTGTGGGTGACCCAACGCCGCAAGCAGATCGGCGTGCGGCGCGCGCTCGGCGCCCGCAAGATCGACATCCTGCGCTACTTCATCCTGGAGAACGTCCTGATCACCAGCGCCGGCGTGTTCGGCGGCGTGCTGCTGGGCGTCGGCCTGAACCAGCTATTGGTGAGCAAGCTGGAAATGACGCGGCTGCCGCTGCCCTACCTGATCGCCGGCGCCCTGCTGTTCTGGGCAATCGGGATCCTGGCCGCCTACGGTCCGGCGTGGCGCGCGGCCAGCACCTCGCCGGCGCTGGCCACCCGCAGCACCTAGGCGGGAGGGTGCTATGCTGGCGGCCATGCCCACAGTTCTCATCATTGACGACAATGCCGCCGTCGCCATGGCGCTCGAAGTGCTGTTCTCGCTGCACGACATCGCGGCGCTGCGCGCGGCCTCGCCCGAGGAGGGCCTGGACCTCCTCGGGCGTGAGCCGGTCGACCTGGTGATCCAGGACATGAACTTCACGGCCGACACCACGTCGGGCGAGGAAGGCGTGGCCCTGTTTCGCGAGATCCGCCTGCGCCATCCCGACCTGCCGGTGATCCTGCTCACCGCCTGGACCCACCTGGATGCGGCGGTCGACCTGGTCAAGGCGGGCGCCGCCGACTATCTTTCCAAACCCTGGAACGACGAACGCCTGCTGGCCACGGTCGGCAACCTGATCGAACTGGGCCAGGCCAACCGGCTGCTCGGCAGCCGCCTGCAACGCGAACACAAGGCCAAGCGCGAGCTCGAACTGAACTTCGACCTGCGCGGCCTGGTGTGGCAGGATCCGGCCACCGAACGCGTGCTTCACCTGGCTTGCCAGGTGGCGCGCGCAGACGTGCCGGTCTTGATCACGGGCCCCAACGGCACCGGCAAGGAGCGCATCGCCGAAATCATCAACGCCAATTCACAGGTGGCCAACGGCCCCTTCGTGGTACTCAACTGCGGCGCCCTGCCGTCGGAACTGATCGAGGCCGAGCTGTTCGGCGCCGATGCCGGCGCCTATACCGGCGCGTCGAAGGCGCGCGAAGGCAAGTTCGAGGCGGCCGATGGCGGCACCCTGTTCCTCGACGAGATCGGCAACCTGCCGCTGGCCGGCCAGATGAAACTGCTGCGGGTACTGGAAACCGGCCGCTTCGAGCGGCTCGGCTCGAACCGCGAGCGGCAGGTGAAGGTGCGCGTGATCAGCGCCACCAATGCGGATCTCTCCGCGATGATCCGCGCCGGGACCTTTCGCGAAGACCTGTTCTACCGCCTGAACGTGATCGAGCTGCGCCTGCCGCCGCTCGCGAACCGTTCGGGTGACATCCTGCCGCTGGCGCAGTCCTTCCTGGCGCGCGGCAAGACCCTGCATCCATCGGCCGAAGCGGCCCTGCTGGCCCATCCCTGGCCCGGTAATGTGCGCGAGCTGAAGAACGTGATGGCGCGCGCCAACCTGCTGTCGAACGGCGACACCATCACGGTGGCGGACCTCGGCCTGCCGTCGGCCAGCCTGCCGGCCCCGGAGACGGAACCCGACCGCGACGCCATCGTGGGCGCGCTGGCGCGCGCCGGCGGCGTGGTGGCGCAGGCGGCGAACGAACTTGGCCTGTCGCGCCAGGCGCTGTACCGCCGCATGGAGCGGTTGGGAATCGAACGTTCATGAACTGGGCGCCGACACGGGCCAGGTTTTCGCTGGTCACGCGCCTGTCGGCACTGGTCGGCACCCTGCTCGTGCTGGCCATGCTGGCCGCGCTCGGCCTCGACGCCCTGTTCCCCGGCCGCCCGCTGCTGGTCGCCGGCCTCTGCCTGCTTGGACTGCTGCCGGTGGCGATCATCACCCTGCGCGCGCAGGTCCAGCCCATCCTGTCGCTGTTTCGCGCGCTGGAAGGCACGGTGGACAGCTACCGCGACGGCGATTTTTCCTTCAGCCTGCATTGGCCGCACAACGACGAGCTGAGCGACCTGATCGCGGCCCATAACCGGCTGGGCGCCGTGCTGCGTGAGCAGCGCCTGGGCCTGGTGCAGCGCGAACTGCTGCTCGACTCGATGGTGCAGAACACGCCGGTGGCGATGCTGCTGGTGGCCGATTCCTCCGCCCACGCGGGTGAGCACTCAGGTGTCATCGTCTACGCCAACGTCGCCGCGCGCCGGCTGCTGGCGCATGGCCGCAAGCTCGAGGGACACGCCCTGCGCGCCGTGCTCGACGAGGCGGCGCCGGCCCTGCGCGAAGCGCTGGCACGCGGCGGCGACGGCCTGTTCAGCGCCGGCGAGGGAGAAAGCGAAGAGGTCTATCACCTGGCGCGCAGCACCTTCAACCTGAACGGGCGCCGCCACGAGCTGCTGCTGCTGCGCCAGCTGACGGCCGAACTGCGGCGCCAGGAAGTGCAGACCTGGAAAAAGGTGATCCGCGTGATCAGCCATGAGCTCAACAACTCGCTGGCGCCACTGGCTTCGCTGGCACATTCCGGCGCCGAACTGGTACGGCGCGGACAGGTGGAGCGCCTGCCGCAGATCCTCTCGACCATCGGCGAACGCACCCGCCACCTGGAAAGCTTCATCCTCGGCTATGCGCGCTTCGCCAAGCTGCCCACGCCGCGGCTGGAAGCCTGCCCATGGCCGGACCTGGTCGCACGCCTGGCCGGCCAGGTCGATTTTTCGGTCGAAGGGGAGCTGCCGCCAGACCCTGCCTGGGTCGACGCCGCCCAGTTCGAACAGGCGCTCCTGAACCTGCTCAAGAACGCCCATGAATCCGGCTCGCCGCCGGAAGACGTCGGGCTGCAGGCGCGGCGCGTGCAGGACCAGCTGCGCATCGACGTGCTCGATCGCGGCAGCGGCATGAGCGATACCGTGCTCACCCAGGCCCTGGTGCCCTTCTATTCGACCAAGCGCAGCGGCACCGGCCTGGGGCTGGCGCTGGCGCGCGAGATCGCCGAAGCGCACGGCGGACGCATCCTGCTTGCCAACCGCGACGGTGGCGGCCTCGCCGTCACGCTGTTCCTGCCGGCGCTATCCGCCCCGCCATCCGGCTGAACCCCGGCGCGCTCTGGTAAGATCGGCTTTGATTTTGCCTCGTTGCGACCATGCCGCCGTCCACCATCGATCCCCGTTTCGCCCAGCCCGGCCATCCGCCCGCCACCATCGACGAATTCGAAGGCGTGCGCTTCCTGCACCTCGGCACCTCCTGGGTGCAGGGCGCGATGCGCATCGCCAAGCCGGACACGATCGAGCTCGAATACGTGCAGATGATGATGATGTGGACGCTGTTCCAGCGCGCGCCGCGCCACATCGCCCAGCTCGGGCTGGGCAGCGCCGCGCTCACCAAGTTCTGCTACCAGCGCATTCCCGAGGCGAAGGTCACGGCGGTCGAACTCAATCCCAACGTGATCGCGATCTGCCGCGCGCTGTTCGGCCTGCCCGACAACGATGCCCGCCTCGACGTGCGCGAAATGAATGCGCTCGACTTCGTGCTCGACCCCGGCAACCACGGCAAGTTCGACGTGCTGCAGGTCGACCTGTACGACCAGGACGCGCGCGGGCCGGTGCTCGACTCGGTCGAGTTCTACCAGGGCTGCCGCGACTGCCTGGCGCCGGGTGGCCTCATGACCGCCAATGTGTTCGGCGACTTCAGCAACTACGACAAGAACTTCCTGCACATGGAGCAGGTCTTCGACGCCGTCGCCTGGCTACCCGAGGTGCACGACGCCAACGTAGTGGTGCTGGCCTTCAAGGATGCGCCCGAGATCGACTTCGCGGTGCTGTACGAGCGCGCCGGCGAGATCAAGCGGCGCCTGAACCTGCCGGCCAAGGACTGGGTCAACGGCCTGAAAGAGTGGATGCGCGACCATTCGTGATCGTCATCTTGTGGCGCGGCGTGGGCGGGCGGCGGTCCGGCAGGTGGCCGCTGACGCCCAGTTCGGACGCCGGCACCGGCGCACCGAGCACCGCGAACACCGCGCCGCAGGGTTCGCGCTCCAGCCCCAGCACCGGAAAGACCCGTTCGAGGTTGGCGTACTTGGCCCAGGCGCCGGCGCCGCGCGACTGGCTCGGCGGGATCGACATCGCGGCGAAGCCGCGCGCGCCCTTCTCGACCGCCGCGATGCTGCGCACGCGGGCGGCATGCGCCTCTTCATCGGATTCCCCGTCCTGGCCGGCATCCATGCAGCGCACCCGCAGTTGCGCGCCGGGCAGCGGATGGTCGTCGATCTTCTGGTTGGGAGCGTGCCAGAGCTGCATCAGCACGATGCCGGTCGGCCCGTGGGCATCCCAGGCGCTTTGGAGACTGCCGTGGTGTTCCAGGCCATAGCGCTTGCATAGCTGGGTGATATTCATCTAGTCATTCCGTTGCCGTTGGCGCCGCTCGCGGTTGCGGCGGGCGGCGGGATCCTGCATGGCGCGCAGCAGGATCTCTTGTGAGACATTGCAGCTCTCGAGGTACACCAGCCCCGCCGACACGCCACGCGTCTCGGCCAGGAACAACGCATATTCGGTAGCGAGCGCGGACCGCTCGTCGATTCGTCGTTGGATCATGATGTGGCTGCCTACGAAGTGCGGCGAAAGCGCCGTCTTGAAACCTATGCTAAAGCCACTAGGCTGCACACTATAGGAAATCTTGTTAAAGAACGTAACAATCCAGCAAACTCTTTTGTACAACATTTCTCACCAAAAACTTCTTTATTCTCAATGCATTACCCGACACTCATAAAAATGCTGTGAACTGCGAAAGCACGTCTCTTTTGCGCCACGGACATCCCGCTTATTTACCTTCGTATTTACTTATTTCAATATCTTCGTAGTGTAGCGACATATCCCATTGCTAACATCAAATGACATCCGAACAAGCGGATGACATGACAAAACTTATTGCAGGGGGTAGAGGATGACCATGAAGTTGAACAAGAAGATACCGCCGCAACGCGCCCTGCTGGCGTCGGCACTGATGGCGGCACTGGCGCCCGTTGGCGCCCAGGAGACGGACAGCAATATGTCGCAGGTCGTGGTGCTCGGCTCGCGCACCCAGGCCAAGACCGCGCTCGATACCGCGGTCCCGGTGGGCCTCATCAACAGCAAGGACATCCAGTCCGCCGGCACGCTCGAACTGGGCAAGGTGCTGCAAGATCTCGACCCCTCGTTCAACTTCACCAGCACCTTCGTGAGCGACGGCACCGACATCATCCGCCCCGCCACCCTGCGCGGCCTGGGCCCGGACCAGCTGCTGGTGCTCATCAACGGCAAGCGCCGCCACCAGCAAGCCCTGGTCAACGTGCAGCAGACCATCGGCCGCGGCTCGGCCGGCACCGACATCAATGCGATCCCGCTGTCGGCGATCCAGTCGATCGAGGTGCTGCGCGACGGCGCCGCGGCGCAGTACGGCTCGGACGCGATCGCGGGCGTCATCAACATCATCCTCAAGAAGGGCGCCGGCAACGGCACCCTGAGCGCCAGCGCCGGCACCACTGACGAAGGCGACGGCGACACCTATTCGGCCAGCGCCAACCGCGGCTTCGCGCTGGGGGCCGACGGCGGCTACCTGAACCTGTCGGTCGAGGCCAGGAAGCGCGACGAGACCAACCGCGCCGGCCCGGACACGCTGCGCGTGACCCCGCCGCGCGTGACCCAGCGCCTGGGCGACAGCAACGCCAAGGACTACTACCTGTGGCTGAATTCGGCCATCCCCACCGCCGGCGGCGAACTGTATGCCTTCGGCGGCGCCTCCAAGCGCAAGGGAGATTCGGGCGGCTTCTTCCGCCCGGCCGAAGACTCGCGCAACGTGCCCGAGATCTATCCGAACGGCTTCCTGCCGAATATCGTGACCACCGTGCAGGACGCCTCGCTCGCCGTCGGCTACCGCCACGACCTGCCGAACGGCTGGAACGCCGACGCCAGCATCAACCACGGCCGCAGCCAGCTCAAGTTCCACGAACGGAACTCGATCAACGTCAGCTACTGGTACGAGAACGGTGAGTCGCCGACGTCGGCCGACACTGGCACGCTCAAGTTCGAGCAGACTACCTTCAACCTCGAATTCAAGGGCCCGGTGAACGTGCTGGGCGGCGAGCTGTTCGTGGCGGCCGGCTTCGAATGGCGGCGCGATAACTACGAGATCGAGGCCGGCGACCCGGTCTCGTACCAGTACGGGCGCACCAACAATCCCGCCATCGTCATCCGCGACCAGAACGGCGGCATCGCCGCCTCCGGCATCCAGGGCTTCCCCGGCTACACCCCGAGCACCGCGGTCGACGAGGGCCGCCACAACACCGCCTACTACCTTGACCTCGAGCGCAAGTTCGGCGACAGCGTCACGCTCGGCGCCGCGGCGCGCCACGAACGCTACTCGGACTTCGGCAACACCACCATCGGCAAACTGAGCCTGCGCTGGGACCCGAGCCGCACGGTCGGGATCCGCGGCAGCGCCTCGACCGGCTTCCGGGCGCCGGGCGTGCAGCAGAAGTTCTACAGCTCGGTGTCGACCAACCTGAACGCCGCCGGCGTGTTGACCGAAACCCTCACCGCGCGCGAAGACAGCGCCGTCACGCGCGCCTTCGGCATCGCGCCGCTGCAGGAAGAAACCTCGAAGAGCGCCAGCATCGGCATGATCCTGCGCCCGACCCAGGGCTTCTCGCTCACCGCCGACGTGTATCGCACGAAGATCGACGACCGCATCGTCTTTTCCAGCAATATCGCGCCCGAGTCCGGCCCCTGCGCGACGCCGACCGCCTGCCCGATCCGCAACATCCTCGATCCGCTGCGCGTGGGCCAGGCCCAGTTCTTCACCAATGCGATCGACACCATCACCACCGGCCTGGACCTGGTGGCGCAGCAGACCATCCGGGGCCAGGGCTCGACCCTTGTGCTGTCGGGCCAGCTGGGCTTCAACAAGACCGAGGTCGACGATCGTCACTCGCAGTCGCCGGTGCTCACCGGCGCCCAGCTGTTCGACGACGCCCAGGTAACGCTGATCGAACGCGGCCAGCCGCGCAAGCACCACGTGGTGTCGGCCGACTACACCACCGGCCCGTGGAACGTGACGGCGCGCGCCAATTACTTCGGCGAGGTGCAGGGCCAGGGCTTCACGGCGCCGTTCGTGCAGACCTGGGGCGCCAAGTGGATCGTCGACCTGACCGGACGCTATGCATTCAACAAGAACCTGGCGCTGTCGGCGGGCGTGAACAATCTGTTCGACACCTATCCGACGCGCTGGGATCCCGAGCGCGCGGCGCCCTTCCCGCAGATGGGCTTCACGCACTGCTGGGAGACCTGCCCGTTCGGCATGAATGGGCGCTCGGCCTACGTGAAGGCGGACTATACCTTCTGAAGCTGGCCGTCCGGCACGCCGGACGCGGGCTGCAACAGGAAGGAACGCAGCTCGCGCACGTCCTGCGAGGGACTGATGCCGAAGGCGCGCGTGTACTCGCGGCTGAATTGCGAGGCGCTTTCGTAGCCGACCCGGTGCGCCGCGCTGGCCACGGTGGCCGCCTCGAACACCAGCAGACGGCGCGCCTCCTGCAGGCGCAGCTGCTTCTGGTATTGGAGGGGCGTCATCCTGGTGGCCAGCTTGAAGTGATGATGCAGCGACGACTGGCTCATATTCGCCGCCTGCGCGATCTCTTCCATACGCAGCGGCTCCTTGTAGCGCAGCGTGATCTGCTGGGCCGCCAGCCGGATGCGGTGCGGCTGGGTGCCGGGCGTCATGAAATGCGCCAACTGCCAGCCCCCTTCGCCGCTCAGGAGGCGATACATGATTTCGCGGTAGACCAGGGGCGCGAGCTGGCGAATATGGCGCGGCGTCTCGAGCAGTCGGCACAGGCGCAGCACGGCGTCGAGCAGGTCGTCGTCGGTGCTGGCGGTATGGATGCCGAAGGTGGCGTCCACGCCCACCGGCAATGGCGCGGCCTGCTGTGCATCTTCCAGCAGCAGGCTGGCGATCACCGTGGGATCGATGTCGAGCCAGACGCACAGATACGGTTTCCCGGGCGACGCCTCGGCCACCTGCCCCGACACCCGGATGTCGTGCGCAAACACCATATGGCGTGCGCTGTCGTGGACGATGCGGGTATCGCCCACGAGCAGCTGTTTCGATCCCTGCGCCAGCAGGCAAAGGCCGGGCTGATAGAGCACCTGGCCCAGGGCGGTCGGTCCGGAGACGCGCACCAGCTTCAGGTTCGGCACCTTTGTCACGTGCAGGCCGTCGCCCGGCGCGACGCGCAGCAGGACGTCGAGCAGGCGCTGTTGCGCGTGATGGGATGCTAACCCTTGCATGCCGACGCCCTCTCCGCTCAGGCCGCCGGTTCGGCCGTGATGGCCTGGCCGACGGCGGCCCAGGTGGCGCGCTCGGCCTGGCTCAATTGGTCCAGGCCCGGTGGCCTGCCGCCACGCGACTGGAACAGCGATGACCGCAGTTCGCGCACGTCCTGCGAGGGACTGATGCCGAAAGCGCGCGTGTACTCGCGGCTGAACTGCGATGCGCTCTCGTAGCCGACCCGGTGCGCCGCGCTGGCCACGCTGATCGCCTCGAACACCAGCAGGCGCCGCGCTTCCTGCAGCCTCAATCGCTTCTGGTACTGCAGGGGCGTCATATTGGTGGCGAGCTTGAAGTGGTGGTGCAGCGAGGACTGGCTCATATTCGCCGCCTGCGCGATCTCGCCCATGCGCAGCGGCTCCTTGTAGCGCAGGGTAATCTGCTGGGTGGCGACGCGCATCCGGTGCGACTGCGTCCCCGGCGTCATGAATTGCGCCAGGCGCCCGCCGCCTTCGCCGCTCAGGAGGCGGTACATGACCTCGCGATAGTACAGCGGCGCCAGCTCGGGGATGTGCTCGGGCGTCTCGAGCAGCCGGCACAGGCGCAGCACCGCGTCCAGCAGCGCCGCGTCGGTGCGCGCGGTATAGATGCCGAGCGTGACGTCGTCGAGCGCCGGCGCGGGCGCTGCCGGTACTCCCTGGCCCAGCAGGAGTGAGCCCACCACCACCGGATCGATGTCCAGCCAGACGCTCAGGTAGGGCGCATCGGGCGATGCCTCGACCACCTGGCCCGAGACCGGAATGTCGTGCACGGCGACCAGGTGCTGCGAGCGGTCGTAGTCGATGCGCGCTTCGCCCACCAGCAACTGCTTGCGTCCCTGGACCAGCAGGCATAGGGCCGGTTCGTACAGCACCTCGGCCATCGACGACGCGCTGGACGCACGCAGCAGCTTGAGCTTCGGCACCGCCGTGATGTGCAGGCCGTCGCCGGGCGCCGCGCGCCGCAGGCACTCGACCAGCTGTTGCCGCAATGCTTTCAGGGTTCGGGACATAGGGAGTCGAGTCGGAAAAATCGGGGTCGAACTCTGCAGATGGTAGACGTGACCCGATTCCGCACGAATGCCGGTTCTTCTGGAGTTCTTGCCTAATACTCTAACCGGAAAGGAGAAGCGACGGAGTCGCGCGCGGGCGACTCCGGAGCCTTTCAGCGGCGCTCGCGCCACCACAGCGCCAGCATCGCCGCGGCGAAGGCCAGGGCGAACGGCCAGGCCGGCATCGGGCGTGTCGGTCCGTCCTGGGCGGCAAGCGGCGTGCGGGCGGCGTAACGCGCCGTGGCATCGCGCCGTTGCATGGCCTGCCATTGCGGCCAGTCGTTGGCAGCATACACATAGACGGCATGCGCGCGCGCCTTGCGGTCCGCGATCTGCAGCCAGCCGGACTTCTGCGGCCACAGCGCAACGCAGGAAGCATCGATGCGATCGGCGCGGGCTTGCCAGCGCAAGACCTGTTTCAGTTCCGGGAACGCGACCTCGCCATCGACGCCGCGGGCGCAGACTTCCAGGCGCTGTCCGGGCAGCGGCATCTCGACGGGAGCCAGCCATTCGGTCTCCTGGCGGCGCTCGACACCGACGCGGTCGAGCACACCCTGCCACCACAGCGCCAGCTTGCGCGGTTCGGCGATCGCGTGGCGATGCCATTCGCTCACGCCCAGCCAGGCGATGCGCCCCTTCTTCCAGTCGCGGGTCCAGACCATGTCGCTTGACCCGGTCCAGGGACCGGCGTCGCGCGCCGTCGGCAACATCGGCGCCAGCGGCATCTCCAGCGGCGCTTCCAGCATACCCCCCAGCGGCTGCACGCGCAGCGGCAATTGCAGGGTGCGCGACCAGACGCCCGGGTCGTTCGCATTCCCGCCCAGCACCAGCAACGGCATCCCGTCGCCCACTCGCCCCAGCAGGGACGCGCGTTCGCCGGCGCCCATGCGCTCGAAGCGGGCGGCGTCGATCACCATCAGGTTCGGCGCCGTCATCTCTTCGCGCGGCGCCTCGGTACGGGTGACGTCGCGGCCCAGCGTGACCTGCCAGTCGAGCAGCGCGCCGCTGCCGGCCATTAAATCGTTCAGCACACGCAGGTCGAACGATGGCGCGCCGAAGCGGCCGACCACCTGCAACTGGGCCGGCTCATGCACGGTGAACGGCACCGGGCCTTCGGCCACGACCTTGTCCTTCGCATCCAGCACGCGTGCCTTGAGGACGACGCGTTCGGCTACCGGCGGCATCCACTCGACGGTCAGCTTGCCGGCGCCGCGCGCCTGCGCGATCGGCTGGCCGTTTTCGGCCAGCAGTTCCAGGCGGGCTTCAGTCTTGTCCTCGCGCTCGACCGTCAGGGTGAACAGCCGGCCCAGCGCCACCTGGCTCGGGAAGTCCAGGCGCAGCGCGCCGCCCTTCGGCGCGCTCCAGGCGAGCGGCAGCGCCGGCAGATCGCTCCATGCGGCGGCGCGCAGGCCATCGCCTTCGAGACGCAGGGCAATCACCCCTTCCAGCGATCGCGGCGGCGCAGCGGGATCGACCGCGAGCGTGCGGCCGGCCTCGCCCGGCACGCGCAGGTCGGCCGCGAACAGGCCCAGGGCGGTGGCCGCGACGACGATCAGCAGCGCGTCCAGCCACTGGCGGCGGCGCAGGTAGAGCGCGGCGCTGACGATGCCGGCCAGGGCGATCAGGCCAATGAGTAGGGTCTGGTTCATGGCGCGCCCGCCTCGCGCCAGTGGCGTGCGAACGGGGTCTCGACCTTGCTGGTGGCCTGCAGCAGCACCTGGCCCTCGCCGGCGCCGGTGCGCAGCCAGGCGCGCAGCACCGGGCGGCAGGCGATGCAGCCGTCGGCCACGTCCTGGATCGCGCGCTGGGCTGCCAGGCGCTGCTCGTCGTCTTTCAAGCGCGTACGCACCCAGTCATTGGCGGTGCGCATCCACAGCGACGGCAATGCGGCTTCGCCGGACAGGGCGGCCACCAATGCGCGCAGCTCTTCCGGCAGCGGCGAACCCTCGCCGGCCTGTTCGCGGCGGTAGCTGGCGGCGCCCGCCATCTCGCCGGTCATGCGTTTTTCTTCCTTGATCGGCGGCGGCGTGAAGGCGGTCTTGTGCAGGTAGATGCGTTCGGCCTGCTGCAACTCCTTGATCGCTTCCAGGGCCTTGTGCTCGGGCGGCAAGGCAGTCTTCGGCGCGATGGCGCGCAGCGACTTCTCGGCATCCCACATCGCCACCAGCGCGCGGCGCAGCACCTTCTTGGTGCTCTCGTCGTACATCGTCGCGTTCTCGGCCTCGTCATGGGCGTGGCCGTAGGTTTCAAGGATGTGCTGGGTCTCGTTCACGATGGCGCTCTTGCGGGTGTTCGGGCTGCCGTGGTCGTGGCCGTGGCCCTCCTCATGCGGATGCTCGCCGGGACCGTGGTCGTGGCCTTCGTGATCGTCATGGTCGTCCGCTTTTTGCGCACCGGCCATGCCGGCACCGGCGTTGTCGGCGAACAGCGACGATTCCTCGCCCAGGAACTGGCCATAGCGCCGGCGCAGCTGCGCCTGGTCGTTGGCAATGCGTTCGCTGCGGTCGCGCACGTCGTCAGCTGCCATCTTCGTGCCGCGCATGTCGGCGATCAGCTGTTCGGTATCGATGATGATCTGGCGCTGGCTGCGCAGCGAAGCCGGCTTGACCAGTGACGGCATCGCCGCGCTCTCCTCTTCGGCCTCCTGCTCCGGCGCAGGCCGGCGCACGGTGTAGGTGGGCGACTGCACGGTCTGGGGACGGCCGGCGTTGTCGGTCGCGCGCACGAAGAAATACAGCTCGTCGCCCGGTTCCATTTCCAGCTCGGCGAGCGACCATTGCTTCGACCAGTCACGCCGCTTCGGATCGCTGGAGGCCGGCAGCGGCATCTCGCGGTCGGTGAACTTGACGTTCTCGCCGCTGCCGCGCGCCAGCGTCATGTGCAGCGTGGAGCGCCGGATCGCGTAGTCGTCGCGGATCTGGATCGCCATCGCGGTGCCGGTCGCGTTTTCGCGCAGATCCTGGATCATCTGGGTTGGCGCAGTGATCGTGATCTCGGGCGGCTCGTCGGGGATCACGCGCAGTGTGTGCCGATTGCCGCGCCAGCGCCACACCACCGATTCGGTGGCGGTCCAGCGCGCGCACTCCTTGCCCGGCTCGAGCACCTGGCCGTTGCCCAGTTCTATCTTGTTGTTACCCGCCGTGCCTTCCTTCAGGCACCAGCTGACGACGGTCTGTTCCGGCACCTGCAGGTCGCCCGGGCCGGATTCGGATGGTTTGACGCCGGTATAGGCCGGCGGCGCCAGCTTGATGGTGAGCCCGGCCAGCGTGGCTGCGGTCGCGCTGCCGACCGGGGTCGGCGCCACAGGGGCCGAGCCATCCGACGGCCTGGTGGTCGCATACCACACCATCCCCGCCAGCACGGCGCTGACCAGGACGATCGGATAACCAGTCGAGACGTAGCGCGCGACGATCTGGCGCAGCTGGGCCGGCGAGATGACGGCGTCCAGGCGGTCGAACAGGCGCTGTTGCTGCAAGCGCGCGATCGGGGAATCGGCCGCCTCGAGCAGCGCCGCGCTGTCTTCCATCTCGGGCACGGCGCCATCCAGCCACGCGGTCCACTCGAAGGTGACGCGGCGGCGCAGCTTGACCCAGTCCAGCGCGCACCAGCCGGCCCAGGCCAGCAGGCCCGGCCCCGAAGGAATCGCCAGCCATGGCAGCGCGCCCAGTATCCACAGCGGCAGGCGGCGCAGCTGGGCTGCGCGCCATACCCGTTTGGTGATCTCAACGCCTCCGTGCATGCGTGAGACTCCTTTCCAGTACAAAAAGTGCGGCCAGGATGGCCAGCAGGACACCGCGCAGCGCGCCGCTCGGTTCGGGCGCATTGGCGCCATCGACCGCCGCGAACGTCTGCGGCGCCAGCATGAAGTGGCGCGGGCCCACGTGCAGCTGCTGCCAATCGTCGAGCAGCGCACGCGCGGCATCCGCGTCGCGTGGGGGCCAGTCGGCATGATGCCACAGGCGGCCGCGCGCACTGTCGGCGTAGCGCAGGCCATCGATCACGCGCGCCTTGACCAGCTCGGGGAAGGCCGACGGCTGCGTCACCCACCACAACGGCGCGCGCAGCGCGGCGGGCGGAGCTTCAGCGCGGTCCCACACGATCAGCGAGGTCGCGGCGCCCGGCGCGTCGTCGACGATGATGGTTTCGAGACCGCCCTGCGCCGCGAACATGCGGCGCCATTCGGCCGCACGCTCGCTGGCGATATAGACGTGGCGCTCGACCTTGGCGGACGCGGCGGCCTGGGTGCGCACCTCGACCGCCCGGCCGAACGCCGGTCTGGCCGCCGGCATCGGCACGTCGCCCAGCACCAGCAGCCGCGCGTCCGATCGCCACTCGCGCTCGTGCGTGTGCACCCAGCCCAGGGCCTGTGCGGCGGGCAGCGTGACACGCTCGGCGTTCGCCAGGCCGGCTTGCGTCGCTTCGCGCTCGACCCATGCCGGCTCGGCGCCTTGCGTCATCACGACCGTATCGCCGCGCCACGGATAGACCGGGTCGGCCAGCCAGGCGATGAGGACGGCCAGCAGCAGACAGCGCACCAGCAGCAAGAGCGGATCGCTCCAACGCCAGACGCGGGTCTGGCGCGGCTCGGTGCGCGGCAGGAAGCGCGCGGTCGCCATCGGCGCGGCCTGGTTCTGCACGCGCTTCTTGCGGTGCCACCAGATCGGCAGGATGAGAATGGGCAGCGCGAGCCACCAGAGTGCATTCATGAGTTACCTTCCGGGACGGCGCAACCAGCGCCGCAGGACCTCGATCGGCGACTGCTCGATCGCGGCCATCGTCAACGGCATATCGTTCTTGCGGCACTGGGCCGTGACGGCGCCGAAGTGGGCTTCGCGGTTGCGGCGGTAGCCTTCCTTCAGATCGGCGCCAAAGCGGAACACGCCTTCTTGACGTTCCGGGTCGCAGTAGGCCAGGTCGCTGGAAAAGCTGGCGTCGACCTCGGCCTGGGTCTGCAGGCCCAGCACGCGCACGTCGTGGCGCATCTGGCGCAGGCGCGTCAGGGCCACCGACAGCGGCGACGGCCAGTCGAGCAGGTCGCTGGCCGCATAGATCGCGCTCGGCGACTGGGCGAAGTGCAGGCTTGCCTTCAGGGTCGCGGTATCCGGCAGCTCGCCATCCGGTTCGGCGCGCTGGAGCTGGGACAGCACGCGCTGCAAGTGGCGCGGTCCGCGCAAGGCCGGCGTGAACGCCACCTTGCCGCCGCCGAGCACCACCAGGCCGAAGGCATCGCCCTGGCGCTGCGCGATCGCGGCGACACAGCCGAGCAGCATGCGCGCGTAGGCCAGCTTGTCGATGCCTGGGGCGCTGCGGCTCGGTTCGGCCATCGAGGCGCTGGCATCGAGCACCAGCCAGACCGCCACATGGCTGTCGCGCTCGGCCTCGCGCACGAAATAACGGTCGGCGCGCGCCGCCAGTTTCCAGTCGACGCGGCGCCACTCGTCGCCGGGCACATAGGCGCGGTATTCCGAGAACTCGACACCCGCCCCGCGTTCGCGTCCGGCGTGGATGCCGTGGCCCAGGCCGGCCAAGACGTGGCGGATGACGAGGTCGAGCTTCCTTGTATGCGCGATCAGCGCGGTGTTCGCAAGCGACATGGTACGAACGCCGGTTACGGCACCTTGATTTCGCTCTGCAGGGCCTGCAGCACGTCGGCGATGGCGATGCCGTCGGCTTCGGCCTCGAAGTTGCGCAGCACGCGGTGCGCCAGCACCGGCAGCAGCATGGCCCCGATGTCGTCGCGGGTCACCGCCAGGCGGCCCTGCATCAGCGCGCGCGCCTTGGATGCCAGCACCAGCGCCTGGCCGGCGCGCGGGCCGGCGCCCCAGCCGATGTGCTTTTTCACCGCCTCGACCGTGGTCTCGCTCGGGCGCGTTGCGCGCACCAGGCGCGTCGCATAGCGCACCAGGTGCTCGCCAATCTCGATGTCGCGCACCAGCTGCTGCAGGCGCAGCAGGGTCTCGACGTCCATCACCGGCTCGGCATCCTGCAAGCCGGCGTGGGTGGTGCGCGAGACCATCAGCACTTCCTCGTCCTCGGTCGGATAGACGACGTCGATGCGCAGCAAAAAGCGGTCGAGCTGGGCCTCGGGCAACGGATAGGTGCCGGCCTGCTCGATCGGGTTCTGCGTGGCCAGCACGAAGAAGGGACGCGGCAGTGTATGGGTCTGGCCGGCGAAGGTCACCGAGCGCTCCTGCATCGCCTCCAGCAGCGCCGACTGGGTCTTGGGTGGGGCGCGGTTGATCTCGTCGGCCAGCAGCACCTGGGTGAATACCGGGCCGGGCTGGAAGCGGAACACGCGCTGGTGGGTCGCGGCGTCTTCTTCCAGGATCTCGGTGCCGACGATATCCGACGGCATCAGGTCGGGCGTGAACTGCACCCGGCGGAACTGCATGTCGGTGGCTTGCGACAGCGACTTGACGAGCAAGGTCTTGCCCAGCCCCGGCACGCCTTCGACCAGCGCGTGGCCGCCTGCCAGCAGGCAGGTGACGAGCAGGTCGACCACCTCTTCCTGGCCGATGATCACACGCGCCATGCTGGCTTTCAGCGCACCCACTTTCGCCGTCAGGGCGGCGATATCCTGTTCATTCCACGCTACTGCATCTTGTTGCGACACTGGTCATGCTCCCAACGCATATTGAATGATGTTCACCGCGAAGCGGGTGTTGTCGACCGCGAGAAAACGCTTGTTGCGGAAGTCGTAATCCCATTCGCAGCCATAGTCCTTGTTCGAGTACAGCACGCGCACGCGTCCACCGATCTCGATCGCCTTCAGGTACTCGTGCACCAGGTCGTCGCCCCAGCCATTGAGTTCCATCGACGTCGTCGGCGGCCCGTCCTCGAACTTGAAGAAGCACGAGTACAGCGGATGGTTGTTCGGGATCTTCTTGAGCGCATGCAGCCCGAAGATCTTCGCCATCTCGGCCTCGAACGACTTGGCGAACAGGCCGTCGATGTCGTGGTTGCAGTCGTCCACGAAGACGAAGCCCCCGCCGCGCACGTACTTCTCGAAATTGCTCCGTTCCGCCGGGGTGAACTGCACCAGCTTGTGGCCGGCCAGGTAGCAGAACGGCGCCTGCAGCATCTTCGGATCCGACAGGGCCACCATGCGCTCGGTCGTATCCACCCGCAACGTGGTGTACTCCACCAGGGAGTTCAGCACGTTGCTGGGCATGCGGATATCTACGTCCCAGTTGCCCGATTCGTACATCAGGCGCGTGAAGTAGAAGTCGTAACTTGCCATGTAAACGCTCGATCGCTAGACCGCGTCGGACAGCGAGGTAAAGTTGAAGTCGCGCACCTTCATCGGCGGCAGCACCATCTGGAACGGCACTTCGTCGCCGCCGATGGTCGTAGGCTTGCCCAGCTCATCGATATTGTTCAGGATCGTGACCGGGCTCTCGTTGAAGCGGAAGTTCTTGAGCGGGTACTTGATCTTGCCGTTCTCGACATAGAAGGTGCCGTCGCGGGTCAGGCCCGTGAGCAGCAGCGACTGCGGATCGACCATGCGGATATACCAGGTGCGGGTGACCACGATGCCCTTCCTGGTGCCCGCGATCAGCTCTTCCAGCGACTTGCTGCCGCCTTCCATGATCATATTGCCGTGGCCCGCGGTAGCGCGCTTGCCGGTCTTCTGGGCCCAATAGCGCGAGTAGTCGAGCGAGGCGACGCGGCCATCCTTGACCAGCTGCGTGCGTTCGCGCGCCAGCAGCGATTCGTTGTCCCACGGCGCCACCGGCACGTCCTTGTCCCACGGGTCGGCCCAGATGTTCACCTGGCTGTCGAACAGCTTGTCGCCCAGGCGGTTCTTGCCACCGGCTTTCGACAGGAAGCTGCGGCCCTCGTCGGCCGAGCGCGCATCGAAGGCGCTGAACATATTGCCGAGGATTTCAGAGGTCGCCGCCGGCTCCAGGATCACGGTGTAGCGGCCCGGTTCCAGCGCACGCGCCTCGACCGAACGCAGCGCCTTCTCGATCGCCACCTCGGCCGCCTCGCGCGCGTCGAAGCGCGCGGCGTCGACCGCCGAACGGGTCACCCAGCCGGAACCACGGCCGTCTTCGGTGCGCGCGGTGAGGCTGAACGACAGGTCGGTGAAGTCCTGGTGGCCGAACACGCCGGTCGAATTGGCCATGGTCGCAAAGCGCGTGCTGTCGGTGAAGAAGCCGGCGGTGACCAGCTTGTTCTTGCGCGCCAGCTCGATGCAGGTGGCCGCCACCTCTGCCCGGAAGTCCGGGTCGATCGCCGCGGTCTTGGGCACGAAGGTGGTGGTGGCGCGGTATTCCTGCTTCGCGATGGCCGGCATGAACTCTGGATTCTCGGGCGCCAGCTTGGCCAGTTCCTCGGCGCGGCGCACGGCTTTTTCCAGCGACTTGTCGTCGAACTCATTGACCACGGCGGTGCCGCTGCGCTTGCCGAAGGCCACGCGCACGTTCAGCTGCATGTCTTCGGTCAGGCCGGCGGTCGACACGCTATTGCGCGCGAAGCGCACGTTGCCGACACGGCTGCCTTCGATCGCCACGGTGCACTCGTCGGCTTTCGACAACGCCAGCACGCGATCGGTGATGCGTTTTGCTTGTTCTTGATTCAGCGCTTTCATCCTGGTCTCCTTATCCGATCTTGCGTGCGGTATTGATGACATTGATGCCGTTGAAGCGGGTGGTGCTCGACCCGTGCGACACCGCGCTCACCTGGCTCGGCTGGCCCTTGCCGTCGAAGAAGGAGCCGCCCATGCGCCAGTCGCGCTCGTCGCAGATGGCCGAGCAGGCATTCCAGAATTCCTGGGTGTTCGCCTGGTAGGCCACGTCCTCGAGCGGGCCGGTGATCTTGCCGTTCTTGATCTCATAGTACAGCGTACCGCCGAACTGGAAGTTGTAGCGCTGCTGGTCGATCGAGTAGGAACCGCGGCCCAGGATGTAGATGCCCTTCTTGACGTCCTTGATCATCTCGTCCGGCGTCAGGCGCGCTTTGCCCGGCTCCAGCGAGACGTTCGGCATGCGCTGGAACTGCACCGTGCTCCAGCTGTCGGCATACGAGCAGCCATGCGATTCCTTTTCGCCGATGATATGAGCCTGGTCGCGCGTGGCCTGGTAGTTGACCAGGATGCCGTCGCGGATGATGTCCCACTGCTTGGCCGGCACGCCTTCGTCGTCGTAGCCGATCAGGCCCAGCGAACCCGGCGTGGTGCGGTCCGCCACGAAGTTGACGCGCTCGGCGCCGTACTTGAATTTCTTGCTCTGCCACTTGTCGAGCCCCACGAAGCTGGTGCCGGCGTAGTTGGCCTCAAAGCCGAGCACGCGGTCCAGTTCCGTCGGATGGCCGACGTTCTCGTGTATCGTCAAGAACAAGTGTTCGGGCGAGAGCACCAGGTCGTACTTGCCCGGCTCGACCGACTTGGCGGAAAGCTTCTCGCGTGCCTGCTTGCCGGCCAGGCGCGCATCCTCGACGATGTCGTAGGACTTGGTGTACAGCGTGGTGACGCCGCCGGCGGCGCGCACCTTGTCTTGGGCACGGGCGTCGAAATATTCATAGCCCATCGAGGCCGGGGCGCCCAGGCCGCCGCGCGAGCGGAACTTGCCGGTCTTCTGGTCGACCGCGGTAGCGTTGATCGGAGCCCACAGGCGGTGCACGTCCTGGTCGATGTAGGAGCCGTCGGTCGACGCGAAGTATTTTTGCTGGTTGATCTGGAACAGCGAGGCGGTCATGAAGTTCGCTCCCGCGTCCAGGCCGGCCTTGTTGGCGGCGATCAGCATGTCGGCCTTTTCCTTGACCGGCAAAGTGCGCCAATCCTTCTTGATCGGCGTGGCCCACGCCACTTCGCCGACGCCCTTCACCGGCGCCAGGCGCACCGGCTCGGTCTGCAGCCTGGCGTTGGCCTTGGCGATCGCCACCGCCTGGCGCGCGGCCTGGGCGACGCCGTCGGCAGTCATGCTGTTGGTCGAGGCGAAGCCGTAGGCGCCGTCGGCGATCACGCGCACTCCCACGCCGCTCGATTCGGTGTTGTTGATGCTTTCGACGTTCAGGTCGCGCGTGATGATGAACTGGTTCAGATAGCGGCCGATGCGCACGTCGCAATAGGACGCGCCGGCTTGCGTGGCCGCGCCCATGGCGGTATCGGCCAGGACCTTCTTGGCGCTCGCCGCCATCGGTTTGAGGAGGTCTTCGGCCGCGATCGCGTTGCCGAAGACCGGAATGAGCATGGCGCCAGCAGTGCCGGCGCCGATTTGCAGGAATTGTCGACGTTCCATGTGTGTCTTATCCGTTTGCGTTTGCGTTTGCATGTGCTCGCGTTGGCGCTTGCACTTGCGTTAGCGTTGGCACGTCGTTACCGCGCAGGCGGGAACCTAAGTTTGCATGCGCAGCCACTGCGCTGAAAAACTTGGGTTCCCGCCTGCGCGGGAACGACGGTGCCGAGGTCGCAGGCTAGTCCAGGCCTTATTACACCGCGTCCGACAGCGACGTGAAGTTGAAGTCGCGGATCTTCATCGCCGGGATAAGCATCGAATAACGCGCTTCATCGGCGCCGATCACGGCAGGCTTGCCGATTTCCTCGATATTGTTCAGCATCGAGACCGGGCTTTCGTTGAAACGGAAGTTCTTGATCGGATGCTTGATCTTGCCGTTCTCGACGTAGAAGGTGCCGTCGCGGGTCAGGCCGGTCAGCAGCACCGATTGCGGGTCCACCATGCGGATGTACCAGGTGCGGGTGACCAGCACGCCCTTCTTGGTATTGGCGATCAGCTCTTCGGTGGTCTTGTTGGTGCCGGCCATGATGATGTTGCCGGCCGCGCCCACCGCGCGCTGCTTCTTCTGCTGCGCCCAGTAGCGCGAGTAGTCGAGGGCGTTGATCTTGCCGTCCTTGACCAGCTCCACGCGTTCGCGCGGCAGCATGCTCTCGTCCCACGGCAGCACGGCGACGTCCTTGTCCCACGGATCGGACCAGATGTTCACCTGGCTGTCGAACAGCTTGTCGCCCAGGCGGTTCTTGCCGCCGGCCTTGGACAGGAAGCTGCGGCCCTCGTCGGCGCGGCGCGCGTCGAAGCCGCCCAGCATGAAGGACAGCAGGTCCGACGTCGCGGCCGGCTCCATGATCACGGTGTAGCGGCCCGGCTCCAGCGCCTTGGCGTCGACCGAGCGCAGTGCCTTCTCGATCGCGATCTCGGCCGCTTCGCGCGGGTCGAACCTGGTGACGTCGCGCGCCGAACGCTTGACCCAGCCCGAACCGCGGCCGTCTTCGGTACGCACGGTCAGGGTGAAGTCGAGCGAGCTCGAATCCTGGTGGCCGAACAGGCCGTTGGAGTTGGCGATGGTCTCGAAGCTGGTGCGGTCGGTGAAGAAGCCGGCCGAGACCAGGCCGCGCTTGCGGCAACCCTCGATCGCGTAGGCGGCGGCTTGCGCGCGGTATTCCGGATCGATGTCGGCGGTCTTCTGGACGAAAGTGTCCGACTTCTTGTACTCGGTCTTGGCGATCGCCGGAATGAATTCCGGATTGTCCGGCGCCAGCTTCGCCAGGTCTTCGGCGCGGCGCACGGCGCGCTCGATCGACTTGTCGTCGAATTCATTGATGGTGGCCGTGCCCTGCTTCTTTCCGAAGGCGACCTGCACCTGGATGCGGGTGTCGTCGGCCAGGCCGGCGGTCGACACGGCATTGCGCGCGAAGCGGATATTGCCGATGCGGCTGCCTTCGATATTGACGATGCATTCGTCGGCCTTGGTCAGCGACATCACGCGGTCGCTGATCTTTTTCGTTTGTTCCTGGGTCAAGATGCTCATGTGCGTCCCTGCCTTAGCCGATCTTGCGAGCGGTGTTGATCACGTTGATGCCGTTGAAGCGCGCGGTCGACGAACCGTGCGAGACGATGCTGATCTGCGGCGGCTGTCCCTTGCCGTCGAAGAAGGAGCCGCCCATGCGCCAGTCGCGCTCGTCGCAGATGGCGCTGCAGCCGCCCCAGAATTCCTGGGTGTTCGACTGGTAGGCCACGTCTTCCAGCATCTGGCCGATCTTGCCGTCCTTGATCTCGAAGAACAGCTGGCCGCCGAACTGCGAGTTGTAGCGCTGCTGGTCGATCGAGAACGAACCGTCGCCGATGATGTAGATGCCCTTCTTGATGCCCTTGACCATCTCGTCCGGGGTCAGCCTGGCCTTGCCCGGCGCCAGCGACACGTTCGGCATGCGCTGGAACTGCACCGTGTTCCAGCCGTCCGCGTACGAGCAGCCGTGCGATTCCTTCTCGCCGATGATGTGGGCCTGGTCGCGCGTGGCCTGGAAGTTGACCAGGATGCCGTCCTTGATGATGTCCCAGCGCTTGGTCTTGACGCCTTCGTCGTCGAAGCCGATCGCGCCCAGCGAACCCGGGGTGGTCTTGTCGGCGTAGAGGTTGACGATCGGGGCGCCGTACTTGAAGGTCTTGGACTTGAGCTTGTCGACCGTGGCGAAGCTGGTGCCGGCGTAGTTGGCCTCGTAGCCCAGCACGCGATCGAGCTCGGTCGGGTGGCCGACGTTCTCGTGGATGGTCAGCCACAGGTGTTCGGGCGAGAGCATCAGGTCGTACTTGCCCGGCTGGACCGACTTGGCGGTCAGCTTGCGCTTGGCGTCGCGGCCCGCGGCGCGCGCGTCCTCGACGATGTCGTAGGTCTCGGTGTACAGGGTGGCGACGCCGCCGGCGGCCTTGATCTTGTGCTCGGGACGGGCGTCGAAGTATTCATAGCCCTTGCCCACCGGGGAACTCAGGCCATCGCGCGAGCGGAACTTGCCGGTGGCCTTGTCGACCGCAGTGGCCGATACCGGGGCCCACAGGCGATGCACGTCCTGGTCGATATACGAGCCGTCGGTCGATGCGAAGTATTTTTGCTGGTTCACCTGGAACAGCATCGTGCGCATGAAGTTGGCGCCGCCTTCCATGCCCGCCTTGTTGGCGGCGATCAGCATGTCGGTCTTCTCCGCGATCGGCACCGTGCGCCAGTCCTTGGTGTACGGCGTGCTCCACGAAACCTCACCGACGCCCTTGACTGGTGCAAGCTGCACCGGTTCGGTCTGCAGTTTTGCATTGGCCTTGGCGATCGCCACGGCCTGGCGCGCCGCGTTGGCGATGCCGTCGTTCGACATGTCCGAGGTCGCGGCGAAGCCGTAGGCGCCATTCACGATCACGCGCACGCCGACGCCGGCCGATTCGGTATTGGCCACGTTCTCGACATTCAGGTCGCGGGTGGTGATGAACTGGTTGAGGTAGCGGCCGATGCGCACGTCGGCGTAGCTGGCGCCGGCCTTGGTGGCGGCGTTCAGCGCGACGTCGGCCAGGGCCTTCTTGGCGGCGACGGGCATCGTGCTGACCAGTTCCTCGGCAGCGATCGCGCGACCGAATGGCAGCAGCATCGAGGCGGCGGCCAGGCTGCTGAGATTGAGAAAGGTACGGCGTTCCATGTGTTCTCCTGAATGACCTACTTCCGGGCAGCGGTTCCGCAAAACAGCTCGGCGCCGCTCTTGTATGTACATCGCTTTTGTTGTGGATTTGCCTGTGTGCCACGCGGCAAACCTCTCAACGATAGCATCGACTTAACGTTTTGAATAGGCAATCTTTGTGCCACCTCAATGCAGTGTTCTCTGCCTGTGCTGGGCACTGTCTGTACGATGAATATTCCACGCATAAGCATATACGCGGAACGCTTGACTATGGAGGTTGCCTGTTCGATCATCTTCGGGTTGACGGCGGCGAACCGCCTGCCGTCCGACCCATCAAGGAGACCTCGCACGATGAAACGACTGATCCTGGCCGCGATGCTGGCAACCGGCCTTGCCGGCGCCGCGCACGCGGACGACGCCCTGAAATCCGCCATCGCCGGCGAACACCGCGCCGCCGCCAACAAGGCCCGCGACACTTATCGCCATCCTTACGAAACCCTGACCTTCTTCGGCATCAAGCCGACCATGACGGTGATCGAGCTGTCGCCGGGCGGCGGCTGGTACACCGAGATCCTGGCGCCCTATCTGCGCGACCAGGGCAAGCTGTATGGCGCCGTGCCGGACGCCGAGAGCCGCGGCGGCAAGGCCTTCCGCGACAGGCTGGCGGCCAATGGCGCCGTGTACGGCAAGGTGACCCCGGTCCAGTTCGCGCCACCTGGCAGCATCGCGCTGGGCGCCCCGAACAGCGTCGACATGGTGGTCACCTTCCGCAACCTGCACAACTGGCTGGGCAACGGCGACGACGCCGTGCTCACCGTCCTGAAAGAGGCGCACAAGGTCCTGAAACCGGGCGGCGTGCTGGGCGTGGTCGAGCACCGCCTGCCGGCCAAGATGGAGCAGGATGCCAAGGCCTCGAGCGGCTATATGCACGAGGCGTATGTGATCCGCATGGCAGAACGCGCCGGCTTCAAGCTGGCCGCCAAGTCGGAGGTGAACGCCAATCCGAAGGACACCGCCGACCATGAAAAAGGCGTGTGGACCCTGCCGCCGGTGCTGTCCAACAAGGACAAGGACCGCGAGAAGTACCTCGCCATCGGCGAGAGCGACCGCATGACGCTCAAGTTCGTCAAGCAGTAAGCCTGGCCGCCACGTCGCGGAGGAAGGCCACGCCATCCTCCGCGACGATTCTCGTGTTTCCTTTTGCGGCGCCTGTGGTTATTCTTCTGGATGCATCCTGAACCGTCCAACCGAAGGAAACCATGAAGACTCTGCCGACATTGCGCCTGGCCGCCCTCGCCCTAGCCGTCTGCGGCGCCGCGCACGCCCAGGATACCGTGCCGCCCGAAGCCCAGGCCATGCCTGCCCCCGCTCCGGCCCCGGCGCCCGCCGTTGCTCCCGCAGTTGCGCCCCCTGCCGCCAAGAGCGCCGTGCCCGCGCCGGTCCTGCCCGCGGTCGAGAACTCGGTGGTGAAGATCTTCGCCACGATCCGCCGTCCCGAACCCTATAAACCCTGGACCAAGGCGGCGCCAAGCTCGGTCACTGGTTCCGGCGTCATCATCGAGGGCAAGCGCATCCTGACCAATGCCCACGTGGTCGGCTATGCCAGCCAGGTCGAGGTGCAGGCCAGCCAGTCCGGCGACAAGGTGGCCGCCAAGGTGATCGCGCTGGCGCGCGGCATCGACCTGGCCGTGCTGGAACTGGAAGACCCTTCCTTCTTCGACAAGCGCCCGCCGGTGCCGCGGGCGCCCGTGCTGCCCGACGTGCGCCAGCAGGTGTTCGCCTACGGCTATCCGGTCGGCGGCAACTCGCTGTCGACCACCACCGGCATCGTCTCGCGCGTGGAGTTCGTCAACTACGGCGCCTTCAGCTCGGGCCTGCGGATCCAGATCGATGCCCCGATCAATCCCGGCAACAGCGGCGGCCCGGTGATCTCGGGCGAGCGCATGGTCGGCCTGGCCTTCGCGGGCGCGGCCAACGCGCAGAACATCGGCTATGTGATCCCCAATGAAGAAATCGAACTGTTCCTGCGCGACGTGGCCGACGGCCGCTACGACGGCAAGCCGCTGCTGCACGACAGCGTGCAGACATTGGAGAACCCGGCGCTGCGCCAGTTCCTCAAGCTCGACAAATCGGTCGAAGGCGCGGTGGTGCACCGCCCCTACCGGGTCGACGCCAGCTGGCCGCTGAAGGAATGGGACGTGATCACCCATATCGGGGAATACGCGGTCGACAACCAGGGCATGGTCAAGCTGGGCTCGAACCTGCGCGTGCGCTTCCAGTACCGCATCCAGCAGGTGGCGAAGAACGGCAAGGTGCCGATGACGATCATCCGCGGCGGCAAGGAGAATAAGGTCGAGGTGCCTGCCACCGGCCCGCGTCCGCTCCTGATCTCGGACCTGGACGGCGGCTATCCGTCCTATTTCATCTATGGCCCGGTTACCTTCTCGCGCGCGACCAGCGAATTCATGAGCTTTGTCGCCGGCAGCGCGCCGGGGATGAACGCCTATGCCTTCAACGCCAGCCCCCTGGTCACGCGGCGCGGCGATTCGCCCACGCCGGAGCGCGAAGAGCTGGTGGTGATCAGCGCGCCGTTCTTCCCGCACAAGCTGGTAAGCGGCTACAACAACCGCTTCGGCTCGGTGATCGAATCGGTGAACGGCCAGAGCGTGCGCAGCCTGCGCCACCTGGTGGAACTGCTGCGCGACTTGAAGGACGAGCAGGTGGTGCTGCGCTTCGACCAGCGCTACGGCGAAACCATGATTCTGCCGCGCCAGGCGACGCTGGCGGCGACCGAGTCGATCCTGTCGGATAACGGGATCAGGACGCAGGGGTCGGAGGATATGATGAAGGTGTGGGAGCGTAAATAGCGTTTGTGGTGTGCTTGTTGACTTGGGTTCCCGCCTGCGCGGGAACGACGTTTTGATGTCCGTAGTCGATGGATACGCCGCTGGCCCGCTGCCCATGCACGTCGTTCCCGCGCAGGCGGGAACCCAAGCCCGATGCACTGCCACAAACACATCGCACATGAGAAAACGCCCGCATATCCGCGGGCGTTTTTGCTTACTTCGCCTTTTTCACGGGCGTGAACAGCAAGTCCTGGAAGTCGTAGCTGAAATCCGTCTCGGTCGACACCGGCTTCATCCGCATCCGCTCGATCGAGCCGTCATGGTCCAGCGAGAACGTCGCATAGGCGTCGGCGTTGAAGTTGCGTTCCTTCCAGCGCACGATGAAGGTATCGTGCTGGAAGTGCTCCATCTCGCCGGTCAGGTCGGGGGTGCGCGAGAACGTCATCACCAGCTTGCTGCCCTGGCGCTTGACGATCGCCTTGCCGTACCAGGCGTCCTGGTACTCGCCTTCGTAGTCCCACAGCGGCAGCGACGGTTTCGAGGCCTTGGCGCGGCTGGCGGTCTCGGTCTTCACGCGCGCCGCTTCCTTCTGGCTCGCTTCTTCGGCAACGGCGGCGATGCGGCCGATCCAGTCGGTTGGCGCCACGCCCAGGTACTGGTCCAGCAGGCGGTATTGCAGTGCATTGAGCGACGGGCCGCTTTCGGCATTGGTGAAGATCGCGATGCCCAGCTTCGCTTCCGGCACCAGCAGCACACGGGAATAGAAGCCCTGCAGTGCGCCACCGTGCATCGCCACCAGCTTGCCCTGGTAGTCGCGCAGCTGGAAGCCCAGGCCATAGGCGAAGAAGTTCGGCTTGGTCGCCGCCAGCGGCGGGCGCGGCTCGTTGATCTTCATCGGCGTCTGCGCGGTCCACATCTCGCGCGCCTGTTTCTCGGACCACAGGCGCACTTCCTTGCCGCCCGCAGCCTGCGGGACGCGGCCCTGGTCGAGCAGCACGTTCATCCAGCGCGCGATGTCCTCGGCATTGGTGTTGATGCCCACCGCGCCAATGGCGTTCGCCACCGGCATCGGTTTCACCACCGCGGCCTTGCCATCGATCTTGCTGTGCGGCGCCGACACGTTCATGCCCGGCTTGTGCTGGTCCAGGCTGGTGGTGGTGGCCCCCATGCCGACGGGATCGAGGATCCATTCGCGCATGGTCGCGCCCCAGTCCTTGCCGGATTTCTGGGCGATGATCTTGCCGGCCACGATGTACAGTAGGTTGTCGTAGGCGTAGCTGTTGCGGAAGCTCGTCGCCGGCTTGATGTAGCGAAGATTGTGGATGATTTCGTCGGTGCTGAAGGTGGTGGTCGGCCACCACATCAGGTCACCGGCGCCCAGTCCCAGGCCGCTGCGGTGCGTGAGCAGGTCGCGCACCGTCATCTCGGCCGTCACGTATGAATCGTACATGCGGAAATCCGGCAGGTGCTTGATGACCGGATCGTCCCACTCCAGCTTGCCCTGGTCGACCAGCATCGCCAGCCCCGCCGCCGTGAAGGCCTTGGAGTTGGACGCGATCTCGAAGATGGTCTTGCCGTCGACCGGCGTCGGATCGCCCAGCTTGCGCACGCCGAAGCCCTGGGTCACGACGACCTTGCCGTCCTTGACCACCGCGATCGCGATGCCGGGAACGTCGAAGGTTTTCAGGACGCGGTTGACGTCGGCTTCGAGGTTATACGCTGGCGCCGCGGCGGCTGCTGTTGGCGCGGCCGCAGTTTGCGCCACTGCGGCGCCCATGCTGCAGAGCGCAAGCACTACTACGCCGGCGAGTCGATGCATGATCATCATTGCTTGCCCATCGCTTTATCGACGCTCGATTGCGTCTCTGGGTGGTAACGCTCGCGCGCCTTCTTGTAGATGCCTTCGGCCCAGGCGCGGTCTTCCGGTTTCTCGCGCAGCGCGGCGTACAGCGGCACCACGAACTTCTGGCGGCCCACGCTCATCAGGAACGCTTCGAGCTGCCCACGCACGGCGCGGTAGCCGGCGTGCACCGAGGCGCGGTAGAAGCGGAACGCGACTTCGTTGTTCTTCGTGTTGGCCAGGTCATAGACGCGGTCCAGCTCTGCGAGCTTGTTCGCATCGGCCTTGTTGTCGATATCGTTCAGGAACTTCATCCACTCGGCGGCGTTCCAGTCCTTGGCCTTCAGCTGCTCGGTCGACACCGATCCCTTGACCCAACCGTCGATCGAGGCATTCAGCTGCGCCAGGCGCTGCGACACGGCCTGCTTCCCGCTTTGCGGGATGCCGGGCCCGTAGATCCACTCATCCAGCTCGGCCTCGCTCATGATCTTTGGATTCTTGGCCAGCAGATTCTTGCGCAGGTAATCCAGGAACTGGTCGTTGGTCACGCTCTGGAAGGCGTGGCCGTCGAACCAGCCGCGCAGGAAGGTGTCGAAGGCGGCGCGGCCGGCGCGCTGCTCGAGCGTGTGCAGGAACCAGGCGCCCTTCGGATAGGCCAGTGAGGTGTCCGGATAGTACTCGGCCGAGGTGTCCGGCTGGCGCGAGACCAGCGCCTGCTTGGGCTGAGGCAGGTCCTTCAGCATCTCCAGCGCCTCTTCCTGCTCCAGTTGCAGGTTCATGAGGGCGACTTCCTTGCCGTAGATCTCCTCGAGGATGCGGGTAGTGACGTAGGTGGTGAAGCCCTCGTTGAGCCACCAGTGCTTCCAGGACGAATTGGTCACCAGGTTGCCCGACCAGCTGTGCGCCAGTTCGTGGGCGATCAGGTCGACCAGGCTGCGGTCGCCCGCGATCATGGTCGGGGTCAGGAAGGTCAGGCGCGGGTTTTCCATGCCGCCGATCGGGAACGATGGCGGCAGGACCAGCATGTCATAGCGCCCCCAGCGATACGGGCCGTACAGCTTCTCGGCCGCTTCGACCATCTTCTCGGTGTCGGCCAGCTCGTATTCGGCGGCCTTGATGCGTTGCGGCTCGGCGTAGACGCCGGTGCGCCCGCCGAGCGTGGCGGCTTCGAGCTCGCCGATGCCGATCGCCAGCAGGTAGGAAGGAATCGGCTGCGGCATATTGAACTTCCAGCCACCCTTGCCGGTGGCCTTCATGTCGTTATCGGCGCTCATCACCACGCGCAGGCCTTGCGGCGCCTCGATCCGCGCGCTATAGGTGAAGCGCACCGCCGGCGTGTCCTGGATCGGCACCCAGGAGCGGGCATTGATCGCCTGCGACTGGCTGAACATGAACGGATACTTGCCCGACATCGTCTGCACCGGCTGCAGCCATTGCAGCGCGGTGGCGGTCGGCGCGGTGCGGTAGTGGATGCGCACCTTCTTCTGCTGGCCCGGCAGCTTGACGTGCAGCGGCTGGCCCTTCTCTTCGTCGAACTTGCCGAGCGAGTAGTCGGCCTTGCGCCAGGCGCCTTTCGCATCCTGCGCCTCGATCTTCGAGATCGTCAGCTCGCGCGTGTCCAGGTCGAGCGTGGTCGCCTTCTTGTCCAGCCAGTCGAGGGTCAGTTCGGCATAGCCGTCCAGGCTTTTCTTCGCGAAATCGGCCTTCAGGTCCAGGTGCAGCGCCGTGGTCTTGACCTGGTCGTACTTGGCGTAGCTGAGGGGATCGAGGGCGAAGGCGTAGGCGCTCCAGGCGCTCAGGAAGGCGGCGGTACTCGCGCGCAGCAGGGTGCTTTGGTTCATGGTCTCTCGCAGGGGAAGGTGTGCCCGGCAGGCCGGGGGCGGGTGCAGGATAGCATGCACGCCTGGGCAGCGAAAGCGGGCCAGCGCCGGCATCATGCCCGATAAATACGCGTGCGGCCGGGCGAAAACGGGGCCGGCTCTGCTATGATCGCGGCCTTCCTCCTGCTGTGTAATCACCCGACTGATGGACGCCTTTCTCGTCTCGACCGGCATCGTGGGCCTCGCCGAGATCGGCGACAAGACCCAGTTGCTGGCCTTCCTGCTCGCCGCGCGCTTTCGCCGCCCCCTGCCGATCGTGCTCGGCATCTTCGTCGCGACGGTTGCCAACCACGCCTTCGCCGCCGCCGTCGGCGCGCTGGTCAGCCAGCTGCTGGGCGCCGGCGTGATGCGCTGGGTGCTGGGCCTGTCCTTCCTCGGGATGGCCGCATGGGTATTGACGCCGGACGAGATCGACGCGGAGGAAGCGCAGCTGGCGAAGTACGGCGTGTTCCTGACCACCCTGATCGCCTTCTTCGTGGCCGAGATGGGCGACAAGACGCAGGTCGCCACCGTGGCGCTGGCCGCGCGCTATGAATCGATGGCCGCCATCGTCGCCGGCACCACCTTCGGCATGATGCTGGCCAACGTGCCGGCCGTGTACTTCGGCGAACGCATCGCCAACCGCGTGCCGCTCAAGCTCGTGCACGGCATCGCCGCGCTGATCTTCGCGGTGCTCGGCATCGCGACCCTGCTGGGCATGGGCGAAGGCTTGGGGTTCTGATATTTATTCTTCCTGCATGATCCACACCGGCGCCGACCACAGCACGTTGCCGTCGTCCTGGGTCACCTTCGCATAATAGAAGTGCGCCCCCGCACTCGGGGTGAAGGTGGTCTCGGCAAGGTCCGACATCTGCGTGACCGTGCCCTTGCGGCCCGGGACGCCTTCCATGATCGCGACCGAAGCGGCCTTCCTGCCCTTCAGGCTGGCGAAGTTCGCCACCAGCGCGAGCGGCCCGCGATTGGTGAAGCGCTCGCCCATCAGGCGGCCGTTCGCGGTCAGGACCAGCTGCGAATCCTTGTCCATCGTCGCGAACACGCGGCGCGCCTCGAGCGCCTCGACGAACGTGGCGCGGCTCAGCACCGTGTTCGATGGCAGCAGCATGCCGGTGCGGTTGGTGAAGGATGCCCCCCAGTTGGCGCAGTGGTTGTCCTGGTTGGTGCTGAAGGCCAGGCGATAGCCCGCTTCCAGCAAGCGGTTGCAGGCGCCTTCGAAATTGCTGCGGCGGGTCTCGGTCTCGCTGACGTTGGTCGAGAACGCAGTGCTGTTCATCACCTCGCACAGCGCCATCGCTTCGCCGCCGTCCTCGGTGTAGGCGAGCGGCACGCCATCGACCTGGAACTGGCCCGAGTGCGCCGGATGGTTGAACTGCCCTACCCAGCCGCGCTCGCGCATCAGCGTGTACAGCGCCGCGTAGTCGCCGCGCGGTGTGCGCGTGTCGGCCATCAGCTCGCCCTTCGCATTGGTCTCCCAGCCCAGCAGCTCGTCGCTGTTGAAGATATTGATATGGCCGCCGTTGTTGATGACGCCCCATTCCAGGCCGTAGACCGCGAGGAAATCCGGGTGCTTTTTGGAGAAGCCCGCTGCGCTTTCCAGGCCGGCGCGGTACAGGGCACTGGCGGCAGCGGGGTCGGCATCCGGCGCGCTGCCCTCCGAGCCGTCGTACATGTGGTTGTGTTCCGAGGCGACCAGGATGTCGAGGCCGCGGCCGCGCGCATAGGCGAAGGCATCAATCGGGCCGTGCGGCGCCTTCAGGGGCGATTGCGCGCCCTTGCACTCGGCGATGTCGGCGCCGCCGTCGCTGTGATTGGTCTGGCTGTGCAGGTTGCCGAGATAGACCGTGTAGGGCAGCGCACCCGGCGCCGCGACGGCCGCCGGCTCGAAGGCGCGCGGCAGCGGAGAAAATGCCGGCATGGCAGGCAGCAGCGGCGCGCCGACCGCGATCTCCCAGTCCTGTTCTATTTCTTCATGCGCGTCGCCGCGCACGGTGGCGCGCAGCCGGACCCGGTAGATGCCGCTCGGCGCCGGAGACAATCCCAGGCGGCCGGACCAGGGCACGGAGACCGTCATTTCTTCGCCCGTGAACGGCGCCGCGCCGCGCCAGCGCAGGGCGACCCTGCCGTCGGGACGGACCAGTTCCACCCGCCAGTCGACGGTGTCCGCGCGCGCCAAACCGGGATGGGCGAAGTGCAGGGTGAAGGTCCGCCCCTGGGCCGCGCCGGCCTGGAACGGCGCGAGCAGGGTGGCTTCGAATTCCTGGTGTTCTGCGGGGGCGGCTTGCGCCAGGCTGCAGCACAGCGACAGGGCCAGAAGTGAGGGCCGAAGTGAGGTTTTCATGATGCAATTCTTGCAATTTCATGCCTCATTCATATTGACCAGCCTCCCATGAAAATTGTCATTTCGTCCATTTGCTTTGATGAGTTTCAATCATGACAACTTGCAACAAGCGGGATAGCCGTTTATGTTGGCAGCCTCATGATCGACAAGCTCGAAATCACCCACCTGCGCACGCTCGACGCCTTGAGCCGCTTCGACACCATCTCGGCTGCGGCCGAGCACCTGGACGTCTCGCAACAGGCGGTCAGCCTGCAACTGAAGAAGATCCGCACCATCCTGGGCGACCCGCTGTTCGTGCGCACCGGCCAGGGCATGGCGCCGACGCCCTATGCGAAACTGATCGCGCCGCACATCGGCCAGGTGCTGGCCCAGCTGAACGGGATTCCCCTGCCCTTCGAGGTACGCCCCGAACACGCCGAACGCACGCTGGTAATCTCGGGCACCGACTACACCCAGAAGGTGATCGTGGCCGACCTGGTGCGCGTGCTGCGGCGCGAGGCGCCGAAGGTAAAGGTGGCGGTGGTCGACATCGAGGTCAGCGCCCTCACCCGCAAGCTGCACCAGGGCGAAATCGACCTGATTTTCACGGTGGACGGTTACGTCGCGCCCGGCCTCGTCACGCAGCCGCTGTTTATCGAGCAGTACCGCTGCGTTACCGGCAACCGCGCACTGGCTGGCGGCGGCGTCATGCCGCTCGAGCAGCTGGTGGCGCACGACTTCATCGTCACCAACCCGGGCATGGCCAGTTTCACGGGGTCGGCCGATGGCTGGTTCGCGCGCCAGGGATTGCAGCGGCGGGTGGTGGCGTCGGCGCCGTCCTTCTTCATGGCGCTGGAATACCTGAAGGGATCGGACCTGGTCGCCTTCATGCCATCGCGCCTGCTGCCCTGCGAGGGGCTATTCGAGATCGCGTTGCCCAAGTACCCGCCGGGCTACCAGGTGGTGGCCGCCCACCATCCGAATGCGCAGAACGATCCTTTCATTGCCTGGCTGCTCGAGCGGGTCAAGACCCGCCTTGTATCGGCTACAAGCGAAGCTTGATTGCCACGGCCGGTGCGCTTGCTTAAGCTGACGCGATTCCCATCAATGGCAAAGGTCCCCGCATGAGCATCGAACGCATCAATCCCCCTGCACTGTATGACGGCGCCCCGCACGGCCTGTCCCACGCGACCATCGACCACGACACCGGCCTGGTGTTCGTGTCGGGCCAGGTCGACTGGGACCGCGACTACCAGGTCAGGCACACCACCCTGGCCGAGCAGACCGAAGGCGCGGCGCGCAACCTGATCGCGGTGCTGGAGGCGGCCGGGTCCTCGGTCGAGCAGATCCTGCAACTGCGCGTCTACGTGCGCGGCGAGATCGGCGAGCACCTCGAAACGTTGGCGCCGATCCTGGTACGGCACCTCGGCCTGCCGCGCCCGGCCCTGACCGGCATTGGCGTGGCCTCGCTGGCGTCGCCCGACACCCTGGTCGAAATCGAGGCGGTGGCCAAGCGCCGCGCGTAAAATGTTTAGTAAACCGGCTAAACAGATGGGCTGAAACACGGTAAGGATTGCCCGGAAACCAGTCTCCACATATAAGTTGCATTTGGGTATAGTGCAACTAAAACTGGCGGCGCCCATCGCTGCCGCCACGTGTGGAGACCTCATGACGGCCAGACTCACTTTCGGACAACTCTCGATCGCCGCCAGTGCGGCACTCTTGTTTAGTGCAACTCCCGCCCTGGCCGCCCCGCCGGGCAGCCCGGCCGAAGCCGTGGACGTCTTCATCGGCACCGGCGGCGATGGTCACACCTTCCCCGGCGCCAGCCGCCCCTTCGGCATGGTGCAGCTCAGCCCCGACACCCAGCACCGCCACTTCCGCCAGAGCTATCCCTGGGCCTCGGGCTACAACTACACCGACAGCTCGATCCTCGGCTTCTCGCACACCCACTTCTCGGGCAGCGGCCACTCAGACCTCGGCGACGTGCTCCTGATGCCCTACAGTGGCGAGACCAAGCTGGAGCCGGGCTATCCGGAGCGTCCGTTCTCGGGCTACCGTTCGCGCTTCTCGCACGACCAGGAAAAGGCCGAACCGGGCTACTACGCCGTGCGCCTGAAGGACCATGAAGTCGACGTCGAACTGACCGCCAGCGAGCGCGTTGGCCTGCACCGTTATAAATTCAAGGCCGGCGAGCCGGCCAAGGTGCTGCTCGACCTGCGCACCAGCATCTACAACTACGACGAGAAGAACCTGTGGGCGCGCCTGCGCGTGCGCAACAGCACCACCATCACCGGCATGCGCGAAACGCGCGGCTGGGCGCCCGGCCGCCAGGTGCACTTCGCGATCCAGTTCTCGCGCCCGATCGACACCCGCCAGCTCCTGAACCGCGAAGAGGCGATCGCCTACCGCGGCTTCGCCCCACCGGGTAAAACGCCTGGCGACAAAGCGCTCGTCGAAGGCAAGCAGCTGATGGCCGACTTCAACTTCGGCGTGCCGCAGGACGGCACGCTGCTGGTCAAGGTCGCCCTGTCGGCGGTGAGCGAAGACAATGCGATCGCTAACCTGGCCGAGATGCCGGGCTGGGACTTCGACCAGGAGCGCGAGCGCGCCGGCAAGGCCTGGAACGACGCGCTGGGCGCGGTGAAGGTCGAGGCCGAAGGTCCGATGCGCACCAAGTTCTACACCGCCCTGTACCACACCATGCTGGCGCCGTCGCTGTTCATGGACATCGACGGCAGCTACCGCGGCCCGGACAACCAGGTGCACAAGGCGAAGAACTTCCGCTTCCACTCGACCTTCTCGCTGTGGGACACCTACCGCGCGCTGCACCCGCTGCTCACCATCGTCGCGCCTGAGCAGCGCAATGCCGACTTCGTGAACTCGCTGATCGCTTCTCAGCAGCACAGCCCCTACGGCATCCTGCCGGTATGGCAGTTCCACGGCCTGGAAACATGGTGCATGATCGGCTACCACGCGGTGCCGGTGATCGCCGACGCCTATATGAAGGGCATCCGTGGCTTCGACGCCGACAAGGCCCTGGCCGCGATGACGGCCAGCGCCGAATACGGTCCCTACGGCGGCCTGGAACACTATATGAAGCTGGGCTACGTGCCGATCGACCTCGAGAAGGAAGCGGCATCCAAGACCGTCGAATACGCCTTCGACGACTGGACCATCGCGCGCATGGCCGAGAAGATGGGCAAGAAGGACGTCGCGGCCCGCTACTACAAGCGCGCCCAGAACTACCGCAACGTGTTCGACAAGGAGACCGGTTTTATTCGCGCCCGCAAGTCCACCGGCGAATTCCGCACCCCGTTCAATCCGGAGCAGTCGAACTTCGGCAGCGATTACACCGAGGGCAGCGCCTGGCAATATTCCTGGTATATGCCGCACGATAACGCCGGCCTGATCTCCTTCCTGGGCGGCGACGCCGGCCTGGTGAGCAAGATCGACCAGGTGTTCGACGCCAAGGTCGACGAGACCGTGTACGCCCACATGGAAGACATCTCGGGCCTGATCGGCCACTACGCCCACGGCAACGAGCCTTCGCACCACGTGGCCTACCTGTACAACTACGCCGGCGCGCCATGGCGCACCCAGGAACGCCTGGCCAACATCATGGCCACCCAGTACAGCGACAAGCCGGACGGCCTGTCGGGCAACGACGACCTGGGCCAGATGTCGGCCTGGTTCGCCTTCACCGCGCTCGGCTTCTATCCGGTGGCCCCGGCCAGCAACGAGTACGTGATCGGCCGTCCCTTCCTGGACAAGGCGACCCTGAACCTGCCGAACGGGAAGCGCTTCACGGTGCGCGCCGATAATCTTTCGAGCGGCAACGGCTACGTCGGCCGCGTGACCCTGAACGGCAAGCCCCTGAACCGCACCTTCATCCGCCACGAGGACATCATGGCCGGCGGCGAACTGGTGTTCACGATGCAGGCCACGCCGAACAAGGACTGGGGCAAGGAACAAACCGCCCGCCCCTACACCCAGACCAAGTATTGATGAAGGAAAGCGCGCCATGGCCGTCACGATCCGCGACATCGCCCACGCCACGGGCTACTCGATCGGCACGGTCTCGCGCGCGCTGAAGAACCAGGACGGCCTGACCGACAAGACGCGCGAACGCATCTGCGCCGTGGCGCGCGAGATGGGCTACGACTTCGCCAAGCTGCGCGATGGCGACGTGCGCCGCATCGCCTTTTTGCTGCACCGCCAGCACAACACGCAGTCGGCCAGCCCGTTCTACCTGCCGGTGCTGCACGGCGCCGAGGACGCCTGCCGCAAGCGCGGCATCGCGCTCTCGTTCGTGGTGGTGGGCCCGGCCGAGCCAGTGCTCGACCTGGTGCGCCTGCACCAGCCCGACGCCCTGCTGTGCGCCGGCTTCTTCGAGCCGGAACTGGTGGCGGCGCTGCGCGACACCGGCAAACCAATGGTGCTGCTCGACATGCGCCTGCCCGGCTACCGCTCGGTCAATCCCGACCACGCCCTGGGCGGCTACCTGGCCACGCGCCACCTGATACGGCAGGGCCGGCGCCGCATCGCCATGCTCACCGGCCCGCTGGCCCACCACAGCATCCTGGAGCGCTACCGCGGCTTTCGCAAGGCCTTGTTCGAGGCGCGCATGCTGGCCGATCCCGACCTCGAGGTCCAGTTGCCCAGCATCGGCAACAGCCTCGAGAACGTGCGCCAGGCGGTCGACGCCCTGCTGGCGCGCCAGCCGCGGCCCGATGCGCTGTTCTGCTACAACGACAGCACGGCGCTGGCCGCCATGCGCCACTGCCTGGAACGCGGCCTGAAGATCCCGCACGACATCGCGATCGTCGGTTTCGACGACATCAGCGCCGCCTCCAGCGCGATCCCGCCGCTGACCAGCGTCCAGATCGACAAGGACTTGCTGGGACGGATGGGCATCGACTCGCTGCTGGAGAAGGCGGACAGCGCCCGCCTGGAACAGACGCTCGCGGTCCAGCTGGTGGTGCGCGAGAGCAGCAACGACGACTGAGCTCCTATACCTCGGGGGCGCCAGGGGTGCGCGCAACCCGCATTTCTACCTTGTGGTCACGCCGGTCGTCGCGCAGCGCGATGGTCCAATCCGGGCGGGGTTGGCCGTCCAGCAGCATTTCCTCCTCCCCTTCCGTGGCGCGCACCGTGATCTCGTAGAACGCGCCGCGATGACGGTAGCGCAGGCTGAAACCATCCCAGCCGGGCGCCAGGCGCGGCCTCAAACGCAGCGTGTCGCCATGGCGTTCCAGGCCCAGCAGCGCTTCGACCAGCAACAGCCAGGTCCACGCCGCCGCCGGAGTAGCAAAGCCGCCGATGGCGCGGCCGGCATGCGGCGCGATCGTGCGCAGGCCACCGCTCATCAGGTAGGGCGGCCCGTCGCCATGCACCTGCGGATCGAGCATGCGCGCCAGCTGCCATGCGGTGCCGGCGTCGCCCAGCCGTGCGAATCCGGCCGCGGCCCAGGCGGTGGCGCGATGGTCCTGGCCGGGGCTCGCGCTTACCCGCTCGCTCCATTCGCCATCCACCGGCGGATCGCAGCGCGGCACGGCGCCGTCGCTGCGCAAGCGTTGCACCGCCGCGCGCAGCGCCTGCGGCGCCTGCCCTGCGCCGGCCTCCAGCGCCCAGCACTGGGTCGACAGCTCGACGCGGCAGGCGGCATTGGCGATGGAGCCGAGGGCAGTGCTGCTGTCCAGCCAGGTCCAGCGGTACCAGTCGCCATCCCAACCGTGTTCTTCGCACTGCGCGCGCAGCGCCAGCGCCGCGCCGCGGCATGTGGTGGCGAAGCCGAAGTCGCCGCGCAGGTCGGCCACCTCGGCGAAGCGCTGCAGCACGGCCGCCATGAAGAAGCCCAGCCGCACGCTCTCGACGCGGCCGGCCACACCCTCCTCGTGCAGGCGCCCCGCCGCCGGCGGCAGGCCGCGCGGCCCGAAGCGCAGGCAGCCGCGCAGGCCGTGCACGCAGTGCTGGTACAGATCGTCACGCTCCGACAGGGGTACGGCCAGCAGCGCATGGTCTTCCGTTATCGTCAGATAGTGCGTCAACGCGTAAGGCAGCCACAGGAAATCCTCGACATGGGCACCCGTCGTGAACGCGGGCGCGGCGCGCAGCAAGGCTTCGCGCAGCAGTTCGGGGCGGGCGTGGGCACAGGCCAGGGCCGACTGCAGGCGCAGCGCCGGATCGCGCTCGCCCATCATGGCGCCGATCGCCTGACAGGGCAGCCAGCGGTTGACGCGCAAATCGAACCCGGGGTCGGGCGTGTGCACGGTGACCGCGCCGAGCGTGTGGTCCCACCAGTCGCGCAGGCGCTGCCATGCGGCGGCGGCGGCCTGCGCCGTGCCATGGCGCTGCACGACCGCGCTGGCGTCCAGGCTGCCGGGACCGGCCACGCCCAGCACGAAGACCAGTTCGCACTCGGCTCCCGGTTCCAGGGTGACGCCGACCTGCAGCGCCGCGCACGGGTCGAAGCCCGCGCCGGCGGCGTCCGACAGAGCGGCACGCCCCAGCGCTGCCGGCCGCGCGATGGCCCCAAGACGGCCGATGAATTCCTGGCGGTCGCAGCTCACGGCGACCTGCTCGGCGTCGACATGGAAGAACGCGACCTTGTCGTGGAAGCCAGCGCCGAAGGCATTGCGCGCCAACAGCGCGCCGCCGGCGAGATCGCGTCCGGTCACCACCTGCAGGCCGGGCGGCGCTTCGCGGTCGTCCAGCAGCCATTCCACATACCCCGTCGCACTCAGGCGGCGCGGCGCATCGCTGTCATTGCGCAGGCGCAGCACGCTGTACTTGAGCGGCGCGTCCTGGGCAACGAAGCAGCGCAGCGCGGAATGGATGCCGTGGGCACGGTGCTCGAACACGCTGTAGCCGATGCCGTGGCGCGTCGTGTATGCCTCTGGCGACGGCGCCGGCCATGGTGTCGGCGACCAGACGGCGCCGCTGTCCTCGTCGCGCAGGTAGAAGGCTTCGCCGCCCTGTGGTGCGACCGCGTCTTCGTTTCCCGCCGTCAGGCGCATGGCGCGTTCGCCGCTCCAGCTGACCGCATGGCCGCGCTCCGAGACGATGCTGCCGAAGGCATCGTTGGCCAGCAGGTTGATCCACGGCTCACTCGGCGCGGCGATGCCCGGACCGCTGCGCACCACGTATTCGCGGCCATCCGGCGTGAAGCCTTTGACACCGTTGTCGAAGGTCAGCTCAGGCGCGGCCTGATTCAAGGGCTCTGCGGTCCATGCCTGCGCCGGCGTGGTGGCGACGAATGGCGGCGCCACGGCGCCCCCCGCGCGCTCGGCGCGGCGCAGCTGGTCGGCCAGGTCGCCGCGCTCGCCCGACAGCAGCACGCTGGCGGCGGCGCGCAGCAGGATGCGGTCTTCATGCGGCACGTCTTCCTTCAGATGCAGGTGCAGCCCGCCGGGCTGGTCGAAGCTGGACGGATCGACCAGCGGCACCGCCAGGTGCATCAGGGCTTCGCGCGCCGCGCGGCTGTCGCACAGGACCAGCAGATCGACCGCCAGGCCGTGGCCGCGCCAATAACCGTGGGCTTGCAGCAGCTGGCGCGCAAGACCGGTGTCGGGTCCCTCTGCCAGTTGCAGCAACAGCAGCGGCAGGTCGCCCGTGACGCCATACGCCGGCAAGTTGGCCCGCCCGCGCAGATTGCGGGCGATGACGGGGGGATCGGCGCGCAGCGCCAGCACGGGCTGCAGCAGGCAGCCGGCCAGGCGGTTGATCAGCTGGGCATCGGCTTCGCCGATCTCGGCGCGGCGCAGCTCGGCCTGGGCCAGGGTCCAGGCGGCCTCGATCGCGTGGTCCACCTCGTGAGCGATGCCATAGCGCGCCGCCAGCTCGCGCGCCAGCGCACGGCTCGAGGCGGCGCCCAGCATCAGGTCGACCGTGATCTCCTGCTGCGGCGCCAGGGTCACGCTGCGCCGCAGCGCCAGCAGCGCTTCGTCGGGCTCCGGGTCCAGGCCCGACAGCGCGCCGCCGTTGCTCACCGCTTGCGGCCGGCACAGGTCATGGCCGCGTCCGATGAAGCGCGCGCGGTTCGTTTCCACGCTCGGCTGCCCCGCTGTCTCGCGCACCGCATCGCGCACCGTCATGCGGTGCACGAGCACGGGCGCGCTTGCCGCAGTCAGGCACAGCAGACTGCCGGAGGCGCCGTCGAATTCGATCCGGATGCCGCTGCGACCGCCCTCTTCCAGGGGCGGCCCGGCCAGGGCCACGCAGCCCGTCAGTTCCAGGGTGCGCGCCTCAGGCGCGCGATTGACGATGCGGATGCGGCGCAGCTCGACGTCGTCGCCAGGCGCCACCACCGCATCGGTGCGCATCTCGATGTCGTGGTCCACGCGGCGCAGGCTGGCCCGTCCTTCGGCCAGCACCGCCTCGGCCTCGTCGGGCGCCGGCGCGCCGGGCAGCAGGACGTTCGCCCAGGTGGCGCCGGAATCCGTATCGCGCACGTGAAGGGCCAGGCCGGTCTCGCCGGCGTCGGCGCGCGTCAACCCAACTCCCTCCCAACGGCTGGCGCCGGCGCCCGCGCTGTCGACGACCAGGTGGTAGCGGCCATTCGACAGCAGCTGGACTTCCGGCAGCGGCGACGCGTCCGGCGCGAGCACCCGCGAATAGGGGCGGGTCGCCGCGACGCCTTCAAGCGCCAGACCGGCCTCGTAGCGCAGGGGCGGCTCGGCGCCGGTCGCCGGCGCCGTCTCTTGCAGCAGGCCGAGGGCGGCGCGCAGTTCGGGATCGCGCATGAAGCGGCGCTGCATCGGTTCGCCCTGCAGGTGGCGCGCCAGCGCCAGCAGGGTCATGGCCTGGTGACGCGCGAACTGGGCCCGCACCACCGCCTGGCGTTCGCCTTGCGGCAGGCGCGCCGGGGCATAGTCGAGCGCCTCATGGAAGCCAGTCTCGCCCAGCAGGCCTTGCTCGGCCATGCGGCGCAGATTGGCCGCCGCCAGCGCCGGCGCCACGGCCAGCGCCAGCGCGGCGCCATGGGGCGCGGCGACCAGGTCGTCGCCCGCGCGCCGCTGCAGGGCCGCGGCGTCCAGGCCGAAGCGCCCGACGCGGTAGCGCGCCGCCGCATCGACCGCGTTGCAGCCCGATTCCGTATAACCCCACAGCAGCCCCCGGCCCTTGGCGTGGGCCGCCTGCAGGCGCGCCACGGCCCGGCCGGCGTCGTCCAGCAGGGTGTCGCGGAACAAAGGCATCACGAGCTGCGGCGCCAGATAGTCCGCCAGCGCGCCCGTACGCGACAGCAGCAGCGCGCCGGCCCCCGTCATGCGCAAGGGGCGGCCGAGCGACCACCAGTGCTGCTGCGGCAGCTGGTCCTGGGCGACGGCGGCGAAGCTGGCCATGCGCGCCTCGGACGCCAGCAAATCGCAGCTGTCGCCGTCCAGGCGCCCCTCGCGCCCCTCGCGCACGTGACAGCCGGTGGCCAGCAGGCCGGTGGACGGGTCGACCAGCGCGCCGAAATCCATGCGCGCCGCTTCCCGCGCCTGCGCGGCCAGGCGCACGATGTTCTCCATGCGCGCACGCGCGCAGTCACGCCCCTGTGCGACCAGCTGGGCCAGGCCCTCGTTGCCGCCTGGCGGCTCGAACGCGGCCAGCTCGCGCAAGGTCGGGATGCGGGTCAGGCCGGCATCGAGCACGTATTCCTGCACCGCACGGGTCCAGGGCGTGAGCGCATGCAGGTCGTCGAGCTGCGCCGCGCACTGCCGCGCCAGGCGTGCCGTCCAGGCGCGCAGCGCGGGGGCGGCGTCGCCAGGCAAGCCGGCGTCCAGCTCGGCCGTCCTGGCCGCGACCGTGCGCAGGCAGTCGGCCAGGCCCGGCAAGGTATCGGTGGCGCGACGGCGACCCGGCGCCAAGGATTCGTCCAACGCGTCCAGCGCCGGCAGCAGGCCGGGAGGCGCATGCTCGCGCACCACGTACAGCGTGGTGCGGATGCCATCGAGCGCGGCGGCGTCGAAGATCGGCCGGTCCGGCAATTCATCGAGGCCGGCGGCGAAGGTGCGCAGCGCCAGCGCCAGGCCGCCGCTGACCGCGGTGTCGACATGGGCCGGTTCGAGGGGAGCGAGCGTGACGCCGTCATACCATTCGAAGGGGTGGCCATGCCAGCGTTCCAGCAAGGCCATCGAGGCCAGCGCCTGCTCGCTGCGCGCGAGCAGGCCGCCCAGCGGCAGATAACCGAAGTCGCGCGCGCTCAGGGTCGCCAGCAGGGCCGCGCCCATGCTGGCGGGCAACACCCGCTCGTCGACGGTGGGTTCGGAGTGGTCGAACACGGCTTCCGGCGCCAGGCCGTGCCGGCCCACGCCGTGCTGTTCGAAGAAGGCCCAGCTGCGGCGCGCCAGCGTGCGCAGGAACAGGGTCTGCCCCTTCGCCAGGCGCATGCCGCGCCGCGACGGCTGGCTGACCCACCAGGCCAGCACCGGCGCCAGGAACCACACCAGCAGCAGCGGCGCGGTCGCGAACAGGGCGTAGGGGTTGGCGAACGTCAGCAGCACCGCGACGCCGACCGCCAGCAGCGGCGCGAACCACATCGTGCGCCAGTTGTTCTCCATCGCGCTGCTGGAACGCGCCAGCGCCGGGGGACGCAGCTCGAGCAGCTTGCGGCGGCTCACGTCGCGCCGCCACAGGCCGCGCACGACCGCGTCTGCGTCGAGCCAGGCCCGGTGCGGCAGGAAGGCCAGCGCCAGCGCGGCGCGCACCAGGGTCTTGCGCGCGCCGCGCGCCCAGGCGTCCAGGTGCTGGCGCAGCGGCGCATCCGGCGCGCGGCCGGCCAGCGTGGCCAGCATGTCGAGCAGTGTCGGCAGCCAGAGCGGCGCCAGGATGGCCACGGTCCAGAACACGGGCGCGGCCAGCAGGCTCCAGGACAGCACGAGCAGCGCGATCGACGCCGGCGCGGCCAGGCTCCCGGCCAATGCGTCGAACAGGCGCCGGCGCACGCGCGCAGCGCGCAGGCAATCGGCGCCCCGTCCCAGGCGGCGCGCTTCCTGCCAGGCGGCGCGCAAGGCGCGATGGCGGCGCAACACGTGTTCGCCGTAACTGCCTGGATGCGCGGCATCCAGCCGCAGATCGTCCACGCGCGCGGCGCGCAGGCGGTCTTCCTCGACCGCACCGGGCTGCGCCCGGCCCTCGTCGCGCAGCTCGAGACCCATCGCGCGGCGCCAGGCATCGACGTCATAGATCGCGGCCCAGCCACCGCCACCGTCAGGCCACAGGCGCTGGTAGCGCATGGCGCCCAGGTGCGGCAAGGCGGTTTCGCGCCGGGGCAGCAGCATGGCATGGCCTTCCAGCACCCGGCCCGCTTCGTCCTGCAGCGGACGGTGCAGCGGGTGCGCCATCGCCGCCACCAGGCTGCGCGCGGCGTCGCGCGGCAGGCCGGTATCGGCGTCGAGGGCGATCACATAGCGCATCTCGGCCGCGGCGCCGAGATTCCCGGCGGTGAACGCGAAGCGTTCGCGCTCGCCGCACAGCCAGGCATTCAGGTCGGCCAGCTGGCCGCGCCGCCGTTCGCGGCCGATCCAGGCCTGCTGGTGTTCGCTCCAGGCGCGCGCACGCGCCAGCAGCATGAAGGGGCCGTCCTGTTCGTCACCCAGCGTAGCGTACTTGCGGTTGAGCGCATCGATCGCACCGCCGGCCTGGGCCAGCAGGGCGGCGTCGACAGGCAGCGTTGCTTCAGGTGCGTCGGGCAGGTCGAGCAAGAGGCAGAAACGCAGGCGCGGATCGCGGTTGCCGAGGTAGCGCACTTCGAGGTCCTGGCACAGCGCCGCGAGCTGCGCGGCATCGGCCGGTTGCGCCGACACGGCCACCAGCGTGCGCGCATCCTCGGGGATGCCGGCCGATACGTCGATGCGCGGCGTAACCGCGGGCCGGGCCAGCCAGCGCCCTGCCATGCCCATCAGGGCGCGCGCCAGGGCGCCGGCGACCGGCAGCGCCAGGATGCCCATCAGGACCAGCAGCAGCGGCCCGGCCCCGCCCTGCCAGGCATGGACCAGCCCCGCGCCCGTGAACAGCAGGGCCAGCGCCGCCGTGGCGCCCGTATGCATGCCGGGAGACGCGTCCTGCAGCGCGGCGCGAGCACGCGGCGCCCATCCACGCCGTCCGCGCAGCCTGGCCTCGAGCGTCGCCAGGCCAGGGCCGGCCAGGTAGTGGCCCACGTGGCGGATGCGCGTATCGAGCCCGCCCTCGCCCGGCGCGCGATGGACGCCGGCCAGCGCGATCGCCTCTTGCGCCACCAAGGCTTCGCTCACGCCGAGGGAGGCCGCCAGGCGCGCGACCGTGTGGCGGTAGCGGTCGCGCGTGGCGCCGTCCATGCGCGCATAACTGCCGTCCGGATCGTCGCGCAGCAGCGCATCGACCACGCCCAGTCCCTCGGCGAAGGCGCGCCAGTCGACGCCGCCCAGCGCGCGCAGGCTGGCCAGGGCATTGCCGGCCACGATGGCGTCCTGCGCCCCGTCGCTGCGCTCGTCCTGCATCAAGCCGGCGATGCTGCCCTGCCCATCCGCCAGGCGCGCGTCGATCCAGTCCAGTACCTGGGCCAGCGGTGCGCCGCGGCCCTGCAGGCGGCGCGCCAGTTCGGCGATGAAGGCGCCGTTGTCAGCGTCTTTGCTGCGCGCCATGTCGGCGAACAGCAGCACCAGGTCGCCCGGGCGGGCCTCGGCGGTGTCGAGGAAGCGCGCGGCCCAGGCGGCGGCGCGTTCGCGGCCGGCGCAGGCATGCGCGGCGCGCGCCGCCAGGGCGGCCAGCCGGTCGATCAGCGCGAGACGCAACAGCGCGGGCAACGCATCGAGTTCAGCGACGCGGAACGGCGCCTCTTGCTGGCTGGCGGCGAGGACGCGCGCCAGTTCTTCGGTGTCGACGACGCCGTCGGCGCGCGCCACCATATCGGTCACGAGCCCCCAGATACGCGCGGCGCCCTCCTGTGTGGCGACCTGCCGCGCTTGCGCGCGCGCCAACCGCAGCTGGGTATCGAGCAGGTGGTAGCCGTCGAGCAGGCGTGCGCCGGCGGGAGGCAGTTCCAGTCCGGCGCGCATGGCGCGGTCGAGCGTATCGCAGGAACGAACGATGGCCTCCGCATTCGCGGCCAGCAGCGCCACGGGGGCGGTGGCGCCGGCGCCATGTGGCGCATGCTGCCCGGAGGGCATCTTGTCGTTCTTAACTTTCAACGGGGACCTCGGGATGGAGGCGTGCGCGGCGGACCGCCGGAGGACGGGACAGCCCGATGCTAATCAGGGCAAGGAACCAGACAAACAATGCTGGGCGCGCACGGCTGACTCCATGCTAGGGAAAGGACCGGAAAGTGACCGTGCGCTGGCGTACACACACCGCCTGCCGGGCAGGCTTACACGGCGAGCGCGAAACCGCCGGCCAGCGAGCAGGCGCGCGGATGGCCCAGCGCGCGCAGGGTGCGCGCGGCGCGGGCGCTGCGTGCGCCGCTGCGGCACACGAACAGCAAGGGACGCGAATCGGCGCCCAGCCAGGCGGCGGCGTGTTCGGCCACGCTCGCCAGCGGAACGTTGAGCGCCATGCGGCCGTGCAGTTCCACCTGGCCGGCGACGCTGTGCTCGCGCGCGTCGCGCACGTCGATTACGATGGCGTCTGGATGGGCCACCAGCCAGCCACGGGCCGCGATGGCGTCGAGCTCCATGCCGGCGTCCAGCACGGCATCCGGCTGCGCTGCCTCGGGCGGAGCCGCCGGTGCTGACGATGCTGCCGGCATTGCCAGCGCCGCCCCGCAGCGCGCGATGCGCTCGCACGCCTGTTCCAGCGCGGCGGCATCCAGCAGCGGTCCGATCGACAGGCGCACCGCCGACGCGCTGCGCCAGGCCGGCAAGCCCATCGCGTCGAGCACATAGCTCGGCGCGGCCTTCGACGCGGCGCAGGCCGAACCGGCGCTGACGCGCATGCCGGCGGCATCGAACAGGTCGAGCAGCTCGGCGCTGGTGACGCCGGGAATCGAGAAGTTGAGCGTGGTCGGCAGCGCGTATGCCGGCGGCGCGTTGAACACGATGCCGGGGAAGGCAAGGGTCAGCGCGTCCGCCAGGCGCGCGCGGCAGGCCTGCAGCGCCTGATGGCCAAGAAACGTGTCGCCGCGCTCCAGTGCTTCGAGCACCGCGCCCAGCGCTGCGATGCCGGCCATGTTCTCGGTGCCCGAGCGTTGATTGTCTTCCTGGCCGCCGCCGCAGATCAGCGGCGTGAACGGCGCGCCTTCGCGCACGTACAGCATGCCGATGCCCTTCGGCGCATGCAGCTTGTGGCCCGAGAACGGCGCATAGTCGATGCGGCTCGCGCCCAGCTGCAAGGGCAGCTTGCCGAGCGCCTGCACGCAGTCGACCATCCACAGCGCCGGGCTGGCCGTCTCGTTCAGCACCGCCGCGATGCCGTCCAGGTCGGACACGACACCGGTCTCGTTGTTGGCAGCCATGGTGCAGACAAAGGCGAGGCGCGGCGCCAGCGCGCGCAGCACGTCCAGGCGGTGGCGGCCGTCGCCGTCGACCGGCAGCACGCGCAGTTCGAGGCCCGTTCCCAGCAGCCGGTTCCAGTGCGCCAGGCTTTCGGACACCGCCTTGTGTTCGGTGGCGCCGACCAGTACCACGTCGCCGCAGGCCTCGCCGCGCGCGCGCCGTTCGCGCACCGCGCACAGCACCGACAGCACCGCGGTCTGGATGCCCTCGGTGGCGCCGCTGTTGAACATCAGCCGCCCGCTCGGGGCGCCCAGCACTCGCCGTGCGCAGGCGCGCGCGCCCTCGCGCAGCGCGCGTGCGCGCAGGCCGCTCGCATGGCTGCTGCTCGGATTACCGAAACACTCCTGCAGCGCGGCCATGGCAGCAGTGGCGGCGACAGGCAGAACCGGCGAAGTCGCGTTGGCGTCGAGATAGATTTCGGTGATCATGGATTAGCTGCCAAAGACATAAAAAAAGGTGTCGCACAACACGTTATTGTCCAGTAATATGGTACGGAGTTACGCCGATCAAAACGTCCCAAATTTCTCGATTTGCGGGCTGTTAATAGAATAATTATTCTTATAAACACGCTTTACGGAATATGAACTCACTCGACAAGTTTGATTGCGCGATTCTCGCCGCCTTGCAGGCGGATGCAACCCTCTCCATCTCGGGCCTGAGCGAAAAAGTCGGCCTTTCCAGCACCCCCTGCTGGAAACGCGTCAAGCGCCTCGAGGAAGACGGCTATATCGAAAGCCGCGTCAGCATCGTCAACCGCCAGAAGGTCGGCCTGCCGGTCACCGTGTTCGTCAGCATCAAGACCACCGAGCACGACGAAAAATGGCTGGCGCGCTTTGCCGCCGCCGTGATCGCCCTGCCCGAAGTGCTGGAGTTCCACCGCATGAGCGGCGACGTCGACTACCTGCTCAAGGTCGTCACCACCGATATCGCCGGCTACGATCGTTTCTATAAAAAGCTGATCAAGACCGCGCGCCTGACCGGCGTGTCGTCCGCCTTCTCGATGGAACAGATCAAGTCGACCACCGCCCTGCCGCTCGAACTGATCTCGCACGGCGTGCCTGCCTAGGGTCTTTACGCCGCCAGTCGTGCTTTCGCCAAGCGTGCGAATCGTGCGATGATGGCGGCCGTTGACATCAACGGAGACCAAGGGAATGCGATCGAAAATAAAGATGGCGCCGCTGGCGCTGGCGGCATTGTTCGCCGCTCAGGCAACCGCCGCGGAACAAATCGTGAAGATCGGCGTGAGCGGCCCGCTGTCGGGTTCCAACGCCTTCGCCGGCAAGGACAATGAGAACGGCGTGCGCCTCGCCATCGAAGAACTCAACGCGCAAAAGATCCAGGTAGGCGGCAATGTGCTGCGCTTCGTGCTGCAGTCCGAAGACGACGCGGGCGACCCGAAACAGGGCGTGACCGTGGCCCAGAAATTCGCCGACGCCGGCGTCAAATACGTGCTCGGCCCGTACAACTCGGGCGTGGCGATTCCGGCCTCGCGGGTCTACAACGACAACGGCATCCTGATGTCGACCGTCGGCACCAATCCCAAGATCACGGCCGCCGGCTACCCGACGGTGTTTCGCATCGTGGCCAGCGACACGCAGGTAGGCGCGTCGGTCGCCGGCTATGCCGCCAAGGAGCTCAAGGTCAAGAACGTCGGCGTGATCGACGATCGCACCGCCTTCGGCCAGGGCATTGCGATGGAATTCAAGCGCCAGGCGCAGCAAGCCGGCATCAAGGTCGCCGGCCACGAATTCACCAACGACAAGGCGAGCGACTTCGCCGCCATCCTGACCTCGCTGCGCGCCAAGAAGGTGGACGCGATCTTCTTCGGCGGCTACGCCCCGCAAGGCGCGCCGATGGTACGCCAGATGAAGCAGCTGGGCCTGAACGTGCCGCTGCTTGGCGGCGACACCCTGTGCAGCCCCGAGATGGCCAGGCTGGGCGGCGCTGCGGTCGGCGAGAACGTACGCTGCGCGCAGGCCGGCGCCATCGTCGCCAAGCAACCGGGCGGCCCGGCCTTCCTGGCCAGCTACAAGAAGCGCTTCGGCCGCGATCCGGATGTCTACGCGCCATCGTTCTACGACCAGACCAAATTCATCGCCCAGGCGATCGGCCAGGCGAAGTCGGTCGATGCCAAACAGGTCGGCGCCGCGATGCACGCGATCAGCTACCAGGGCGTGGTAGGCGCCTACGGCTACGACGCCAAGGGCAACCTCAAGAAAACGGCGGTGACGGTGTACACCTTCAAGAACGGCGCGTTGACGCCGCTGGCCAGCTACTGACCACCACAAGGAAAAACAGGATGAGAGAGATCTTCAAACTCGGCGCGCTGGCGGCCAGCGTGCTGCTCGCGTGCGCGCCCGCAGGCGCGGCCGCCACGGCCGCCGATGCCGCGCCGGCCAAGACCCGCGTCGCCACCACCGAAGCCGGAAAGGCGATCAACAAGCTGGTGGACGACTACTACGAAGCCTATGCGCGCTTCGAGCCGGTGTGGGCGACCGAGAGCGGCGACGGCCGCTTCTTCGACCAGCTCGGCCTGTCGATCGCGCCGAAGAAGCGCGAAGCGCAGTTTGCGCTGTACCGCGGCTACCTGAAGCGCCTGGCCACGATCCCGCGCGAGCGCCTGAATGCGCACGAGCAGGCCAGCTACGACATCGTCAAGTTCGAGCTCGACACCGTGCTGCGCCTGGGCGCCTTCCCCGAGCACCTGCTGCCGATGGACCAGATGTTCAATATGCCGGCCTTCATCGCGAACTACGCCGGCGGCGAAGGCGCGCAGCCGTTCGCCACGCCGAAGGACTACCGCAACTACCTGAACCGCCTGGACCAGATGGTGGCCTACATCGACCAGTCGATCGCGAACATGCGCGAAGGCGTCAAGCGCGGCGTCGTGCATCCGCGCCAGCCGATCGAGTCGCTGCTGCCGCAGCTCAAGCAGCTGCAGGCCAAGAATGCGGAAGCCAGCATCTTCTACACCCCGATCAAGAAGCTGCCGGAAGGCTTCTCGGCCGCCGACAAGCGCAGCCTGACGGACGCCTATCGCAAGACGGTCGGCAAGCTCAATCCGGCCCTGGACCGCCTGGCAAACTACGTCGAGAAGGACTACCTGCCGGCGACCCGCACCACGGCCGGCTGGAACGCGTTGCCGAACGGCGCCGAGTGGTACAAGGCGCGCGTGGCGGCGATGACCACCACCGATATGACGCCCGAGCAGATCCACGCGATCGGCCTGAAGGAAGTGGCGCGCATCCAGGGCGAGTACGGCAAGATCGGCCCCAAGATGGGTTATACCGGTCCGGCCGCCGGCCTGCCGAAGTGGGTCTCGGAGCAGCCGAAGTACAAGCCGTTCACCACGGACCAGCAGGTGATCGAGGTGTTCCAGAAGCTGGACACGCAAGTGCGCGCCAAGCTGCCGGCCCTGTTCACCCTGATGCCGAAGGCGCCGCTGGAAGTGCGGCTGGAGCCGGAACTGACGCGCGAGACCGCATCGGACCACTACTCGGCCCCGGCCGCCGACGGCTCGCGTCCGGGCGTGTTCTGGTCGGTCGTGAACGATCCAACCAAGTACGGCCGCACCGGCATGGTCACGCTGTACCTGCATGAAGGCCAGCCGGGCCACCACTTCCACATCGCGCTGCTGCAAGAGCTGGGCCTGCCCAACTTCCGCAAGTTCGGCGGCAACACCGCCTTTACCGAAGGCTGGGCGCTGTATGCCGAGACCCTGGGCAAGGAGATGGGCCTGTTCGAGCAGCCGGAGGATTACTTCGGCCACCTGAACGACGAGATGCTGCGCGCCGCGCGCCTGGTGGTCGACACCGGCCTGCACACCAAGGGCTGGAGCCGCGACCAGTCGATCGCGTATTTCCGCGATACGCTGGGCTACTCGGAACTGGAAGCGCGCGCGCAGATCGAGCGCTATATGGTGATGCCGGGCCAGGCGCTGGCGTACAAGATCGGTTCGCTGAAGATCATGGAACTGCGCCAGCGTGCGCAGGCGGCGCTGGGCGATAAATTCAGCCTGCCGAAGTTCCACGAGGTGGTGCTGGACGAAGGCACCCTGCCGCTGGCGGTGCTGGAGGCGAAGGTCGATCGGTGGATTGCGGCGTCGAAGTAAGCGCTGTCGAATTAACCACCCACTAAACCAACGTCGTCCCCGCGCAGGCGGGGACCCAAGTTTGCATGCGCCGCCTACCTATCAAGCGAAGTGGCTGCGCAAGCAGGCTTGGGTCCCCGCCTTCGCGGGGACGACGTTCCAGCGCTACGGATTAATGCCAATGCGCGTCAGCGCGCGATCATGAACACCGGATACCGGTTCCACTCCGGCTCGCGATAACGTGCGCAGTTCGCATAGATGAAGTCCAGCACAGCCTCCTGGCTGGTCAACAGCCCAGGATTTGCAGCCTTCCATTCGGCGAACTTCGCCGCCAGCTCGGGTTCATCCGCCAGCAATTTCTCGGCCTCGTCCTCGAACACATAATCCGAGTAATGCTCTTTCTTCTCCAGCACGCTGTTGAAGAAGCCCCAACGGAAGAAGCTGTCGTGCGCCAGCGGTTCGAGCATCTCGACCGCATAGCGCGCCCGGTCCTGGTCCAGCGGCACGAGGTAGTCGCCGGCGCGCAGCAACACCTGGCCGATGCGGCGCTCCAGCGCCACTTCGTCATGGAACATATGGCCTTCGTAGGCCGACGGGCGCGAGGTCACCGAAGCGATCTGGTAGTAGGCCACTTCCTGCACGCGATCCGCCTCGACCCGCTCCATGCGCACACCATTCCACTCCAGGCGCTCGATCGCCTCACGCCACTGCTGTGGCACTACATAAGCTTGCGGGGCCGGCACCGCGACGTCGACCGGGAAGCTGTTGTAGTAGGCGATATCGCGTTCCCACGGGCTGCTGCGGTCGTAGTACAGGCGGGTGTAGTCGCCGATGGTGCTCTTCTTGTACTTGGCCTCGTAACCCTTGAAACGGAAGCTCGCCGGATTGGCTTCGTCCATCGCCCAGCGCACCGGCCACTCGCTTTGCTTGCGGCCTTCTTCGCGCGCCGCGCGGCGCAGCGCCTGGATGCGGTCGGCGTGCTTGACGGTGAACTCCAGCGCCACTTCGACCAGCGCCACCATCGACTCGTAGCGGTCCTTGAACGGCTTGAGCATATGCGTCTCGGGCATGAAGCCGATCGTGTGGTGCAGCGCCGCGTAGCCGGTCGAGAAGCGCGCCGTCTCGAGGAATTCGGCGATGCCGTGGTCCGGGCTGTCCTTGACCGGGTTCACATAGGGGCAGGTCGGCCAGCCGCGTGCATCCATGCCGGCGTACATTGCCGGCAGCATTTCGGCGCGTAGAAAATCGCCCAGGCCGCCGCCCAGCTTGTCGGCCTGGGTGTGGATCAGGGTCATCGTGTAGCTGTAGTCGGCGCCGTTGGAGGTGTGGGTGTCGACCATCACGTCCGGATCCCAGCTCGTGAACAGCTGATTGAATGTGCGCGCGGTCAGGGTGTCGCACTTGACGAAGTCGCGGTTCAGGTCGAGGTGGCGGCTGTTGCCACGAAAGCCAAACTGCTCCGGTCCGTCCTGGTTCACGCGCGAGGTGTCGGCGCGGTTGAAGCTGCCGTCCACGTTATAGAGCGGAACGAACAGGAACACGGTCTGGCCCAGCGCAGCGAGCTTGGCGGGTTGCAGGCAGAAGTCGCGCACGATCGCCATGCAGCCATCGACGCCTTCCGGCTCGCCCGGGTGGATACCGTTATTGTTGAAGAAGACCGGACGGCCGGCGCGCTTGATCGCATCAACGTCGAACACGCCGTCGCTGCTGACCACGCCCGCGTGGATCGGCACGCCCGCATCCGACACGCCCACTTTCTCGAAGCGCAGCACGGCAGGGAAACGGCGCGCGAGGTCTTCGTACCAGGCGATGCACTCGGCCCAGGTGGTGGTCTGGTTCAGGTTGCCCTTCTCGTAGGGCGTCAGCAATTCAATGGACATGGATCTTATCGTTGTGAGGTTGATGCTTCGGAAATCGTCGCCGGCACGCTTGGTGCGTGGGCCGGCAGGTTGAGCGGCAGCGCGATCGCGACGTCGGTGCCTTCGCCCGGGCTGGACCGCACCTCGATCGTGCCCTGCAGCGCATAGACGCGCTCGCGCATGCCGATGATGCCGATGCCTTCCGAGGCGCTGGCGGTGTCGAAGCCGGCGCCGTCGTCGACCACGCGGATGCGCAGCATGCCCTTGCCTTCGTCCAGCAGCAGGCTGACGTGGGCCGAGCGCGCGGCGGCGTGCTTCATGACGTTGGACAGGGCTTCCTGCACGATGCGGTAGGCCGAAATCGCCAGCTCGTTCGACAGGCGCGCGAAATCGCCCTCGCTGTGCAGGTCGAAGCGGCAGCCGGACGTGGCGTCGTAGTGGCGCACCATCTCTTCCACAGCGCCGTGCAGGCCCAGCATGTCGAGCACTTCGGGTCGCAGGCGGCGCACCAGGCGCCGGCCGTTGGCGTACAGGTCGAGCGCCAGCTTGGTGATGGCCTCGGACTTGCGGCGGATCTCGTCGACTTCGGGCCCGGGCGGCGCCTTGGCCGCCAGCAGGCCGATCGACTGCGCCTCGAGGCGCGCCGCGATCAGCGAGGCATTGAGTTCGTCGTGGATCTCGACCGCGATGCTCTTGCGCTCGTCCTCGATGATCTCGTTGACCTTCTGGATCAGCTTGCGCTTGTCGGCGTCGGCGCGCAGCGCCTCGTTGCGCGAGGCCAGCAGGTCGCGCGTGCGCTCGGCCACCTTGTTCTCGAGGTCGCGCTTGGATTCGTCCAGCGCCAGCGACATCTCGCCGATCGAGGCCTGCAGCTCGCCGATCTCGCCGCCGGTGGTGACCGGTGGATGCACGCGGTAGTTGCCGCCCCGGATCTGGCGCAGGGTGCCGATCGCTTCGCGCAGCGGCACGATCAGCGAGCGCGCCAGCACCCAGGCCAGGATGCCGCTCGCGGCCAGCGCCAGCGCCGCCATCGACAGCTCGATCTGGAAGCGGTCGGTCTGCTTGGCCATCATGTTCGCCGGCGACATCGTCACCCGCACCCAGCCGACGACTTCGGTGGTGAGCGTGGGCGGGCGCGAATCGCTCGACGCCGACACGTGCGGTGTGCCGTTGTCAGAGAACAGGTTGATCCACACCACCTGCTTGCGGATCGGGGCCTCGTAGTAATGGGCCTGGGCGTCGCTGGCCGAATCGGACACCACGCGCACCGCGGCGCGTCCGCTGCCGTCGATCACGTCGACCTTGTAGATGCTGCGGTCGGACTGCACCAGGCCGTTGATAGTCAGGCGCAGGTCGGACAGGTTGCCGGAAATGACGTTGTACTCGGACGTTTCGGCCAGCGCGCGCGCCAGGATGCGTCCGCGCTCGGCCAGCTCCTCGGCCACCTGGGCGCGGTGCGCATACCAGGAATACCAGACGAAGGAGGTGAACAGCAGGATCACGGGCAGCATGGTGATGACGGCCATGCGCCGTCCGACACCCCAGCCGCGCCAGAAACGCAGGTTCATTGCGGGGCCGGCGCGCGCCGTGCGAAGTTGCGGGCGCCGTCGGTCACGCGCAGGTCGAGCGAACTGGCCACCCCTTCGTTGATGATGGTGCGGAAGTAGCGCGGGAACTGCGGCGGATCGAGTTCGCCGGTGCGCACGAAGTCGGCGGCCAGCTCGGCCACCTGGGCGTTGATCTCCTCGATCTCGGAGTAGGTGGTGGCGAGCGCGCCCACCTTGACCATGTCGGCCGAGAAGCCGATCACGCCCTGCTTGCGGCGGTAGGTCGAGAGCAGGATGTTGCGCACGTTCTCGGCGTTGTAGATGTCGCTGTCGGGCAGCGCCAGCAGGGTCTCGGCGCGCGTCATGCTGTTGAGTGTGTGATTCAGGTCGTCGCCCGGCGCATACATCTGGATCTCGGTCGCATCGGTCAGCGCCGGCTTCAGGAAGGCGGTATCGGGGCCGAGCAGCACGCCGACCCGCACCGGGCGGCCGTACAGCAGCTCGGCCAGGCGCATCTGGTCGTTTGGCGCCGGCTCGGCATAGATCGCGGTCATGGCCATGCGGCGCGGCTTGGGCAGGCGCGCGGTGAGCGTGCGCCACACCTGGCTCGAGGTATACGCCGAGATCACCACGCAATCGCAGCGGCGCGACAGCGCATCGCGCAGCGCGGTCGGGCCGATCGCCACGTACAGCATGCGGCGCTTCTGCGCCAGCTCGGTGCGAAAGGCCGCGAAGGTGGGCACCAGGCGCTTGTACAGGTCGTCGGCGATGCGGTGGGTAACGGCGCTGTCGTCGCCGGTCAGGATCTGGAAGCGGAAGCCCTGCGCTTCTTCGCGTTCGCGCTCGGACTGCTGGGCGGCGTGGACGCTGCCGGCCGACAGCGCCAGCATGAAGGCAAGGACCAGCAGCGGCGCCAGCGCGGGCACGCGCCTGCGCTGGTGGGGCATGCGGCGCGGGAGGATGGTCATCGCGTCAGGGCTCGATCAGGCCGTGCTTGACCGCCAGCAGCGTGATGCTGGCCTGGCGGTGCACGCCCAGCTTTTCCTTGATCGACTGGCTGATATTGCTGATGGTCTTGGTCGACAGGTCGAGGCGCTCGGCGATCTCGGCATTGGTCATGCCCTCGGCCATCAGCTTGAAGATTTCCAGTCCGCGCTCGTCGAGCTGCGACTGCGGCGTGACTTCGCCGCGCACCGCCATGCTGGCCAGGCGCGACGCGATGTGCGGCAGGAAGTACAGCTTGCCCTCGTGGGCATGGCGCACCGCGGTGGCCAGGTCGGCCGGGTCGCAATCCTTGGTGACGAAGGCGTGGGCGCCTAAGCGGTAGGTTTCCTTGATCAGGCTGTCCTGGTCAAACTGGCTCAGGAAAACGATCTTGGCCGACGGGTCGGACTTGAGGATTGCCTGGGCCGCGTCCATGCCGGTCAGCTCGGTGCCGAAGCGCATGTCGAGCACGGCGACGTCGGGGTGCTCGGCGGCGTACAGCGCGGTCGCCTCGCTCGGAGTCTTGGCCTGCCCCACCACCTGCATGCCGGCCGCTTCGAGCGACATGGCGAAACCGGTCATGACGATCGGGTGATCATCCGCGAGCATGACGCGGATGGGTTTGTTCTGTTCTGCCAATTTGATTCTCCTGGCGCGTGGCCGGTGTGCTTTGCCAGTGTCTGGCGTGGGTCTGGCTTCTGCCGAGGCCGGGGCGAAAAGCCACGGCACAGTTGGGAATTATTTCATACAACGGGCGGGGAAGCGAATGGAAAGGCGGAGAACTTTTGTTCTCTCCGGAAGCCGTTTTTTGGGCGCTTCCTTTTGCTGGACGCGTGGACGGCGGAGCCGTCCACCCTACGGCTGGCATCGCTTGGTACGTTGGCGCACACACAACTAGAAACAAATTTACTAGATTATGGATTTGCATTCTGCTAGGACCTAGCATATATTGTTTCTAACGAGCTGTAGATATGCATTCTTCCAAGGTAGTAAACCTGGCCATCCCGAGGGATGCCGGAACGAATAAAGGAGGTTGCCATGCATTTTTCTGACATCAATCAAGGCGCCGGCGGCAAGGCCGGCAAGTTCGCCCTCGTGGCCGGCCTGCACGTGCTGGTGGCGATGGGCGTCATCAGCACGATGAACGCCAAGTCGATCTCGCTGCCCGCCATGCTGGAAGACAAGCTGGTGTGGATCCAGCCGGAGGCGCCGCCGCCGGCCCCGCCACCCGAACCACCGAAACCCGTCGCCAAGGCCGCACCGCCCGATATCGTGGTGCCGGACGTGGAAGTCGAAGTGCCCGCGCCGCCGCTCGAGCAAGCGATAGAGGCAAGCACGGAGCCATCGCCTGAACCGGCCCAGCAAACCCAGTCCGAAGCCCCACCGCAACCGGCCGCCCCGCCGTCGTCGAACAGCGGCGAGATGCGTAGCGCCGTGCTGGCCGACGCCAACGGCTGCGCCAAACCCGATTATCCGGTGCGCGCTGCGCGCAATGGCGAGACCGGGACCGTGACCCTGGCGCTGCTGGTCGGGACCGATGGCCGGGTGCAGGACTCCCGCATCCAGTCTTCCAGCGGCTCGCGTGAGCTCGATCGGGCTGCCGTGCATGCCCTGAGCATGTGCAAATTCCAGCCAGCGATGAACGGCGGAACAGCCGAATCCGGGTGGGCACAGCTCGCCTATGTCTGGACACTCGAGTAATACCGTCTTCCCCTCTTGAGCCCGCCAATCTTCATCCGGCGGGCTTTTTTTCGCCCCTATGACTGGTGCATAGACGCCAGCACGGGCGACATCCGATCACAACAACAATGGAGAGAGAACACATGGATGCAGAAAGCGCACCGATACCGGCGATACGTGTCACCGGGTTCATGCAGGCCTTTGCCGGCTGCCTGGGACTGGCCGTGCTGGCCATCTTGGGTTGGATGGCGTTGACGCAACCGCCGCCGCCCGAGCCGGCGATGCAGATCGCGGCCGGCAGCTGGAACGCCCGCGTCCAGGAGCATATACGGGTGCTGGGGGCCGCTCCGCGTTCGATCGCGACCGAAGGCAATGCGCAGGCGCGGGCTTACCTGCTGTCGCAACTGCGGGCGATGGGCCTGACGCCGGCGGTGCAGCGCGCCACAGTGCGCAAGTCGGTCGTCTACTACTTTGGCGCCATCCACAACACGGTCGGCGTCGTCCATAACGTCGTCGCCAGGATTCCCGGCAGCGCGCCGGATGCGGGCCGCCGCCCGGCGCTGCTGCTCACGGCGCACTACGACAGCGGCAACGCCGTGCACAGCGCGGCGCGCGGCGCCGCCACCATGGCCGCCCTGCTCGAAACGGCGCGCTCGCTGCGCGCCGCGCCGCCCGCCAACGACGTCGTGCTGCTGTTCGCCGATGGCCACCACGTCGGCGCGCTGGGCGCCAAAGGCTTCGTCGAACAGCATCCGCTGGCCCCCAACATCGGCCTGGCGCTCAAGTTCGATCCTTCCGGCGATGCAGGGCTGCGCATGCTTGAAACCAGCGGCGCGGGCGGCGCCGCACTGGCCGGCTGGATGCGCGCCGCGCCCGAGCTGCGCGGCTCCTCGCTCGAGACGACCCTGGCGCGCATGCTGAACGACGCGCCGCACGTCGGTCCGCTGGCGGCGCTCGATACGCCGGTGCTGCTGTTCGCCGGCGGCGAGGCGAACCCGCGGCAGCTGGGCGATGCGATGCTGCGCCTGGCGAGGGCCTATGGCGACACGCCGCTGACGCGCGGGACGCAGACGGCGGCCGCCTATTTTTCGCTGCCCATTGTGGGCTTGGCGCAGCACCCGGCCTGGCTCACCTGGGTTCCCACGATCCTGTCCTGCCTGATGCTGGGCTTCGCCTGGCGCCGCCAGTTCGGTGCGGACGGCGCGACCGAGGCGGCGCAAGGCGTGTTTGGCGTCTGCTTCCTGCTGCTTGTGGTGCGCGTCGGCAGCTGGACCTGGCGCGAAGAGATTGCCGCCGCCGGCCTTGCGGGCGAGCACCGCCTGCCTCTGGTGGTGATGGTCGTCGCGGCCTGCGTCTTCGTCGCCGGGCTATATCTATTCCGCCGCAGCGTCGGCGCCGCGGCGATGGTGCTCGGCGCGCTGGCCTGGCCTGCGCTGACGCTGCTCTTGCTTGTCTTCTTTTTGCCCGGCGCCGCCTACGTGCTGGCCTGGCCGCTGGCGGCAGCGCTGGCCGCCTTCGTCGCCCTGCAATCACGCTGGGGCCGGCGCCAGGTCTTCGCCCTGCGCCTACTGGTGTTGGTCGCCGGGCTGGCGCCGGCCGCCATGTTGTTCCCGCCGGCGCTGCGCGATGCCTGGCTGCTGCTCGCGCCGCACCATATGTACCTGCCGCCGATGCTGATGGCGCTGCCGATGCTGTGCTTTGCCAGCCTGTTGCTGGTGATGTCCATCGCGCCGGCCGTCGCCGCCGTGCTGGCGCTGCTGGCCGCAAGCTGCTTCGCCCTGCCGGGACAGGCGGCGCCGCGGGCCGCGCTGCCATCCGTATCCGATGGCCTCGAGCGTCTGGTCTACTACAAGGATGCGAACACCTGGCGCGCCTACTGGCTGCTGCCGGAGCAGCCGCTCGATGACTGGCGCCGCCAGTTGTTCCCCGGCCGCCAGCCGACCATCTTCGTCGAAGTCTTCGGCTGGAACAGCCCGCGCCAGTGGTATTCCGAGGCGCCGCGCGAAGATGCGATCGCCTTCCCCGAATGCTTCGCCTTGGCCAACACCGTCGGCAAGGTGCGGCGCGCCACGTTCACTGTGCGTTCAAAAAACCGCGCGCCGCACATCGAGCTGCGCATGTCGGGCGCCAAGGCGCTGCGCTCGCGGCTCGACGGCATGCCGTTGACGTCCAAGGAGGCCCCGTGGTTGCTGTCGCTGTACGGGATGGAAGACCGGGTGCTGCACTTCGAGATCGAGAGCGCGCCCGAGGAGATTTTCGCGATCACGGTGCAGGAGCGCATGCCCGGCGTACCGCAGCATCTGCTACCGCCACGCGACGAAGGCGCCCCGTATTTACGGGAGCAATCGGGAATGACGATGTCGACCGATATCCTGCGATTTTATTGAGAACTTGTCATAGAATGTTCCGCGCACGCCACGAACGTGCCCTTCCCGATCAACTCAAGTCGCAGGATTTTATGTACAAGATCGTCTCTTCACTCGTCTTTACCGCCATCGCCGGCAGCCTGGCACTGGCCTACCCGGCCCATGCCCAGAATGCGCAAACCGTCCAGGAAGCGCCGCTGCGCGCGCACCTGGCCCATCTGTCCGCAGATGCCATGGAAGGCCGCGGCACCGGCCAGCGCGGCGGCGAACTGACAGTCGCCTACCTCGAGGCGCAGGCGAAGGCCGCCGGCCTCAAGCCAGCCAACGGCGACAGCTTCCGCCAGGCGGTCAAGATCGCCGGCGTGCGTTCACTGCCGGCCAAGAGCGACATCGCGATCACCGCCGGCGGCAAGGCGCTGCCGCTGCAGTTCGGCGCTGACTGGGTCTGGGGCCCGGGCGACGGCAAGGCCGACCACAAGCTGGATGCGGACCTGGTCTTCGTCGGCTACGGCACCGTAGCGCCGGAAGAAGGCGGCTGGAACGACTTCAAGGGCATGAACCTGAAGGGCAAGGTGCTGGTGATGATGGTGAACGACCCGCTGCCGACCGCAGCGGAACCGAACCGCTTCAACGGCGAAGGCCTGACCTACTACGGCCGCTGGACCTATAAATTCGAGGAAGCGGCGCGCCAGGGCGCGGCCGGCGCCATCCTGATCCACACCGACAAATCGGCCTCGTACGGCTGGAGCGTGGTGCAGAACAGCTGGGCCAACGCCGAGCGCTTCCAGCTCACCGAAGGCAAAGTGGGCACCGGCCTGCAGGGCTGGATGACCGACGCCACCGCGCGCAAGGTGTTCGCCGCCGCCGGCCAGGACCTGGATAAACTGCGCGCCGCCGCCGAGGACAAGAACTTCAAGCCGGTGACGCTGAAGGCCCGCCTGAAAGGCACGGCGCGCGCAGAAGTGCGCAAGCTCGAAGAGTTCAACGTGGCCGGCGTCGTGCCGGGCACCGATCCGAAACTCAAGGACGAAGTGGTGATCTACACCGCCCACTGGGACCACATGGGCAAGCAGGGCACCGAGGGCGACACCATCTTCAACGGCGCGGTCGACAACGCCTCGGGCACCGGCGCGCTGCTGGCGATGGCCGAGCAAGCCGTCAAGAACCCGGCCAAGCGCAGCCAGATGTTCCTGTGGGTGGCCGCCGAAGAGCAAGGCCTGCTGGGCAGCGCCGCCTACGTCGCCAAGCCGCTGTGGCCAATCGCGAAGACCGCCGCCAACCTGAACCTGGACAGCCTGAACTGGGTGGGCCTGGTGAAGGACGTCAGCGTGCCGGGCAGCGAGCGCACCGAACTCGGTGCGCTGGCCGCCACCACCGCCCAGGCGATGGGTTTGACCGTCGCGCAGCCTAAGCCTGACCTGGCCGGCGGCTACTTCCGCAGCGACCACTTCAGCTTCGCCAAGGCCGGCGTGCCGGCCTTCTCGGTGGGCGCGGGCCGCAGCTGGGTGAAGGACGTCGAAGCCAACAACGCCAAGGCCGCGACCTACCGCGACAAGTACCACCAGGCGTCGGACGAGTACGATCCGAGCTGGGACCTGTCGGGCATGGTGCAGCAGGCGCAGTACACGTTGAACCTGGGCCGCGCAGTGGCCGACGCGCCGAAGATGCCGGCGTGGAAGGAAGGCGATCCGTTCGGTAAAGCGCGCGCGGCGAAGTAATCGCACCCGCCAAGCTTCAGACTTAGTTAGCAGTACCACGTCGTTCCCGCGCAGGCGGGAACCCAAGTTGTTCGCGTTACGATAACGCTGGCACACTTAGGTTCCCGCCTGTGATGTGACCCCTTAAACTGAGACGGGTGGATGTTCGTTTAGACGGCCTGGGCTCTGTATTGCACAGGACTCAGGC
>NZ_JBDGJG010000015.1:0-133607 GCF_057657035.1 Massilia sp. Soil_C_3
TAGTGTCATCCATAGGACGTATTGTCTCCTATTTTGGATGTCCACCAAACCCGGGCTATCTCAGAGTCGAATTATTGAGCAATTTCTCACCTAATTGGATTAGTTGGGGACGGAGTCAGCTTGACCGGCAATTTCTTCTCAACTGAACAATTAGGGTCAGAGTCGAATTAAAGGCAATTCTGGAGAATTGCTCAATAAATCTACTCTGACCCTCATGTTGGGGGGCTGGGGGCGCACGGGTGAAGATTTCGCTTGCGCGGCGTGGTGGGTGAGATAGAATAATGAATGAGAATCATTATCATCTGATGCCACTACCTTGCGTCGAGAGGAACGATATGTGCGACAAACACGCTGCGAACGTACCCTGCCCTGCTGACGGCCTGCAGGGATCGCGCCGGCGGCGCGTGTGGGAGCTGTCCCATGCCTGCCATTGCCCGCTTGTCGGGGTCGGATTGCCGCTGGGCGGCTTGCGCAAGCTGGTGGAGAAGGTGACGGGCGGGAAGGTGCTGCACGACGATTACGACATCCACGTCGGCACCGTCAGCGAGTGCGCGCTGCGCACGCCGGTCGCCGATGCGGTGCAGAAGGAACTCGAGCGCCGCTATGCGCAGCATGTGCAGCGCTTCCGCGCCGCCAAGACCACCGAGCAGGTCGAGGCGATGTGGGATGCCGCAGTGGCCGCCGGGGATGTCGCCGGGGCGTTCTGGGCCGGGCTGTCGCATCCGCGCTGCACCACCGCGCTCGAAGAAAAGATGTGCCGCGATATCCATATGGTGCAGCACCAGGCCGGGGCCTGCGCGCGCGCCGACATCAACAAGTTCAATGCGGTCGTCGCCGACAACGCCCGCCTCGAACGCGAAGTGGCGCGCCTGCAGGAGCGCTGCAATGCGCTGGGGCATGAAAAAGCGCAAGAGAGCGAACGCCTCGAGAACCAGCTCCGGGCGGCGCGGGCGGCGACCATCGCGCGCGATGGCGACGTGCAAGCCCTGCGCGCCGAACTGGCGCGGCTGCAGGCCAGCGTTCCCGACCTCGAGACACGCGAGCGCCTGGCCGAGCGGGTGGCGCAGATGGAAGCGCGCGAACAGGCGCTGCGTGCGCAACTGGCCGAGCTGAAGGCGGCGCGTGCGCCCGCGCCGGAAGCCGAAGTGGCCGCGCCCGCCCCGATCCAGGTGGCGCCGGTTGCGATGCCGGTGCGCCTGGAAAACCGCAGCGTCCTGTGCGTCGGAGGCCGCAGCAGCAGCGTGCCGATCTACCGCAATATGATCGAGCGCGTCGGCGCCCAGTTCGCCCACCACGACGGCGGCCTCGAAGACAGCAGCAGCCAGCTCGACGCCAGCCTGGCCGCGGCCGACCTCGTGATCTGCCAGACCGGCTGCATCAGCCACAGCGCCTACTGGCGCGTGAAAGATCACTGCAAGCGCCACGGCAAGCGCTGCGTCTTCGTCGACAACCCGAGCGTCTCGAGCCTGGTGCGCGGCCTGCAGGAAGCCGCTACCGAGGAAACCCAGCCAGGTTGAATCAGGCGGCCAGCGCGCGGATCGCCGCCACCAGCCGGTCCAGCTGCGCCGTGGTCGTGAAGTACGAAGGCGTGACGCGGATGCAGCTGCCGCCGACCGGGCCTTCGCGCGCCACTGTGAAGATGCCATGACGCTCGGCCAGCGTGCGCGCCAGCGCCACGTTGTCCTCGAACGACGTTCTTCCCTTCAGGCGGAACGAGGTCACCGCGCCCGTCATCCCCGCATCGTCGGGCGTGAGCACCTGCACGTTCGGCAGCCCGCGCACCCGTGTCACCCAGTAGTCGCGCAGAGAACGCAGGTGCGCCGCGCGCGCCGCCAGCGGGATGCGCGCATGGAAGGCCAGCGCGCTCGGAATCGTCATCACCGCCGCCACGTTCAGGGTGCCGGCGTTTACGCGCGCACGGATGTCGGTCGGCGGATGCTCGGTGTTGCCGCAATCGATGTCGATGTCCTGTAGCCGCCCCTCGCGCACGTAGAGAAAGCCCAGCCCGAGCGGCGCCCCGATCCACTTGTGCAGGTTGGCGCCGACGAAGTCGGCGCCCAGGTCGGGGATGCGGAAATCGAGCTGGCCGAACGATTGCGCGATATCCACCACCACGTCGACGCCGCGTTCACGGGCGATGCGCGCAATCTCGGCCACCGGCAGCACCAGGCCAGTGCGATGGTTGATGTGGGTGAGCAGCAGCAGCCGCGTGCGCGGATGGCGCCGCAGCGCCTCGGCATAGGCATCGATCACGTTCTGGCGCGTGGCAGGCTCGGGGATCGTCACCGAGACCAGCCCGGCGCCCCGACGTTTGGCCAGCTCGCGCATGGCGTCCATCACCGTGCCGTAGTCCAGGTTGCAGATCATGACCGCCTCGCCCTCCTCTAGCCGCCGGTAGTTCAGGATCAGGTTCTGCAGCGACTCCACCGCGCTGCGCGTGATCGCGATCTCGCCAGGCGCGGCGCCGGCATACGCCGCCAGCTGCGCGCGGATCGCCGTCATGTCTGCGCGGTCGAAGCGCGTGCGCAGGTAGTGCGTGTTGTGGCGGTTCAGGTAGTCGAGATTGCGCTTGTAGTCTTCCAGCACCGGGCGCGCCATGATGCCGTAATAGGCGTTTTCCAGGTTGACGATGTCGCCGGCCACGTCGTAGCTGGCGCCAAGGCCGGCATCGTCGGCCGCCGCCGCAGCGGCCGGCCAGGGCAGCACGGCGCTCCCGAGGCTCAAGCCTGCGGCGGTGCGCAGCAGCTTGCGGCGGCGATAGGCGATCGGTTTCATGGAGGCTCCCGCTAAAATGGATGTGCAGGAAAGTATAGGCAGGCCAGCGCAGTGCGCCTGCCCGGTGATTGATCACCCCATAAGCGCCATTGATACCCCCGCTCGCCAGCGACGCCGCCGGGTTAGAATCGGGACCACCTTCACCACGAGACAATCGCCATGCTCAGCCGCGACATCGAGATCTTCCGCACCGTGATGACCTCGGGCTCCGCCACCCGCGCCGCGAAGGTGCTGGGGTTGTCGCAGCCGGCCGTCAGCATGGCGCTGCGCCGGCTCGAGGAACGCGCGGGCCTGGAACTGTTCCAGCGTCCCGGCGGCAAACTGCAGCCTACCCAACAGGCGCAGGCCCTGCTGGCCGAGGTCCAGCGCCACTTCCTCGGCATGGACGTGATCGAGCAGCGCATCCGCAGCCTGAAGCAGTTCGGCGCCGGCCGGATGCGCATCGCTGCCTTTCCCGGCCTGGGCACCGGTTTCGTGCCGCGCGTGCTGGCCGACCTGGCAGCCGCCGGCACGCGCAGCATGGTGTCGCTGCAGGTGATGGGATCGCACGACGTGCGCAGCCAGGTACTGCGCGACGAGGTGGAGCTGGGCATCGCGGCCCAGGACATCTCGACCGCCGGCGTCGAGCACGCGCTGTTCGCGCACTACTTCGGCGTGGTCGCCCTGCCCGCCGGCCACGCGCTGGCGCGCAACAACGTGATCACGCCGAAGCAGTTGGCGCGCCATCCCTTCGTGGCCCTGCAACCGGACGATGCGGTGAGCCTGCGCCTGGATGCGATTCTGCACGCCCACGGCGTGCAGCTGCAGACCGCAGTCGAAACCTCGTACACCTTCAGCCTGTGCGAACTGGTGCGCAACCGCATCGGCGTCGCCCTGGTCAATCCGGTCACGGCCGTCGACTACCTCGATGCCGGCCTGGTGTTCCGTCCGTTCTCGGAACGGCTCGAGTTCACGGCGCTGACGATGTGGCCCGCCGGCCGGCCGCTGTCAACCTTCGTGCGCCAGATGCTGGGCGCGATGCGCGCGCGGCTGCAGGCGGACATGGACCGGCTGCGCGCGACGATGCCGCCGGCCGCCGGCAAGGTCGTCCTGCACCAATTCCAGCCGCTGGAGACGCCGGCGGCCGGGCGATAACACGAACCGATAACACGAAACCCAAAAGAAAAAGGGCTACAAGCCTGAGCTTGTAACCCTTTATCCTGCAAATCTTGGTGCCGCTGACCGGAATCGAACTGGTGACCTTCGCATTACGAATGCGCTGCTCTACCGACTGAGCTACAGCGGCGAAACCTGTGCTTCGCCTTGCCTTTCAGCGCACGACGACATAGCCGCCGTGACGAAAGAACCATATTCTAGCAAACAATGCGGCAAACTTGCTAGTGTGTATCGCTAGCGTGCCGCATTATCGGCCGAAAAGAGGAAATTCAGGCCCCGTGATAGCCCGTGACGACCTCGACTTCTTCCTTCGAGCCCAGGAACACCGGCACGCGCTGGTGCAGCTTGGTCGGCGGGATGTCCAGGATGCGGCCCTGGCCGTCGGTCGCGGCGCCACCGGCCTGCTCGACGATCATCGCCATCGGATTGGCCTCGTACATCAGGCGCAGCTTGCCCGGCGAAGCGGGATCGCGCAGGTCGGCCGGATACATGAAGACGCCGCCTCGGGTCAGGATGCGGTGCACGTCGGCCACCATCGAGGCGATCCAGCGCATATTGAAATCCTTGCCGCGCGGGCCGGTTTCGCCCGCCAGCAGCTCGTCCACGTAGCGCTGCACCGGCGGATGCCAGTGGCGTTTATTGGACATATTGATGGCGAATTCCTTCGTCGAGGCGGGGATCTGCATATCGCTCTGGGTCAGCACCCACGAACCCATCTCGCGGTCCAGCGTGAAGCAGTGCACGCCGTTGCCGGTGGTGAGCACCAGCATGGTCTGCGGGCCGTAGACCGCATAGCCGGCCGCCACCTGGGCGGTGCCGGGCTGCAGGAAGTCCTGCTCGGTCGGCTGGTTCATGCCTTCCGGCGCCTTGAGCACCGAGAAGATGGTGCCGATCGAGACGTTGACGTCGATGTTCGACGAGCCGTCCAGCGGATCGAACAGCAGCAGGAATTCGCCCATCGGATAACGGCTCGGGATCTGGCGGATGGTTTCCATCTCTTCGGACGCCATCGCCGCCAGGTGGCCGCCCCACTCGTTCGCTTCCAGCAGGATCTCGTTGGAGATCACGTCCAGCTTTTTCTGGACTTCGCCCTGGATGTTCTCGGTCTCGGCGCTGCCCAGCACTTCGCCCAGCGCGCCCTTGCTCACCGAATAGCTGATGCGTTTGCAGGCGCGGGCGACGACCTCGATCAGCAGGCGCAGCTCGGCGTTGATGTTCTGGTGCAGGCGCTGCTCTTCGACCAGGTATTGCGTCAGACTTACGCGTTTCATGACTTCCTCAGGTTTGGTTTACGTTCTTTTAATTGGCGAGTGCCTTGGTGACCACTTCGCGCACGTCGTTCGACAGCTTGCCCTGCCCCGCCACGCGCTGCAGCGCGGCCTGCATCTGCTCCTGCAGCGCCGGCGCGTAACGGCGCCAGCGGTCCATGGCGCGCGCCAGGCGGCTTGCGACCTGCGGGTTGAGCGCGTCGAGCGCGATCACCTGCTCGGCCCAGAAGGCGTAGCCGCTGCCGTCCGGCGCGTGGAACTGCACTGGATTGTTCATGCAGAAGGCGGCGACCAGGCTGCGCGCGCGGTTCGGGTTGCGCAGGGTGAAGGCCGGATGGCGCATCAGCGCGCGCACGGCCGCCACGTCGGTGGTCGGGGCCGCGGCCTGCATCATGAACCACTTGTCCACCACCAGGGCCTCGCCCTGGAACTCCTGGTAGAACACGTCCAGCGCGTCGGCCGCTTCCGGCACGCGCGATGCGATCAGCGCGCCCAGCGCGGCGGCGCGGTCGGTCATGTTGTCGGCGTCGTCGAACTGGCGCTGGGCCAGCGCCACGCTCTCTTCGTCGGGCGCCGCGTTCAGGTAGGACAGCGCGATGTTCTTGAGTGCGCGCTTGCCGGCGGAGGCGGCATCCGGGCTGTACGCCCCCGGCGTCAGGTTGGCCTCGTACTGCGCCAGCAGCTCGCCGCGCAGGCGCGCACCGATGTCGGCGCGGATGAACTGGCGCGCGATGTGCACGGCCAGCGGGTCGACGCCGTCGATCTGCTCGGCCACCATGCCTTCGGATGGCAGCAGCAGCGCCTGTTCGCGGAAGGCCGGGTCGAGGGTTTCGTCGACCAGGACCTTGCGCATCGCCTCGATGAAGGTCTCGTCCAGGTTCAGGCTGGCGCCGCTATTGCCCTTGGCCGCGGCCTCGCCGGCCAGCTTGAGCAGGCGGCTCATGGCCAGGCGCTGGCCCGCTTCCCAGCGGTTGACCGGGTCGCTGTCATGGCTGAACAGGTGCAGCAGATCGGCATCGGTATAGCTGCCCTGCAGGACCACCGGCGCCGAGAAGCCACGCAGCACCGAGGCCACCGGCTGCTCCTTGACGTCGGTGAAGACGAAGGTCTGCTCGCCCTGGGTCAGCTCGAGCACCGCCGTCGTGCCGCGGTCGACGCTATCGACCACCAGGCGCATGTCGTTGCCGGCGGCGTCGAGCAGGCCGACCGCCACCGGGATATGGAACGGCAGCTTCTGTGGCTGGCCCGGCGTCGGCGGGCAGGACTGGATCAGCTTGAGCGTGTAGGTGTGGGCGGTCTCGTCCCAGCGGCCCTCGAAGCGCAGCACCGGGGTGCCGGCCTGGCTGTACCAGCGTTCGAACTGGGTCAGGTCGCGGCCGTTGGCGTCGGCCATCGCGCGCCGGAAATCGTCGCACTCGACCGCCTGCTCGTCATGGCGCGCGAAGTACAGGTCCATGCCCTTGCGAAAGCCCTCCTCGCCGAACAGGGTCTGGTACATGCGCACCACTTCGGCGCCCTTCTCGTACACCGTCACCGTATAAAAATTATTGATCTCCACGAAGGAATCGGGACGCACCGGGTGCGCCATCGGGCCGGCATCCTCGGGGAACTGGTGCTGGCGCAGCGTGCGCACCTGGTCGATGCGGGTCACGGCGCGGCCGGTGTCGGTGCCGATCATGTCGGCCGTGAATTCCTGGTCGCGGAATACCGTCAGGCCTTCTTTCAGCGACAGCTGGAACCAGTCGCGGCAAGTCACGCGGTTGCCGGTCCAGTTGTGGAAGTATTCGTGCGCCACCACCGCCTCGATGCCCTGGAAGTCGACGTCGGTCGCCACCCGCGGGTTGGCCAGCACGAACTTGGTGTTGAAGATGTTGAGGCCCTTGTTTTCCATCGCGCCCATATTGAAGTCGCTGGTGGCGACGATCATGAAGCGGTCCAGGTCGAGCTCGAGGCCGTATTTCTCTTCGTCCCAGCGGATGCTGTGCTTGAGCGACTGCATCGCATAGTCGGTCTTGTCCAGGTTGCCTTCTTCGACCCATACCTGCAGCAGGGCGTCGCGGCCGTCCGCCAGGCGGAAGGTCTCTTCCTGGCACACCAGCTTGGCGGCCACCAGCGCGAACAGATAAGAAGGCTTCTTGAACGGGTCTTCCCACAGTGCATAGTGGCGCCCGTCGTCGAGGTCGCCTTCCTGGATCAGGTTGCCGTTCGACAGCAGCACCGGGTAGCGCGCCTTGTCGGCGCGCAGCATCACCGTGTACTTGGCCATCACGTCCGGGCGGTCCGGGAAATAAGTGATGCGGCGGAAGCCTTCGGCCTCGCACTGGGTGAAGAAGTTGCCATTCGATACATACAAGCCGCTGAGCGTCGTGTTCTGCTCGGGTACGCAGACCGATTCGATCTCGAGCACCACCTCATCTGGCGCCGCGTGGATGACCAGCAGATTGTCGGCCAGCGTGTAATCGGCCCCGCTCAGGGTCTTGCCGTTCAGGCGCAGCGCCACCAGTTCGATTTCCTCGCCATGCAGCTCGATGGCCCGCCCGGTGGCCGCCGGGTTGCGGCGCAATGTCAGGCGGTTGGCCACGACCGTACGCGCGGGATCCAGGTCGAAGCCGAGCTCGACAGTATCCACAAGGTAAGTCGGCGGGGTATAGTCTTTGCGGTAAATGGTCTGGGGCGTATCGGTGCGCATAGGAAAGGTCCAAGAACACAGTGGAGAAGTGCTTATTTTACCAACAAGCTTTTCCGGTGCTTCGTTCGATTCCATGTATCGCAGTGTATGCACGGTAACGGGGTGTAAAACCCGGTTCATTGATCCTGAACAAGCGGTAAGCTTGATCATCGACGAAATTCCGCACAAATATTTTGGAGACTGTATGAAACGCCTCATCATGGTCGCCGCCGGCACGGCGCTTGCACTGCTCCTGGGCGGTTGCGCGACCACCATCCGCAGCGACGTCACGACCTTCCACCAATGGCCGGCCCAGATACAAGACAAGAGTTATGTGTTCGAGGTGCCGTCGCCGCAGGACGACACGCTGGAATGGCGCAGCTATCAGGAACTGGTGCGCACCCAGCTGGCGCGCCAGGGCTTTAGCGACGCCGACGGCGCCACGCCGGCGCTGACGGTGGCGATGCGCTTCACCACCACCGACCTTCCGGTGCGCGTACTGGAACCGATCATGACGCCGTACTTCTATCCGGGCGCACGCTACGGCTACGGCTACCGCGGCTTCAATCGCCGCTACTGGGGCGGCTGGTACAGCCCGTTCTACGATCCGTTCTGGGGTCCGTATCCGGCCTACCAGACCTCGATCGAGCACCACTACCGGCGCGAGCTCCAGGTCTCGATCAAGTCGGCGCGCGACGGCAAGCGCCTGTTCGACGTTACGGTGCACAACACCAGCCGCAATATGTCGACGCCGGAAATCATGCCGGCGCTGGTGCACAGCGCCTTCGAAGGCTTCCCGGGACCGTCGGGCGTGGCGCGGCGGGTCGAGGTGAAGCAGGAGCCGAAGGGCTGATCCTGGCCACCTGACTCACCACCACCACGTCATTCCCGCGGAGGCGGGAATCCAAGTACTGCCAGCGTAATCGACATGCTAAAACTTGGGTCCCCGCCTGCGCGGGGACGACGTTTTGGGGCCACGGATTCAATAAACGAACGCGGTGCGCAGCGACGCAAAAAAAGCCCGTCACGCTAGGCGCGACGGGCCAACTAGAGACAACGAGAGACAACGGTAGTGCCGGCGCTTCTTAGCGCACCATGCAAGGTTTCTTGCTATCGAACTTCCAGTTCGGAACGAGGTACTGCATCCCCACCGCATCGTCGCGCCCGCCCAGCCCCATCGCCAGGTAGCGCTGGTGCGCGGCCTCCACCGCCTCCATATCGAGTTCCACGCCCAGCCCCGGCGTCGTCGGCACGGTGACCATGCCGTCCACGATGCGCAGCGGATTGCGGGTCAGGTGCTGGCCGTCCTGCCAGATCCAGTGGGTGTCGATCGCCGTGATGTCGCCCGGCGCCGCCGCCGCGCAATGGGTGAACATCGCCAGCGAGACGTCGAAGTGGTTGTTCGAATGCGAGCCCCAGGTCAGTCCCCAGGCTTCGCACATCTTCGCCACGCGCACGGTGTCCTGCATGGTCCAGAAATGCGGGTCGGCCAGCGGGATGTCCACCGCCCCCAGTTGTACCGCGTGCGCCAGCTGGCGCCAGTCGGTGGCGATCATATTGGTGGCGGTGCGCAGGCCCGTGGCGCGGCGGAACTCGGCCATCGTCTCGCGGCCCGAATAGCCGCCTTCGGGTCCGCAGGGATCCTCGGCATAGGCCAGCACGCCTTTCATGTCGCGGCACAGCCGGATCGCGTCCTGCAGCAGCCAGCAGCCGTTGGGGTCGAGCGTGATGCCGGCCTGCGGGAAGGCTTCCTTGAGCGCGCGCGCCGCCTCGATTTCCTGTTCGCCGCGCAGCACGCCGCCCTTGAGCTTGAAGCTCTTGAAGCCGTAGCGCTTCTGCGCGGCGCGTGCCTGGGCCACGATGGCGTCGGTGTCCATGGCCACTTCATGGCGCAGGCGCAGCCACTCGTCATCCGCATCCGGCTCGCTGGCATAAGGCAGGTCGGTCGCCTTGCGATCGCCCACGTAGAACAGATAGCCCAGCATCTCGACCTGGTCGCGCTGGCGGCCGTCGCCCAGCAGGTCGGCCACCGGTACGCCCATGAACTTGCCCAGCAGGTCGAGCAAGGCGCATTCGACGCCGGCCACCGCGTGGATCGTTACGCGCAGGTCGAAGGTCTGCTGGCCACGGCCGCCCGCATCGCGTCCTGCGAAGGTCGTGCGGATCGAACGCAGCACGCCGTTCCAGGCGCCGATCGGCTGGCCGACGACCAGCGCGCGCGCATCCTCGAGCGTCTGGCGGATGCTCTCCCCGCCCGGCACTTCGCCGACGCCCTGCTGGCCGCTGCTGTCGGTGAGGATCACCAGGTTACGGGTGAACCACGGCGCGTGGGCGCCGCTGAGGTTGAGCAGCATGCCGTCGCGGCCCGCGACCGGCACCACGCGCATCGCGGTGATCGTCGGCGTGCCTCCCGGCGTCGAAGATTCCATGGTCATCAATCTGTCTCCAAAAGCTATGTTACCGGTATCAATTGAGATCGATGATACCGGTATCTTGCGGTTGAAGTCAATACGCTGTAGAGGCCTCTGACAGCTAGCTGCTGCCGCGTTCGACGATGACGAAGCCGACGTCGCGCACCGTCTCCTCCACCGGCCGGCCTTCGGCGCGGTCGATGATCAGCTGGGCGGCGGTGGAGCCGATGGCAGTGCCGTCGATGCGCACCGTGGTCAAGGGGGGGTGCAGGTCGCGCGAGAACGCCAGGTCGCCCAGGCCGACCACGGCCAGTTGTTCGGGCACCTTGATGCCCAGCGCCAGCGCTTCGAGCAGCACGCCCTGGGCCATCATGTCGGAGCTGCAGAACACAGCGTCGATGCCGGGGTCGCGCGCCAGCAGCTCGCGCAGGCTCGCGCGGCCGCTGCCGAGCGAGGTCGGCGCCGGCACGATACAGGTCGGCACCGCCGCGCGGTCCGTGCCCAGTCCCGGCTGCAGCGCCAGCACGGTATCGGCGAACTGCCGGTTGCGGCGCACCGCGCGTTCGTCGTCGGCGCTGATGGCGGCGATCTTGCGGCGCCCGCGCCCATGCAGGTATTCGGCCACCGCCCTGCCGATCTGTTCGTGCGAGAAGCCCACCAGCATGTCGATCGGGCTGTCGGTCAGGTCCCAGGTCTCGACCACCGGGATGCCGCTGGCCAGCAGGCGGCGCCGGCCCTGCTCCGAGCGCATGATCCCGGTCAGCACCACGCCGTCCGGACGGCGCCCGATGATGGCCTCGAGCAGCGCGTCCTCGCGCGAGTTCTCGTAGCCGGCCTGGCCCAGCATCAGCTGGTAGCCGCGCGCGGCCAGGCCGTCGGTGAGCGCCTGCACCATCTCGAGGAAGACCGAGCCGCTGATGGTCGGCACCACGGCCGCCACCATGCGGCTCTTCTTGGAGGCCAGGCCGCCGGCCAGCAGGTTCGGCACGTAACCCACCCGGTCCACCACCTCGCGTACGCGCTGCAGGATCTCGGGCGAGACCGAATCGGGATTGTTCAGCGCGCGCGAGACGCTCATCGGGGCCACGCCGGCCAGGCGGGCGACGTCGCGCACCGTGGGCGTGGCGCCCTTGCGGCTCTTGCGGGCGGTTGCTGGTGCGTCCTTCGGGGCGGGGGTTTCCATGGCCGCGATTCTAGCACCGAGGTATGCCGCGCCCTCTAGCGGTATTTCTGCTGCATGCCGTCGTAGAAGCGCTTCAAAGTATGGAAGGCTTTCTTTTTCTGGCCGGTGTCCGAGATCAGGCCCTTGCGGTTCCAGAAATCCTGGTACTGCGGATGCGGGCGGCGCGGCGAGCGGAAGTCGGCCAGGATCCACGGCGTCATGCCGCGCAGGCCGGGGATCGCGGTCAGCAGCTTGAACTGGTTCTGGTACAGGCGTTCCTGGTATTCCTCGCTCCAGCGGGTCGTGGCGTCGGCGTGGTAGCCGCCCAGTGCATCGGCGCCGAATTCGCTGACCACCACCGGTTTGTTCACCTTGATATCGAAGTGATAGTTGAGCATGTCCTCGGGATCGCTCCAGTACCAGCCCGCGTATTCGTTGAAACTGGCCAGGTCCAGCTTGCCGGCCAGCGGATCCTCGACCACGACCCGCTGGCCCTCGCGGTGCACTTCGAGCGCCGCCGCCACCAGGCGCGTGTCGTCCAGGCCGCGCACGGTGTCGGCCAGCCGGCCCATGAAGACGTTGCGCGGCTCGCCCACCGGGGTCTCGTTCCCGATCGACCAGACGATGACGCTGGCGCGGTTCTTGTCGCGCACCACCATATCGGTCAGCTGGCGGTCGGCGTTGCGGTAGGTGTCGGGATTACTCCACGAGATGGTCCAGTACACCGGCACCTCGGCCCACAGCAGCAGGCCCATCTCGTCGGCCAGGCGCGACATGTGCTCGCTATGCGGATAGTGGGCCAGGCGCACGAAGTTGGCGTTGAGCTCCCGCGCCCACTGCAGCATCATGCGCATATCGCCTTCGCCGCGCAGGCGGCCCTGGGCCAGCGGGTTTTCGTCGTGCAGCGAGATCCCGCGCAAAAAGATCGACTTCCCGTTGAGCAGGATGTCCTGGCCGCGGGTCTCGATGGTGCGGAAACCCACCCTGTCCTTCACCGTGTCCGGGCCGGCCGCGATCTCGACGTCGTACAGGGTCGGCGTTTCGGGCGACCAGTAGCGCAGCTTGCCTGCGGGGATGTCGATGGCGGCGCGGCCACTGGCGTCGGCCTGGACCGTGGTCCGGATGCCGGCCGCGGGAATCGTCACGCTGACGCTTTGCCGCGGCTGGGCGCCGGCCAGCTGGACGAAGCCCTGGATGCGTTTCAGGTCGCCCTTGGCCAGCTGCACCTTGTAGTCGGCGATATAGGTGGCGGGGACTTCGGCCAGCAGCACATCGCGCGTGATGCCGCCATAGTTCCACCAGTCGGTGTTCACGGTCGGTATCTCGTCCTGGTGCCGCATATTATCGACCTTGACCACCACGAAGTTGCGGCCTTTATTCAGCTTGCCGCTGACGTCGAACTGGAACGGCGTGAAGCCGCCCTTGTGCGTGCCCAGCTTCTTGCCGTTCAGGTAAACGTGGGCCTGGTAATTCACGGCGCCGAAGTAGAGGAAATAGCGCTTTTCGTCCTGCGGCTCGGCGTTGAACACCTGGCGCATCCACACCGTGCCTTCATAGAACAGCAGCTTTTCATCCTGCGAATTCCAGTCGCCTGGAATCTTGAGCGTGGGGGACAGGTCGAAGTTGTACTCGACCAGCTCGCCCTTCTGCGGCGAGCCCAGGTCGTCATAGAAGCCGCCCTTGCCCGAGGGCGTCGCGTCGAACGGCTCGCGCCGGTAGTTGTAATACCCCGTCTCGTAGGGATCGACGATGTAGTTCCAGCGGCCGTTCAGGCTCAGGTACTGGCGGCCGTAGATGTTCTGCAGCGGCGCGGATGCTTGCGCCTCGGTCGCAAGGCCGGCCGCCGGCGCCGCTGCTTGCGCCATTGCGTTCACATGCCAGGACAGGACCAGCGCGCACAGCGCCGTCCCCAATGCATTGCCAAGATGCTTCATGGTTGTCTCCCGCTCTCCGGCTGGCGCCGTCCGGTTGGTTTTTGTTACCGGTATCTAGTGCTGGACTATCGTAGCGGGACAGTTTTGTTGTGTCAACAAAATGCTTGGCGGCGACACCTTTGCCAATACAGCCCTAAAGCTGGGGCAGGATCTCGGCGCCCAATTCGCGCAGGACCTCGTCGACCGGCCGCGGTCCCCGATGCAGGTTGAACAGGATGTGCGCAACGCCGAGTTCGCGCATGCGTTCCAGGTAGGCGCCCAGCGCATGGCGGCCGGTGCGCAGGCCGAGTTCGATCGCCTCGGCCGGCGCAGCCGGATCCTCCAGCAAGTCCAGCTGCACCGACTGGATGAAGGGCTTGCGCATGCCGGGCGAGCGCTGGTCTTGCGCCATGTGCCAGAGGGCAATCCGGCCTTTTTGCCGGTCTTCCTCGCGGTGATAGCTGGCCCAGGCATCGGCATGTTCGGCGATCCACTGCAGCGACTGGCGCGCGCTGCCCACCGCGAGCATCGGGATGCGCGCCTGCGGCGGGGGCAAGACGCGGTACTCTTCCGTTTCCACGGCCGGCGCCGGCGCGAGCGCGGCGCGCACGGCGCGCCAGTGTTCGCGGAAGGCCACGTCGCGTGTATCGAGGTCGGCCCCGAAACGCGCGAATTCCTCGGGCCGGTCGCCCGAGCCCAGGCCCAGCAGCAGGCGGCCGTGGCTGATCCGGTCCAGGGAGAGGGCCGCCTTGGCCACGTGCAGCGGATGGCGCAGCGGCAGCACGATGGCGCCGGTGGCGAGCACGATCCGCTCGGTCACCGCCGCCAGCGCGGCCAGCCACAGGAAAGGATCGTCCAGCGCCGCGGTCTCGTTGGCGCTGCCCTGCGGGATCATCAGGGGCACGTCGCGGGTCCACAGCGCTGCAAAACCCAGCGCGTCGGCCAGGCGCGCATGCTCTTGCGCCAGCGCGAGGTCGGCCAGGGCGCCGGACTGCCCCGCCATGGGCGTCATCAGCCCGACCGTCAGACGGCCGGGAACGAAGACCTGCCCGTATGCGCGGTTGAAGTCCTCCATGGGTTCAGGTGAAATACGCTTCGGAGCCGAAGGTGAGCGCCACCACTACCAGCATCGCCAGCACCAGCACGATCAGCAGGCGCCCGAACTTCGGCGCGCCGTCGCCGGATGGCGGCACGGATGGCGGCAACTGCGGCAGCGGGTCGTCGTCGCGCGCATCCCTCATGACGACAACTCCGGCAGCAGCACCGTCGAACCGGTCGTGCGGCGCGCTTCCAGTGCGCGGTGCGCCTCGCCCGCCTCGGCCAGGGCGAAGGTCTGGCGCACCTCGACCCCGACCTTGCCGCTGCCGACCATCTCGAACAGCTCGGCCGTCATCGCCTCTTGCTCTTCCTGGGTGTGCATGTAGTCGAACAGGGTCGGCCGGGTCAGGAACAGCGAGCCGCGCCTGGACAGCTCGGCCGGGGCGAACGGCTCGACCGCGCCCGAGGCGTTGCCGAAGCTGACCATCAGGCCGCGCCGGCGCAGGCAGTCGAGCGAGGCGGTGAAGGTGTCCTTGCCCACCGAGTCGTACACCACCGGAACGCCCTCGCCGCCAGTGAGCTCGCGCACGCGCGCCACGATGTCTTCGTCGTTGTAATTGATGACGTGGGCCGCGCCGTGGCGCAGCGCCAGCTCGCCTTTTTCCTTCGAGCCGACGGTGCCGATCAAACGCACGCCGAGCGCGCGCGCCCACTGGCAGGCGATCAGGCCGACGCCGCCGGCCGCGGCGTGGAACAGGATCGTGTCGCCGGCCTCGACCCGATAAGTTTGACGGAGCAGGTACTGCACCGTCAGGCCCTGCAGCATCATGGCGGCCGCGGTCTCGAAGCCGATCGCGTCGGGTAGCCTGACCAGGAAGCGGGCCGGCATGGTGCGCACGCTGGCATAGGCGCCCAGCGGTCCGCCGGCATAGGCCACGCGGTCGCCCGGCCGCACATGGGTCACGCCCTCGCCCACCGCCTCGACCACGCCCGCGCTTTCCTTGCCGAGAAAGCCGGGCAGCGGCTGCGGATACAGGCCGGTGCGGAAATACACGTCGATGAAGTTCAGGCCGATCGCGTGCTGGACGATGCGCGCCTCGCCCGGCCCGGGCGCCGGCGCCTCGACGTCGACGTATTCCATCACTTCTGGGCCGCCGGTGGCGGCGATCCGGATCGCTTTGGCGAGCATGGTTTCTCCTGTGGGGTTGGTCAGGCGGCGCTGCGCGCGCCCATCAGTTGCGACAGCACCAGGCGCGCGGTCGAGACATTGGTCGCGCACGGGATATTGTGCACGTCGCAGGCGCGCACCAGCGCGTTGATGTCGGGTTCGTGCGGCTGCGGCGTCATCGGGTCGCGCAGGAAGATCACGCAATCGATCAGGCCGTCGACCAGCAGGGAACCGATCTGCAGGTCGCCGCCGACCGGCCCCGAATGCTTGCGCTCGACATTCAGGCCCAGCTCGTTGATCAGGCGCCCGCCGGTGGTGCCGGTGGCCGACAGGGTGCAGCCCTGCAGGAAATCGCGGTACTCGGCGGCGAGCGAGATCATGTCGTCCTTCTTCTTGTCGTGGGCGATCAGGGCAATGCGTGGGGCGGCGGTCGTGATGGTCATGTCGTGGCGGCGTTGGTATGGTCGGGACGCTCATAAGAATACCGCATTCGCTCAAGCGGTCATATAGACCACTGACTGCGCCATGACGTTCTGAAGGCGATCAATATCTGTGCAAGGCTGTGGCGGCGGCGCCGAAGTTCGGCGTCACGACGGGGGCGATCGCGGCGGTGCGGCATCGCGCGTGTGGCAGGAGAGTTGCACCGCTGGCGTCAGCACCAGGCGCATCGGGCGACGGCGGCCTCGGCGTCAAGGCGCATCCCGCCGCGCCCGCCGAACGGGGTCGATATGCGCGCGGTCGAAACCATGCATCTCAACTAAAAGGGGAATTCATCATGACCTGGAAGACAGAGCGCACGGGGCCACCGGGAGCGCCGCAATGAACCTGCGTGACGTCGAAGCACGCCTTGGCCGCGACCGCTTTTTGCTGCTGGCCCTGATCGTCGTATCGGTGCTGGCCAGTCTGTGCTGGGCCGGCCTCGTGCTGGGCGGCCTGGTGCTCGGCAGCGCGCCCCTTGCCGCGGACGCGACGGCCGGCAGCGTCGGGGCCGCGGGTACGGCCAGCGCCGCGGCCAGCGCCGCGCCCTCCCTGGCCTACCATGCCGGCCAGCTGGCGCTGGTCTTCCTCACCTGGGCCGGCCTGTGCACGGCCATGATGCTGCCCCTGGCCAGCCGCGCCACGGTGCTGTTCGCGCGCATCGCCGGGGAGCACGCGGCCCAGCGGGCGCGCCTGCGCACCTGGTTGTTCGTGCTCGGCTACCTGGGCGCCTGGACCGGTTTCGCGCTGCTGGCCGCGATCGCCCAATGGACGCTGCACGAGTCAGACCACGGCGGCGCCGTGCGCCACCCTCTGCTGCTCGGCCTGGCCATGGTGGCGGCCGGCGTCTACCAGTGGACACCCACCAAGCATGCCTGCCTGGAGCACTGCCGGGCGCCCCTGCCCGGCATCCTGGCCGGCTGGCGCGACGGCCTGCCAGGCGCGTTCTGGCGCGGCGCCGCCCATGCCCGCCAGTGCCTGGGCTGTTGCTGGCTGCTGATGCTCCTGCTGCTGGCCGCCGGCCCGGACAACCCGGCCGCGATCGCTGTCGTCGGCCTGTTCGTGGTGGCCGAGATCCGCCTCGCCAGCGGCCACTGGATCGCCTGCGCGGGCGGGCTGGCGCTGCTCGCCCTGGGGACCCGGTTGTTGTTTCCGTGACAGTTGAGCGACGTTTTTGCAGGAGGGGGCTATGCTAGAATATCGGCCACTCTTGCATACCGTCTAAGGAATTCTCGACATGGCTGGACACAGCAAATGGGCCAATATCAAGCATAAAAAAGCCGCTACCGACGCCAAGCGCGGCAAGATCTGGACGCGCCTGATCAAGGAGATCACCGTGGCCGCGCGCATGGGCGGCAGCGACATCCCGTCCAACCCGCGCCTGCGCCTGGCGGTCGAGAAGGCCGCCGACGCGAATATGCCGAAGGATAACGTCACCCGTGCGATCCAGCGAGGCTCGGGCGAGCTCGAAGGCGTCAACTACGAAGAAGTACGCTACGAAGGCTATGGCATCGGCGGCGCGGCGATCATCGTCGACTGCCTGACCGACAACCGTGTCCGCACCGTGGCCGAAGTGCGCCACGCCTTCAGCAAATTCGGCGGCAATATGGGCACCGAAGGTTCGGTCGCCTTCATGTTCACGCACACCGGCCAGTTCCTGTTCGCGCCGGGCGTCGACGAAGACAAACTGATGGAAGCCGCGCTCGAAGCCGGCGCCGACGACGTCATGGCCGACGAAGAAGGCGGCTTCGAAGTGCTGTGCGATCCGCACGCCTTCTCCTCCGTGAAAGAAGCACTGGAAGCCGCCGGCTTCAAGGCCGAAGTGGCCGAAGTCATCATGAAGCCCGCCACCGAGACCGTATTCACGGGCGAGGAAGCGGTCAAGATGCAGAAACTCCTCGATGCGCTGGAAAACCTGGACGACGTCCAGGAAGTCTTCACCAACGCCGTGATCGAAGAATAATTGGTAGCGAATATGAAAATCCTCGTAGTCGGCTCGGGCGGCCGCGAACACGCGCTGGCGTGGAAACTGGCCCAATCGGAACGCATCCAGACGGTCTTCGTCGCCCCCGGCAACGGCGGCACCGCGCTCGATGCGCGCCTGGTGACGGTCGACGTGCTTGACCCTGAGGCGCTGGCCGACTTCGTGGTGGCCGAAGGCGTGGCCCTGACCCTGGTCGGCCCGGAAGCGCCGCTGGCGGCCGGCATCGTCAACCTTTTCCGCTCGCGCGGCCTCAAGATCTTCGGCCCCACCCGCGAGGCGGCCCAGCTCGAGAGCTCGAAGGATTTCGCCAAGGCCTTCATGCACCGCCACGGCATCCCGACCGCGAAGTACGAGACCTTTTCAAGCGCCGCCGCGGCCCACGCCTACATCGACGCCAACGGCGCCCCGATCGTCATCAAGGCCGACGGCCTGGCGGCCGGCAAGGGCGTGGTGGTGGCGATGTCGCTCGACGAAGCCCACGCTGCGGTCGACCACATGTTGTCCGATAACGCCTTCGGCGACGCCGGCGCCCGCATCGTGATCGAACAATTCCTGGCCGGCGAAGAAGCCAGCTTCATCGTCATGTGCGACGGCAGGAACGTGCTGGCGCTGGCCACCAGCCAGGACCACAAGCGCCTGAAGGACGCCGACCAGGGCCCGAACACGGGCGGCATGGGCGCCTACTCGCCGGCGCCGATCGTGACGCCGTCGATGCATGCGCGCGTGATGCGCGAGATTATCAACCCGACCATCCAGGGCATGGCGCGCGACGGCATCCCGTTCACCGGCTTCCTGTACGCCGGCCTGATGATCGACGCCGACGGCAACCCGCGCACGCTCGAGTTCAACTGCCGCATGGGCGACCCGGAAACCCAGCCGATCATGGCGCGCCTGAAGAGCGACTTCGCCACCGTGCTGGAACACGCCTGCAACGGCACACTCGACACGGTCGAGCTGGAATGGGACCGCCGCACCGCCGTGGGCGTCGTGATGGCGGCCGCCGGCTATCCGGACAGCCCGCGCAAGGGCGACGTCATCGACGGCATCCCGGCGGAAGTGCCGGAATGCGTCACCTTCCACGCCGGCACCCGCCTGGTGGACGGCAAGCTGCAGACCAGCGGCGGGCGCGTGCTGTGCGTGGTGGGCCTGGGCGACAGCGTCAAGATGGCGCAGAAGCAGGCGTATGAAACCGTCGAGAAGATCCATTTCAATGGCGCGCAGTACCGGCGCGACATCGGCTGGCGCGGGGTCAAGTAAGAGCCGCCCTCAGAAGGCTCTTACGGCTTTCCCAACCAACGCCAGATGTAGACATTCGGTGGGCCGGTGTACAATCGGCCCACTTTTCATTCCCGGTCAGCCCATCTTCATGTCTTCCCCCAACCCCGCCGTCATCAAGGCCTGGCTGCTCGAGCTCCAGGCGCGCATCGTCCATGGTCTCGAACAGGTCGACGGCAAACCGTTCCTGCGCGAGGAATGGCAGCGGCCCGAGGGCGGGGGCGGTATCTCGCGCCTGATCGAGGAGGGCAACGTCCTGGAACGGGGCGGCGTGAACTTCTCGCATGTGCGCGGCGCGGCCCTGCCGCCGTCGGCCACGGCGGTGCGTCCGGAGCTGGCCGGCCGCGCCTGGGAAGCGATGGGCGTGTCGCTGGTGCTGCACCCGCGTAACCCCCACGCCCCGACGGTGCACATGAATGTGCGCTTTTTTGAAGCGACCGCACCCGGCAAGGAGCCGGTCTGGTGGTTCGGCGGCGGCATGGACCTGACGCCGTACTACGGCGAGATCGAGGACGCGCGCCACTTCCACCAGGTCTGCCACGATGCGCTGGCGCCGTTTGGCAGCGAGCTGTACCCGCGCTGCAAGACCTGGTGCGACGATTACTTCTACCTCAAGCACCGCAAGGAGCCGCGCGGCGTGGGCGGCATCTTCTTCGACGACTTGAACGAGCTCGGCTTCGAGCAATCGTATGCGCTGGTGCGCAGCGTGGGCGAGCGCTTCCTGGACGCCTACCTGCCGATCCTGGCGCGCCGCAAGGACCAGCCGTATGGCGAACGCGAGCGCGACTTCCAGGCCTACCGGCGCGGCCGCTACGTCGAGTTCAACCTGGTCTGGGACCGCGGCACCCTGTTCGGCCTGCAGTCGGGCGGACGGACCGAGGCGATCCTGATGTCGATGCCGCCGATCGTCAAATGGCGCTACGACTGGCATCCCGAAGCCGGCAGCCCTGAAGCACGGCTGTATTCCGACTTCCTGGTGCACCGGGACTGGCTGGCGCCGTGACCGGCGCTAGCAGCGCGCCGGGCCGCAACCGCTGCATCGCCGTCCTGGGCGGCAGCTTCGATCCGGTGCACCAGGGCCACGTCGCGCTGGCGCGGCTGTTCGCCGGCCTGTTGCGGCCGGACGCCTTGCGCATCCTGCCGGCCGGCCAGCCGTGGCAAAAGAATGGCCTCCAGGCCAGCGACCGCGACCGGGTCGCGATGCTGGAACTGGCGTTCGAGGCCTTGAAGGGCCCGAGCCTGCCGGTCATGATCGACCTGCAGGAAATCGAACGTAACACGCCAACGTATACGGTCGAAACCCTGCGCGGGCTGCGCAGGGAGCTGGGCCCGCGCGCCTCGATCGTGTTCCTGATGGGCGCCGACCAGTTGCGCAAGCTCGATAGCTGGAACGAGTGGCACGAACTGTTCGCCCTTGCCAACCTGGGCGTGGCGACGCGTCCGGGCTACGACCTGGCGCAAGAAGCATTGCCACCGGTGGTGGCCCAAGAACTGTCGACGCGGCTTGCAACGCCCGACACCGTGCGCCTGCTGGCGCACGGAAAAGTCTGCCTCGCGCCGACGCTGGATGTGGACCTCTCGTCCAGCCAGCTCCGTGCGGCCTTGCAATCCGGCGCGGATGCAAGCGCGCTCGGGATGGCGCAAGTGCTAGACTATATTCAACAACATAACCTGTACAAAAACTAATGGATATCAAGAAACTGCAAACCCTCGTCGTCGACGCCCTGGAAGACGTGAAGGGCCAGGACATCGTCCTGTTCGACACGACCCACCTGACCAGCCTGTTCGACCGCATCGCCGTGGTCTCGGGTACGTCGAACCGCCAGACCAAGGCGCTGGCCGCCTCGGTACGCGACAAGGTCAAGGCGGCGGGCGGCGACGTGATCGGCCTGGAAGGCGAAGACACCGGCGAATGGGTGCTGGTCGACCTGGGCGACATGATCGTCCACATCATGCAGCCGGCCATCCGCCAATACTATCGCCTCGAAGAAATCTGGGGCGAGAAGCCGGTCAAGCTGGGCGCCGCCAAGCGCAAGTCGACCGTCGAAGGCATCGAAGCCGAGGCCGCCAAGCCGAAGTCGAAGCACCTGGCCGCCAACCAGGCGCAGGATGAAGCCAAGCCGGTCAACGAACGCAAGCCGGCCGCCAAGCGCGCGACCAAGGCCGCCGCCGAGACCGCCGCCAAGCCTGCTGCCAAGAAAGCGCCCGCGAAGAAAGCCGCCGCCAAGGCAGTCCCGACCGGCAAGATCGTGAAGGTTGCACCGAGCAAGACCGAAGTCGCCGCCGTCGAAGCGACCAAGGCCAAGCCGCCGAAGCGCGTGACCAAGGCTGCCGCACCGAAGGCCGCCCCGGTCGCCGATGCGCCGGTCAAGAAGGTGATCCGCCGCATCAAGAAGGACGCTGAGTAAGGGTCCTCATGCAGTTGATCATTGCCGCGGTCGGCCACAAGATGCCGGCCTGGATCGAGTCCGGCTTCACCGAGTACACGAAGCGCATGCCGCCCGAGCTGCGCATCGTGCTCAAGGAGATCAAGCCGGTCGAGCGCTCCGGCAGCAAGACCGCCGCCACCGCGATGGCGCTCGAACGCGAGCGCATCGAGGCCGCCCTGCCGAAGGGCGTGCGCATCATCGCCCTGGACGAACGCGGCAAGGACCTGACCAGCGTCGGCCTCTCGCAGCAACTGGAAACCTGGCAGCGCGACGGCCGCGACACCGCCTTTTTGATCGGCGGGGCCGATGGCCTCGATCCCGAACTGAAGGCGCGCGCCGAAGGACTGATCCGCATCTCCAGCATGACCCTGCCGCACGGAATCGTCCGGGTCATGCTGGCGGAACAGCTCTACCGCGCCTGGTCGATCACCCAGAACCATCCGTATCACCGGGTCTGAAGAGCCCCGGCAGCGATCAAGAACAGCGATGAAAAACCAGCACAAAAAAATCTACCTCGCTTCCAAGAGCCCGCGCCGGCGCGAACTGCTGCGCCAGATCGGGGTCGACTTCGAACTGATGCTGCTACGCAGCGACCCGGGCCGCGTGGTCGACGTCAGCGAGGATGTGCTGCCAGGCGAAAACGTCCACGATTACGTGGCGCGCGTGGCCCGCGCCAAGGGCGCCTTCGCCTTCAACCTGCTGCTGCAGCGGCGCCAGCCGCTGCGTCCGGTGCTCACGGCCGACACCACCGTCACCATCGACGGCGAGATCCTCGGCAAGCCGGCGGATAACCGGGAAGCGGTCGCCATGCTGGAACGCCTGTCCGGCCGCACCCACCAGGTGCTGACCTCGGTCGCCGTGCATTCCCAGCACGTGGCCGAGCAGGTCACGCAAGTGTCCAACGTGCGCTTCGCCACCCTCACTCCGGCCCAGATCAGGGCCTATTGCGCCACGCTGGAGCCGTATGACAAGGCCGGCGGCTACGGCATCCAGGGCCCGGCGGCGCTGTTCATCGAGCACATCGAAGGCAGCCATTCGGGCATCATGGGCTTGCCGCTGTTCGAGACCGCCAACCTGCTGCGCAAGGCGGGATTGGCCATTTAGGGCTCCGTGCTCGTCCCGGATGACTTAGCCGCCAACCATCACCGCGTTGGGTAATCTGGTCCAGTGGACCAGATTACGAGCCGCCGACCCTACGACGCTTCGGCCCCGGGGCCTGCGCGTGTATCATGTCACCCTGAACAATACGCACGGCAGGGTCCATGAACGAAGACATCCTCATCAACATCACACCGCAGGAAACGCGCGTCGCGCTGGTCCTGCAGGGCGCGGTACAGGAGCTGCACATCGAGCGCACGCTCACGCGCGGGTTGGCGGGGAACGTCTATCTGGGCAAGGTGGTGCGCGTGCTGCCGGGGATGCAGTCGGCCTTCATCGACATCGGCCTGGAGCGCGCCGCCTTCCTGCACGTGGCCGATATCTGGGAAGCGCGCAGCCACGACGGCGGCAACGCCCCGCCCACCCCGATCGAAAAACTGCTGTTCGACGGCCAGGTGCTGACCGTGCAGGTCATCAAGGACCCGATCGGCACCAAGGGCGCGCGCCTGTCCACCCAGATCTCGATCGCCGGCCGCATGCTGGTGTATCTGCCGCAAGACCACCACATCGGCATCTCGCAGAAGATCGAGAAGGAAGCCGAACGCGAACGCCTGCGCACGCACCTGCAAAGCCTGCTGCCGGCCGAGGAAAAAGGCGGCTACATCGTGCGCACGATGGCCGAGGAAGCGTCGAGCGACGACATCGCCGCCGACGTCGACTACCTGCGCAAGACCTGGGGCGCCATCGTGCAGGGCGCGCGCACCCTGCCGCCCACCACCCTGCTGTACCAGGACCTGAGCCTGGCCCAGCGCGTGCTGCGCGACTTCGTGCACGACGAGACGGCCAGCATCCAGGTCGACTCGCGCGAGAACTTCCTGAAACTGGCCGAATTCGCCCAGATCTACACCCCGAGCGTGCTGTCGCGCATGGCGCACTACACGGGCGAGCGCCCGCTGTTCGACCTGTACGGCGTGGAAGAGGAAATCCTGCGCGCGCTGGGCCGGCGCGTGGACCTCAAGTCCGGCGGCTACCTGATCGTCGACCAGACCGAGGCGATGACGACCATCGACGTCAACACCGGCGGCTACGTCGGCGGGCGCAATTTCGCCGACACGATTTTCAAGACCAACCTGGAGGCGGCGCACGCCATCGCGCGCCAGCTGCGCCTGCGCAACCTGGGCGGCATCATCATCCTCGACTTCATCGACATGGAGAACAACGAGCACCGCAACGCGGTGCTGGCCGAGCTCAAGAAAACCCTGGCGCGCGACCGCACCAAGGTCTCGGTGAGCGGCTTCTCGGCCCTGGGCCTGGTCGAGATGACGCGCAAGCGCACCCGCGAATCGCTGGCCCACATCCTGTGCGAACCCTGCCCGGCCTGCTCCGGCAAGGGCCAGGTGAAAACCAGCCGCACGATCTGCTACGAGATCCTGCGCGAACTGCTGCGCGAAGCCAAGCAGTTCAATCCGCGCGAATTCCGCATTGTCGCCGGGCAAGAGGTGATTGACCTGTTCCTCGAAGAAGAATCGCAGCATCTGGCCATGCTGGGCGACTTTATCGGCAAGCGCATCTCGCTGCAGGTGGAGAAGGGCTATCACCAGGAGCAGTACGACGTGATCCTGATGTGAGGACCTTTTTGTCGCCGGCGGTCTCCAATAAGTAATGCGCTTGAATGCGAGCTTTTCCTTGACTTGGATCAGCAAAATATTTAGCGTTTAGGACTAAACAGTTGGAAGCCCTGCCGATACCCGATCTGCATCCGGAGTGTGCCGCCATGCCTAGCCGTGTTCGCAATCAGATCATCGACGCACAGGGCGACGCGCTCGAGAGTGCCGTCCTGCGCATGACCGAAGACCAGATGCTGGTCAACCAGGCGCTGGTCGAAAAGATCTTCGCCTGCGAACGCAGCCAGGCGAACTTGCACGATTCCGAGCAGAAACTGCATGAGCTGCTGGCCCACCAGCGCGCCAGGCGCGACGCTGAGCGCAAGGAAATGTCGCGCGAGATCCACGATTCTCTAGGGCAAAACCTGCTGGCGCTGCGCATGGACATCGCCAGCCTGCACCAGCACACCGGCGAGCGCCATGCGCGCCTGCACGGCTGGGTCGGCGCCGCCCTCGACAATCTCGACCTGACCCTGCACACCGTCAAGCACCTGCTGAGCGAACTGCGGCCCGCCGGCTTCGACCTTGGCCTGCAATCGACGGTCGAGATCGAAGCGCGCCGCTTTTCGCTCGCCAGCGGCATCGCCTGCACCGTGCAGGTGGCCGAGGATCTGGATGCACTGGTCACCGGCGAGGACAGATTGATGAGCGTCTACCGCGTGCTGCAAGAAGCCCTGAATAATGTGTTTCGCCACTCGCTGGCCAGCCGGGTGCGCGTCACGCTGGTGCACGCAGGCAAGGTGATCGAGCTGACGATCGAGGACAATGGCATCGGCTTCGACGTGGCGGCGCCGCCGAAGGCGAGCAGCTTCGGCCTGTCGATCCAGCGCGAGCAGGTCGCGGCGCTGGGCGGCACGCTCGAGCTCGTCAGTGAGCACATGCACGGCACCCGGCTCACCTTGCGGCTGCCGGTCGGCCCTTGATAGCCTCGTCCGGTGCGCGCCGATCGGATAGAATCATGCCCTGAAAACACTAACCTCCCCGGGGAACGAGACGCGCGATCATCGTCAGCGGGGCATGCTGTAGCTGCCGGAACGCCATGCCAATACCGACCGATCTGCTCGCGACGATTTCGGCCTCCTTCGAGGCGGGCACGCCCGACGCGGCCATCGCGGTCTGGCGACGGCTGCGCAACAAGCTCGACCCGCTGCTCGGCAGCCTGAGCAGCGGCTTGCTGTTCGTGCGCAGCCTCGAGGCGCATCAGGCGCAATTTCCCTGGCTACCAGAAACCATGACCTCGTCCGCGTTCGAGACCATCTTCGATGAGTTCGAGCGCCGCCTGGACCAGATCGCGCCGGATGAATTGGCGCGCGTCAACCGCGCCCTGCTGGCGACCTATACCGAAGCCTTGTGCGAGCTGATCGGCATGCAGCTGAGCACCCGCTTCCTGCGTTCGGCCTTCCCCGACGCAAGCGCTACGAAGAATACTTAGGAGAATGCGGCATGACCGACAAAATTGACCTTCGCCTGCTGACGACGGACGTACCCGGACTCGATACCGTTCTTGGCGGCGGCTTGCCGGAATTGTCGTTCAACATCATCGGCGGCGCCCCCGGCAGCGGCAAGACCACCTTCGCCCAGCAAATCATGTTCAGCCTGGCCGGACCGAAATGCAAGGCGCTGTTCTTTACCGCAATGGGCGAGCCGCCGGTCAAGATGCTGCGCTACCAGCAGCAGTTCGACTTCTTCGATCTTGACAAGGTCGACGAGTCGGTCACCTTCGTCAGCCTGGCCTCCCAGGTCGAGGAAGGCGATTACGATGCCGTGATGACCCATATCCTGGAACAGATCCGCATCCACACCCCGGCCCTGGTGTTCATCGATTCCTTCCGCTCCTTCGTCCAGGCCGCGCGCGGCGACCACCGCGACGTGGCGGCCCTGCAAATTTTCGTCCAGCGCCTGGTGACCCATATGACCAGCTGGAACGCGACCTCCTTCCTGATCGGCGAATACCTGGCCAACGAGGCCGACCAGAACCCGATCTTCACCGTCGCCGACGGCATCATCTGGCTGACCCAGAACGTGCAGCGCAATGCGATGTCGCGCAAGATCCAGGTGATCAAGATGCGCGGCCAGCAGCAGCGACCCGGCCTGCATGCCTTCCGCATCAATCGCAGCGGCCTCGAGATTTTCCCGCGCATCATTCCAGCGCCGGAACCGGTCGGCGCCACGCCACCGGTAGGACTGCCCAGCGGCAGGCTGTCGACCGGCGTGACCGAGCTCGACAATATGTTGGCCGGCGGTATCCCGACCGGCTATTCGACCCTGATCGTCGGTCCGACCGGCTCGGGCAAGACCGTGCTGGCCACCGAGTTCCTGGCCGCCGGAGTGGCCAATGGCGAGACCGGCGTGATCGCCCTGTTCGAGCGCAGTCCGAGCCAGATGATGAACCTCAAGCTCGACAGCATGGTGCGCTCCGGCAAGGTCAGTATGCTCAGCGTGCGCGCGCTCGACATGTCGATCGACGAGATGCTGCACGAGCTGGTGCAAATGATCGACGCCACGCAGGCCAAGCGGGTGGTGCTCGATTCGCTGTCGGGCTTCGAGATGGCGCTGGCGCCCGAATACCGCGAGGATTTCCGCGAGGCGTTGTACCGCATGTCCACCGTGCTCGGCGCCAAGGGCGTGACGGTACTCATGACGGGCGAGCTCGAAGACCGCTTCAACGAGCTCAGCTTCAGCCCCTATGGCAACGCGGTGCTGGTCGACGCCGTCATCATGCAGCGCTATATCGAGACCCGTTCCGAACTGCGCACCGTGATCTCGGTGGTCAAGCTGCGTGGCAGCCGCCACAGCCGGCAGATCCGCGACTTCGAGATCGTCGACGGCCAGGTGCTGATCAGCGCCGCCCCGACACCTTACGATGGCGTGCTGCAGGGTCATCCGCGCATGGTCCTGCCTTGAGCGTGCAATCGCTGCCATCGGCTCGATTGCCCGGCGGCGGCGCAAGCGCCAGGGCAGGTCGCCATGGCATCCATATCGGCCAGGTCCTCGTAGGTCACTACTCAACGACTACCGAAGAGGAACCCCATGCCGCGCCTGATGCACGCCACCCTGTTGTCCCTTGCCTTCGCCTGCTCCGCCTGCGCTATTGCGCATGACGCGCCGCTGCCTACCCCGGCCCGCGGGCTCACCATCGCCGGCGGCGTCGAACGCAGCCTGACCCTGAACGTCGAGGACTTGCGCCAGCGTCCATCGACCGAGCTGGCCGAACTGCGCGTGGCCGGCAAATTCGGCCGCACGAGCGTCGTGCGCGGCGTGCGCCTGCGCGACCTGCTGAAGGAAGCCGGCATCGTCACCCGCGACCACAACACGGTCAAGAAGCTGGCCATCATCGCCAGCGCCGATGACAAGTACTCGGTGGTGTTCTCGTGGAACGAACTGTTCAACGCCAGTGCCGGCGAGAACGTGCTGGTGCTGTTCGAGCGCGACGGCCAGCCGCTGCCGCACGCCGAGGGTCCGCTGGCCCTCCTGTCCGCCGACGACCTGCGTACCGGCCCGCGCCACGTCAAATGGCTGCGAGCGATCGATGTGCGCCAGGTCGTCGAATAGACGAGCCATAGCCTTACCCTATTGTTCTGATAAAAATAATTTGATGCCAATACTGCACTGTGTGTGTCATCCCACAGTGCTCGCCTTTCCTGCTGGGCTATGTTGTCGAGGTTACTTATTAACCCTACAACCAGAGAGGACAAGGATGCCCACTTCCAAACACACCAGCCCGGTCGACGGCGCAGGTTCGATCCTGAGCACCGTTTCGGGCCCTTCCGATGCCAATCCACCGCAGAGCCTCGGTGTGAGCAACCCGGTCGCCGACCGCCTGCTCGACAAGATCCCTTCCGAACAGGAACTGGCGGCCGACCGTCCCTACAACGCCACCAAGGCCAGCGAATACGGCGACGCCGCGCGCACGCCGACCGAGGGCGAGACCTCCAAGCCGTCGACCCACGCCGCCACCGGCAGCACCGCCAGCGAGATCGTCGCCAACGACAAGGTCGGCTCGGGCAATCCGCCGGAGGGCGAGAACCCGACCACGGACCCGCTCGACCGCGTGCGCGTCGATCCGGCCAAGCGCCACCTGACGACCAACCAGGGCGTGCCGGTGGCCGACAACCAGCATTCGCTCAAGGCCGGCCTGCGCGGCCCGACCCTGCTGGAAGACTTCATCCTGCGCGAGAAGATCAGCCACTTCGACCACGAACGTATCCCCGAGCGCGTGGTGCATGCGCGCGGCTCGGCCGCCCATGGCTACTTCGAGGCCTATGACGACTTCAGCGCGCTGACCCGCGCGGTGCCGTTCTCGAAGAAGGGCAAGCGCACCCCGGTGTTCCTGCGCTTCTCGACCGTGGCCGGCGAACGCGGCTCGACCGACACCGCGCGCGACGTGCGCGGCTTCGCGGTCAAGTTCTATACCGAAGAAGGCAACTGGGACCTGGTGGGCAATAACATCCCCGTGTTCTTCATCCAGGACGCGATGAAGTTCCCCGACCTGGTGCACGCGGCCAAGCCGGAACCGCATCACGCGATGCCGCAGGCGGCCACCGCCCACGACACCTTCTGGGACTTCGCCTCGCTCTCGCCCGAAATCGCGCACATGCTGATGTGGACGATGTCGGACCGCGCCATCCCGCGCAGCTACCGCACCATGCAGGGCTTCGGCGTGCACACCTTCCGCCTGGTCAACGCTCAGGGCGAATCGCGCTTCGTCAAATTCCATTGGACCCCGCTGGCCGGCACCCATTCGCTGGTATGGGACGAAGCGGTGCGCATTTCCGGCGCCGATCCCGACTTCCACCGGCGCGACCTGTGGGAAGCGATCGAAGCCGGCAACTTCCCTGAGTGGGAACTGGGCCTGCAGGTCTTCACTGAAGAGCAGGCCGCGGGCTTCCCCTTCGACGTGCTGGACCCGACCAAGATCGTGCCGGAAGAACTGGTGCCGCTCACGCCGGTGGGCAAGATGGTCCTGGACCGCAACCCCGACAACTTCTTTGCCGAGACCGAGCAGGTGGCGTTCTGCACCTCGCACGTGGTGCCGGGCATCGACTTCACCAACGATCCGCTGCTGCAAGGCCGTAACTTCTCCTACCAGGACACCCAATTGACCCGCCTGGGCGGCCCGAACTTCCACGAGATCCCGATCAACTCGCCGATCGTCCAGATCCAGAACAACCAGCGCGACGGCTTCCACCGCCAGGCGATCAACCGTGGCCGCGTGAACTACGAACCGAATTCGCTGGGCGGCGGCTGTCCTTTCCAGGCCGGCAAGATGGGCTTCACCAGCTTCCCCGAGCGCATCAGCGAGGACAAGGTGCGCGGCAAGCCCGAGCTGTTCGCCGACCACTACTCGCAGGCGCGCCTGTTCTGGCAAAGCCAGACCCCGGCCGAGCAGAACCACATGGTCAACGCCTTCCGCTTCGAGCTGACCCGGGTGCAGACGCCGGCGGTGCGCATCCGAACGCTGGCCCTGCTGGCCAACGTCGACGACACCCTGGTGGCGCGCGTGGCCGAGGGCCTGGGCCTGGAGGTGCCGCCACCGCTGCCGCTGGCGACCGATGCGCCGATCCCGACCTATCCGCCGTCGCCGTCGCTGTCGCTGCTGAGCCGTCCGGGCCAGACCGGCATCAAGGGCCGCCGTGTCGCGGTCCTGATCGCGAGCGGCGTGGACGACAAGGCGGTCAAGAAGCAGTACGCCAGCCTCCTCAAGGACGGCGCCGTGCCGCGCATGGTCGGCAATTTGTTGGGCAAGGTGACAGCGGTCGATGGTGACCCGATCGACGTCGAGATCTCGGTCGAGGCCGGGCCGTCCGTGATGTACGACGCCGTGATCGTGCCGGACGGCGCGCAAGCGGTCGAAGCGCTGGCGAAGAACGCCCTGGTACTGGAATTCCTGCGCGAACAGTACCGCCACGGCAAGCCGATCCTGGCCTACGGCAGCGGTTCCGACTTGCTGACGAAAGCCATGATCCCGCAGAAGCTGCCGGACGGCTCGGCCGATCCGGGCCTGGTCCTGGGTGACCCGGCCAACGTGGACCTGGCGCTCGACGCCTTCAAGACCGCGCTGGCCGGCCATCGTGTGTTCGCGCGCGAGACCGATCCGCCATCGGTCTGATCGCCACTGACGGTGGGAATAAGTTAGATTCGCGCCGGCGACGGTCGCTATAATCTTCCTGCGGCGCCGCGAAGTTCGCGGCGCCGCTTTATTTTGTCAACCAGCAGGAAAGACTACCGATGTTCTGTTCCCATTGCGGCGCACAGATGGCGCCCGACGCCGCTTATTGTTCCGTCTGCGGCAAGGCCGCCGGCGCCGGCCCGGTCAACCTGGACAAACCTTCCGCGCCTGCGCCACACACGGATGGCGGCATTCCCGATGGCGTCAAGGGCTGGAGCTGGGGCGCGTTCCTGCTCAACTGGATCTGGGCGATCGGCAACCGCAGCTGGATCGGGCTGCTGGCGCTCGTTCCCTATGTCGGCTGGATTATGGCGTTCTGGCTCGGTTTCAAGGGACGCGAGATGGCCTGGAAGAACAAGCAGTGGGAGAGCCTGGAGCATTTCAACCGGGTCCAGAGAAAATGGTCGCAGTGGGGGATCGGCATCACGATCGCCGCCATCGTCCTGGCCGTGCTGGCGGCCATGTTCGCGCCTGACGTCGTCGATGTCGACCGCGCAGTTACGGTCGAGCGCAGCGAGCCGCCCGCGCGCGCGAACGACGCCGCCGTCACCGCGCGCGGCATCGTCGACAGCAATGCCGACAACCTGCCGGCCTCGCTGTCGACCGTCGCTGGCCTCCTCGACCGCCGCACGAATGCCGACGGCAGCCGCGCCGTCACCCTGGGCGGCCGGGTCTTGTTCAGCGGCGAGGACGCCGGCTGGCAGTTCCCGCTGCGCAGCTTCGCGCTGTCGGGTGGCAAAGAGGCGATCCTGATGGCCAGCAGCGGCGGCCGCGGCGCCAGTTGCGAGACCATGTTCTTCTTCCTGCTCGCCGATGCGTCCGGCGTCAGGCCGACGCCGATGTTCGGCACCTGCGCGGCGCGCGGCAGCTTCGTGCAGCGCGGCGACACGATCGAGCTCGAACTACCGGACGTCAACGGCGCCTCGACGATCGTGCTCGAGGATGGCATCGTGACCGAGGATGGCCAGGTGGTCAGCCTGACCGGCATGAACGATCCGTCGCGCTGAGCGGGATCAGCGCAGCGGCGCGAAGAACAGCTGCTCGCCGGCCGGCTTGAACGAGGCGATGCGCGCCTGTCCTTCGGGCGAGGTGATCCACTCGATCAGCTGTTTCGCGCCCTTGTAGTTCACGCCCGCGTGCTTGGCGGGATTGACCGCGATGATGCCATAGGGGTTATACATGCGCTTGTCGCCTTCGACCACGATCGCCAGTCCGGTCTTGGCCTTATAGGCGCCATAGGTCGCGCGGTCGGTCAGCGTGTAGGCGCGCATCTCGGCGGCCATGTTCAGCACCTCTCCCATGCCCAGGCCGGCCGACACGTAGTTGGCGCCCTGCGGCAGGGCGGCGGCGCGCTGCCAGTAACCCTTTTCCATCACGTCGGTGCCCGAGTTGTCGCCACGCGAGATGAATTTGACCTTGGTCGCCGCGATGCGCTTGAAGGCGTCGACCACATCCTTCGAGCCCTTGATGCGGGCCGGATCGGATGTTGGGCCGACCACGATGAAGTCGTTGTACATCACGTCGCGCCGGTCCACGCCCCAGCCTTCCTCGACAAACTTGTCTTCCATCTCGCGTGCATGGACCAGGGTCACATCGACGTCGCCGTTTTTCGCCAGTTCGAGCGCCTTGCCGGTGCCGACCGAGATCACGTGGACCTTGGTATTGGTCCTGGCTTCGAACACCGGCAGCAGGTGCTTGAGCAGGCCCGAGTTCTCGGTGCTGGTGGTGGTCGACAGCTTGATCACTTCCTGCGCCAGCGCCGATGGCGAGGCGAAGGTGGCGCATAGCAGGACGGCGAGCAGTGAACGGCGTTGCATGTTGATCTCCTTGGGGTTAGAGCCTGTCCCGGTAGGTGGGATAGGCTCTTATCGTACTTCGAGTTGTCCTTCGCGCAGCTTGAGCCGCCGCACGCCGAGAAGGTTGATCAGGTCGCGGTCATGGCAGGCCATCACCACGCTGGCGCCCTGCCCGACCAGGGTCGGGATCAGCCCGATCACCTGCTCGCGCGCCGCGCCGTCGAGGTTGGCCGTGGGTTCGTCCAGCAGCAGCAGGCGCGGTTGCAGCACGCGCGCGCGCGCCAGCGCCACGCGCTGTTTTTCGCCGCCCGACAGGCGCGCCGGATCGTTGTCGCGCAGGTGCAGCACGCCGGCCCAGGCCATCGCCTCGTCGACCAGGCCGCGCACCTGGCCCCGGTCCACGCCGCGCACCAGCAGGCCGTAGGCGATGTTGTGGCCGACGCTGGTCGAGAACATGATCGGATGCTGGTGCACGTAGACGATGGCGCGCCGCAGCGCCTGCGGATACGGGTACAGCGGCAGGCGGCTGCCTTCGAATTCGACCGTGCAGGCGTCGCACCGTTCCAGGCCGCCGAGCATGCGCAGCAGCGTGCTTTTGCCGGTGCCGTTGGCGCCGGTGAGCACATAGGCGCCGCCCTTCTCGATCTCGAGCCGGGCGACGTCGAACAGCAGGCGCTCGCCGTAGGCCTTGCGCAGGCCGTGCACCGTGAGCAATGCGTTCATAGCCGCGCCCCGGGGTTGTGCGCCTCGCCCTGCAGCAGCACCAGCACGCCGTTCATCAGCAGCGCCAAGGTCACCAGCACGATGCCCAGCGCGATGCCCTGGGCGAACTCGCCCTTGCTGGTCTCGAGCGCGATCGCGGTGGTGATCGTGCGCGTCTCGCCCTCGATATTCCCACCCACCATCAGCGCGCAGCCGACTTCCGAGATCACGCGTCCGAAGCCGCTGATCACGGCCGCCATCACGCCATAGCGCGCTTCGTGCAGCACGGTAAACATCACGCGCATGCGCGTAGCGCCGTGGGCGATCGCGGTCTCGGCGTAGCGCGGGTCGAGCGCCTGCACTGCCGCCAGCGTGAAGGCCAGCAGCACCGGCAGGCCGATGATGAACTGTCCCAGTACGATGCCCGGCTGCGAGAACAGCCATTCGAGTCCGCCCAGCGGCCCGCGCCGCGACAGCATCAGGTAGAGCAGCAGGCCGATCAGGACGGTAGGCAGCGACAGCGCGGCCTGGGCCAGCCAGACCGCGATGCGGCGCCCGGGAAAGCGGTGCATGGCGATCAGGTAGCCGAGCAGCACCGCCGGCGGCGTGGCCAGCATCAGGCCCAGCAGGCTGGTCTTGATCGAGACCCAGACGATGTGCCAGAGGGCCGCGTCGCCGCTGAACAGCAGCGCGAAGGCGTGCGTGGTGGCGTCCAGCAGGGCCATTAATCGCGAGGGTCGGTGTCGGCGCGCAGGTCGGGACGAACGTAGGGCGTGTCCAGCAGCTGCGGTTCGAACACCAGGCGTTCGTGCCCGGCCAGCAGCAGGAAATGGCGTCCGCTGCAGCGCGCCAGCAGCGACATGCCGACCCGCTCGGCCACCATCTGGCCCATCTGCGTCGTGCCCGAGCGCGACAGCAGGAAGGGAATGCCCATCTGGGCGCCCTTGATCACCATCTCGGACGTGAGCCGGCCGGTGGTATAGAACACCTTGTCGGCGCCATCGACGCCGTCGAGCCACATCAGGCCGGCGATGGCGTCGACCGCGTTATGGCGGCCCACGTCCTCGACGAAGTACAGCAACTCTCCGTCGCCCGTGAACAGCGCGCAGCCGTGCACCGAGCCGGCCTGCTTGTACACCGACTGCTGGGTGCGGATGGTGTCGACGATGCGGTAGACGCCAGCCTGCGCCAGGCGCGCATCCGCGGGCAGCGCGATCTGGTCCACCTCGTCCATCAGGCCGCCGAACACGGAGCCCTGGCCGCAGCCGGTGGTGACCACTTTCTTCGCGGTGCGCGCCTCGACGTCCTCTATGCCGTGGCGGGTGACCACGGCCACCGCGTCCACCGACCAGTCGACCTGGATCGACACGATGTCGTCCAGCGCACGCACCAGGCGCTGGTTGCGCAGGTAGCCCAGCACCAGCGCCTCGGGCGCGCCGCCCAGCGTCATCAGGGTGACCAGTTCGCGCCGGTCGACGTAGATCGTCAGCGGCCGTTCGGCGGGGATGGAAATGGCGGAGCGGCGTCCGCGCTCGTCGATGGCCAGCACCTCGTGGGTCAGGACGGCGCGCGCCTCGGACAGCAGCGGCCGCCCGGCTGGGGATCCCTGGCGCGCATCGCTGCGCATCACGCTGTGCAACCCATTGCCGCTTGCGTCCTTCCTGGCCAAGACACTGTCTCCTGTCGGTTGTTGGCGGTTTTACAAAACAGTATAAACCTCCAGAGCGGCGCACGGCTGAAACAATTTACTTTTATGCAAGTTCGCTTGCGATGCACCGCGCCAGGAGGTATAACGTTCGCCCCTGTCGACTCATCGTCCTCCTCATGCAGTCCACCGACTATCGCCGCATCAGCGACATCCTGCGCCACGGCGCCGCCCAGCGCCCGGACGCCCCGGCCCTCGTCGAGGACGGCCGCACCTGGTCGTATGCGCAGCTGGCCGCCGTCGCCGATGCGTATGCGACGCTGCTGCCCGAGCTCGGCGTGCGTCCCGGCGACCGCGTGATGCTGGTGGCCGAAAACTGCGTGGCCCAGGTGGCGCTGCTGTTCGCCGCCGCCGCCATCGACGCCTGGAGCGTCATCGTCAATGCGCGCCTGAGCGAGGGCGAGCTGGAAACCATCCGCGCGCACAGCGGCGCGCGGCGCGTGCTCTACGTGACGGGCAATTCACCGGACGCCGCCCGTCACGCGGCGCGCGCCGGCGCCCTGCCCTGCGCGGGCGACCGGCACGGCGTGCTGGCCGGCGGGTTGGATGCAGCCTGCGTGCCCGAACCGATAGAGGCCGGCGCCGGCCAGGTCGCCGCCCTCATGTACACCACCGGCACCACCGGCCAGCCCAAGGGCGTGATGCTGAGCCACGCCGGCCTGTTGTTCGTGGCCGCGACCTCGAGCCGGCTGCGCGGCTTGACCCCGCAAGACCGCGCCTGGGGCGGCCTGCCGGTCTCGCACGTCTATGGATTGACCTCGGTGCTGCTCGGCACCCTGTACGCGGGCGCCTGCCTGCAGTTGGCGCCGCGTTTCGATGCCGGGACCCTGCTGGCCTCGATCCGCGCCGGCGAGCTGACCATCGTGCAGGGCGTGCCGGCGATGTATGCCCGCCTGCTGGCGATGATGGAGGAAGCGGCCGGGCCGCTGTCGTCGCGGCTGCGCTTCTGCTACGCCGGCGGCTCGCCGCTCGATCCGGCTCTCAAGCGCGCGGCCGAAGCCATGTTCGGCCTGCCGCTGCACAACGGTTACGGCCTGACCGAGGGCGGGCCGACCGTCAGCCAGACCCGCCTCGACGCCCCGCGCACCGACACTTCGGTCGGCCTGCCGATCCCCGGCGTCGAGGTGCGCATCGTGGCGCGCGATGGTCTCGACGTGGCGCCGGGCGAGACCGGCGAGCTGTGGATACGCAGCCCGGGACGCATGCGCGGCTACTACCGCGATCCTGCCGCGAGCAGCGCCGCGCTGCAGCCAGGCGGCTGGCTGGCGACCGGCGACCTGGCGCGCCAGGACCCGGACGGCGCCCTGTTCCTGCTGTGCCGCACGCGCGAATTGATCATCCGCTCCGGTTTCAACGTCTATCCGCTGGAGGTCGAGACGGCGCTGAACGCGCATCCGGCGGTCGTGCAATCGGCCGTGGTGGGCCGGCCGCTGCCGGCGGCCGAGGAAGAAGTGGTGGCCTTCGTCGAGGCGCACGGGGTCGACGAGGCGGCGCTGCAGGCCTGGCTGCTACCGCGCCTTGCGCCCTACAAGCGGCCGGCGCGCATCGTGTTCATGGACGCGCTGCCGGCCGCGCCGAGCGGCAAGATCCTCAAGAGCCGTCTGCCGTTGGCCTGAAGCCGCCGCACGTCGCCCCCGCGCAGGCGGGGGCCCAAGTTCTCCAAGCCGCCGATACTGCCGAACGTAGCGTCAGCGCCAGCAACCTTAGGTTCCCGCCTCCGCGGGAACGACGTTACCGGCGCCGCTTCTTCCAGTCGTAACCGGGGCCGGTGACATCCACGCCGGGGTGCCCCACCACGTCCGGATGCTCCGAGCACATGGTGATGAAGCGCACGCCCTCGCCCGCACGCTGGCGCTGGCGCAGCTCTTCCATGAACTGCATCGCCGGCACCATCTCGCTGGTGTCGAAAGGCCGGGCATGGGGCTCGCTCGCGCCGTCGCCGACGACGACGGTCCAGTACACCATATACATCGCTTTCCTCCTCGCTGAACGTGCCTCCATTTTAATGCCGACAGAAAGTAGGATTTGTCCGAAAAAAGCCGATTATGTGGGCCACTTCACATAAGCGGTTGCATCGGGCCGTTAGGCTGGGATCTGTGTTCATTACGCAGGTACTGACTTCATGAATATTCAAAACGACGCCTCCACGCCGGACCTTGCCCTGTGGGGCGGTCTCGAATGCACGGTCAACCGCGTACGCGACAATTACTTCAGCCAGATGGACCGCAACGGCCACGCCGGCCGCCTGCAAGACATCGAACGCTTCGCTTCCCTCGGCGTCAAGGCGATCCGCTATCCGGTGCTATGGGAACGCACTGCGCCCGACGGCGTCGACAAGGCCGACTGGTCCTGGCCCGACGAGCGCCTCCCGGCGCTGCGCCAGCTGGGCGTCACGCCGATCGTGGGCCTGGTCCACCACGGCAGCGGTCCGCGCCACACCAGCCTGGTCGATCCCGCCTTCCCCGAGCTGCTGGCCGACTACGCCGGCGCGGTGGCGGCGCGCTACCCCTGGGTCGAGTACTACACGCCGGTCAACGAGATCTGCACCACGGCGCGCTTTTCGGGCCTGGCCGGGCTCTGGTATCCGCATGGCGGCGACGAAGCCACCTTCGTCCGCGCCCTGCTGGTGCAGTGCCGCGCCACCGTGCTGTCGATGCGCGCGATCCGCGCCGTCAATCCTGATGCCAAACTGGTCCAGACCGACGACCTGTCCAAGACCTATGGCACCCCCGAGATGGAAGAGATCAGCGGTTTCTTCAACGAGCGCCGCTGGCTGGCCTGGGATCTGCTGTGCGGGATGATCGACGAAAACCATCAACTGTGGACCTACCTGCGCGACTCTGGCGCCAGCGAACAAGAGCTGCGCTGGTTCCGCGAAAATCCCTGCCCGCCCGACGTGATCGGCGTGAACTACTACATCACCAGCGAGCGCTGGCTCGACCATCGTCCCGAGCGCTATCCGGAATCCCATCGCCACGTGTTTCGCGGCGTGCCGCATGCCGACGTCGAGGCGCCGCGCGCGCTGGCCACGCCGACGCCGGGCATCGCCCCGCTCTTGATGGAAACCTGGGAACGCTATGGCCTGCCGATCGCCGTCACCGAAGCCCATATCGACGCCAACCGCGAAGACCAGCTGCGCTGGCTGCTCGAGATCTGGAACGCCGCGCTCAAGGCGCGCCAGCAAGGCGCCGACGTGCGCGCGGTCACGGTGTGGGCCCTGCTCGGCTCCTTCGACTGGAACTGCCTGGTGACCGAATGCCGCGGCTACTACGAGCCGGGCCCGTTCGACGTGCGCGGCCCGGCGCCGCGGCCGACCGCGCTCGCCACCCTGATGCGCGAGCTGGCCAGCAAGCGGCCGCTGTCCAATCCGGTACTGCAGGGCGAAGGCTGGTGGCGCCGGCCGGGCCGCTTCCTGTGCAAGCCGGTCGCGACCCGCACGGCGGTGGCTGACATCGCCGTGCGCAGCCAGTTCAAGTCGAACCCCGTGCAACCGATCCTGATCTCGGGCGCCAGCGGCACCTTGGGCTCGGCCTTCAAGCGCATCTGCGAAAAGCGCAACCTGGCCTGCCACGTGCTGACGCGCCAGGAAATGGACATCACCGACCCGGCCTCGGTGGAAGCGGCGATCGTGCGCTTCAAGCCGTGGGCGATCGTCAATGCCGGCGGCTACGTGCGGGTCGACGAGGCCGAAGCCGATCTTGACCGCTGCATGCGCGAGAACACGCTGGGCCCGACCGTGCTGGCGCTGGCCTCTATCCGCCACGCGCTGCGCTTCATGACCTTCTCGAGCGACCTGGTGTTCGACGGCGCCAGCGAGCGGCCGTACGTGGAATCCGATGCCGCCAACCCGCTCGGCGTGTACGGCCGCAGCAAACTCGAAGCCGAGCAGCGCGTGCTGGACGCCGACCCGCAGGCGCTGGTGATCCGCACCAGTGCCTTCTTCGGTCCCTGGGACCAGCACAACTTCGTGACCCAGGCCCTGAACGCGCTCGACGTCGGCCTGCCGTTCCAGGCGGCGCGCGACGCATTGGTGTCGCCGACCTATGTGCCGGACCTGGTCAACGTGTCGCTGGACCTCCTGATCGACCGCGAACGCGGGATCTGGCACCTGACCAATGGCGAGGCGGTCAGCTGGGCCGAGCTTGCACGGCGCGCCTGCGCGGCGGCCGGGGTCTCGAGCGACAGGCTGCAGGAAGTCTCGATCGAGGAATGCGGCTACGCCGCCCGCCGCCCGGGCTACAGCGCCATGAGCAGCGAACGCGGCCTGCTATTGCCGTCGCTGGACGATGCGCTCAAGCGCTATGTGGAAGCGGTGCAGGAACGGGCCAATGGCGTCAGCCTTGGTCATGAGCACGCGGGAGAGGCGGCGCATTACGCGCGGTGAGCGGTGAGCGTTACCTCCAAAACGTCGTTCCCGCGAAGGCGGGAACCTAAGTATCACGCCGCACCACTTACACCAAACGTAGTAGCTGCGCGAAAGACTTGGGTTCCCGCCTGCGCGGGAACGACGGCGTATTTGGGCCGCGGGCCACGGGCTGCGGGCCATCAGGCTTATTGCGCTTCGCCCGCCGTAAACTGCAGGTGATACAGATTGGCATACATGCCCTTGTGCGCCAGCAGTTCGTCGTGCGTGCCCTGCTCGACGATGCGCCCGGCCTCCATCACCACGATGCGGTCGGCGCGCTCGATCGTCGACAGGCGGTGTGCGATCACGATCGTGGTGCGGCCGGCCATCAGGGTGTCGAGCGCCGCCTGCACCGCACGCTCGCTCTCGTTGTCCAGCGCCGACGTGGCCTCGTCCAGGATCAGGAGCGGCGCATCCTTGTAGATCGCGCGCGCGATCGCCACCCGTTGGCGCTGGCCACCCGACAGGCGCGAGCCGTTCTCGCCGATGCGGGTGTCGATGCCGTCCGGCAGGCGCGCCACCACATCGGTCAGGTGCGCGGCGCGCACCGCCGCCGCCAGGCGCTCGTAGTCGACCTGCTCGGCGCCGTAGGCGATATTGGCCGCCAGCGTGTCGTCGAACAGCACCACGTTCTGGCTCACCATCGCCAGCTGGCCGCGCAGCGAGGCCAGTTTGATGTCGGTGTACGGCACGCCGTCGAGCAGCAGGCGGCCTGCTTCCGGATCGTAGAAGCGCGTGACCAGGTTCACAAAAGTAGACTTGCCGCCGCCCGACACGCCCACCAGCGCCACCGTCTGTCCCGGCTTGACTTCCAGCGACACGCCGTTCATGGCCGGGCTGAGCGCGTTCGGATAGCGGAACACCACGTTGTCGAGCACCAGGTGGCCTTGTGCGCGCCCCAGTTCGCGGCTGCCGGTGTCGACCTCGGGTTCGGAGTCGATGATCCCGAACACCGTCTCGGCCGCCGCCATCCCGCGCTGCATCGGGCCGTTCACCTCGGCCAGCGATTTCAGGGGCGTGAGCAGCATCAGCATCATGGTCACGAACTGGGTGAACTCGCCGACCGTCATGTCGGCCTGGATCGCCAGCACGATCACCAGCGACAGCGCCAGGGAAGTGGCGATCTGGGTCACCGGGGTGGTGGCGGCGAAGGCCACCGTCATGCGCTGCGAGAAGCCGCGCAGGGCTTCGCTGCGCTTGTGGAAGCGCTGGCGCTCGTACCTCTCGCCCGAGAACACGCGGATCACCTGGTGGCCGCGCGCGGCTTCCTCGACCACGCCGGTCATCTCGGCAGTGACGCGCTGGCTCTCGCGGTTCAGGTTGCGCAGGCGCTTGGTGGTGGTGCGCACGATGACGGCGGTGAGCGGGATCACGATGATGGCGACCAGGGTCAGCTTCCAGTTCAGGTACAGCAGGGTGCCCAAGAGGCCGATCACCACCAGCACGTCGCGCACGCAGGCCACGAACACCGACTGGATCATGTCCACCACCTGGCGCACGTCGTTGACCACGGTGTTGATGATCTTGCCCGTCGATTCGTCCTGGTAGCGCGCCACCGGCAGGCGCAACACCTTTTCGAAGGCCATGGCGCGCATGTCGTTCAGAACGCGGGACAGCACCCAGTTGTTGAAGTAGGCGGTGCCGAAGGTGCCGATGCCGCGCAGGATGAAGATCGACACCAGGATGGCCGGGATCCACCACAGGCTGAAAGCGATGTTGTCCTTGAAGCCGTCGTCGAGCAGGACCTTGAGCGCCTCGCCCAGCAGCGGCTGGGTGGCGGCGGTGATGGCCATCGACAGCAGCGCCATCCAGGCGCGCGATTGATACGGTTTGACCAGCGCGAGCAGGCGCCGGATGATCACTTTAGTTTCCACGTTGTTCAACCTTTGCTTCCCTTGCCGGCCGCGCGGCCAGGCAGAATCCCATGAGCAGGAACACCATCAGCGCATAGAACATGCTGCCTTTGAGGGACCAGAAAATGACTTCGGTCAGGCCGAAGCTGAAGTAGCACAGCACCACCAGCATGCCGGCCAGCGCCGGCGCGAATTGCGGCAGGCTGGCGCCCGGCGCGCGGTCCGCGCCGCCGCGGCCCAGCTGGCGCGCGAAGAAAATGAACGGCGCCGCCAGGATGCCGATCCAGGCCGCCAGCCCGAACACGCCGCCGGTGGCGAGCGCCTGCAGGGCGTCATTATGCAGGTGTTCGAGCGACAGGATCGCCGGATCGAGCGTGCCCTGCTCCACCAGATGGCGGATCTCGGCGCGCACCGTGTTGCGGTCCAGGCCGAACAGCGGCCGTTCCTCGATCAGGATCGCCGCGCCTTTCCACAATTCGAGCCGGGTGCCGACGTTGGTGAAGACGTTGCCGCCGTCGACCCAGGTCTGGACGTCGTCCACGCCCTGCAGCGCGCGCTCCTGCATGCCGGTGGCCGGCACCAGGAAGGCGGCGCCGACCAGGGCGAAGCTCCCGGCCAGCAGCAGGCGCACCTTGCGGCTCTTGAGCAGCTGGGCATAGGAGAGGAACAGCAGCGCGGCCAGCGCCAGCGCGACCCAGGCGCCACGGGTGCCGGTGAGCATGCAGGCGGCCAGCCCGGCCAGCGTCCCGACCCCGGCCAGCAGCGCCTTGCGGGTATGGTGGCGATAGTCGATCGCCGCCGTCAGCGCCACCAGGCCCAGCACCAGGGCCAGGTCGCCGAAGGTGATCGCATTCAGGAAGCCGCCCGGGCGCTCGACCTGCAGCACGATGCGTTGCCAGGCGACGAAGGGCAGCGCGGCCACGCTGCCGGCCACCACGCCCCACCACAGGAAGGCGGGAGACGGCCGCGCCAGCAGGACCAGGGCCATGCAGGTGAGGCCGAGCAGCATGCGCGAGGGCTTGTCGAGGGTATCGAGGCCGGCCTCGGGCCGGATCAGGAAGGCCACGATGGCAAGCGCGAACTGGAACCAGAAGGCCGCGACCACCCAGCGGACCTCCTTCCAGTGCGGGCTCAGCGCGGCCCACGCCTTGCGCGGCACGCACAGGGCCGACAGCAGGAACAGGAGGCTGGAAAATCCGATGCCCGAGGGCGTGGTCAGGCTAAGGAAGGGAAACAGGAACACCTGGAGGCCGATCCAAACCTGCATTGGCTCCCGGGACATCATCGGCTTATTGTTCATTCAGGTTCTTGTGGGATATTCTTGCGACCTAGTCGGCTATTGAATCGGACAGCAATGCAGCAAACACAGACAATTTCGGTCGTGATCACCACGTACAACCGGCCCGACGCCCTGGAGGCGGTGGTGGAAGCCTGTTTTTTACAGGACGACAAGAATTTCGAAATCATTATCGCTGATGACGGCTCGACTGCCAACACGCGGGACTGCATCGAGCGCCTGGCCGCCAGGTCGCCGGTGCCCCTGAAACACGTCTGGCAGCCGGACGACGGCTTTCGGGCCGCCATGGCGCGCAACCGCGGCACGCTGGCGGCAACAGGCGACTATATCATTTTCCTGGACGGCGATTGCGTCCCGCAACGCGACTTCATCCGCCGCCACCGGGCGCTGGCCCAGCCCGGCTTCCTGGTTTCCGGCAGCCGCATCCTCCTGAGCCAGGGGCTCACCGAGCGCGTTTTGCGCGAACACGTCGACGTCGCCGGCATGGGCGTGGGCGAACGCCTGCGCCATCGCCTGTCCGGCGACATGAACAAGGTGATCCAGACGATGCTGCGCTGGCCCGACCTCGGCCGCGTGCGCCGCAAGTTCAGCTGGCGCCGCATCAAGAGCTGCAACCTGGCGGTGTGGAAGTCGGACCTGGTCAAGGTGAACGGCTTCGACGAGAGCTTCACCGGCTGGGGCCACGAGGATTCCGACCTGGTGGTGCGGCTATTCCACGCCGGCGTGCTGCGCAAGGACGGCGCGCTGGCCACCGAGGTGCTGCATTTGTGGCACCGCGAGGCGCAACGCGACCAGGAGTCGAGCAACCGCAAGATCGTATTGGATCGGGCGGCGAACGGGACCACGCAGGCGACGATCGGCTTGCGCGAGCACGCGGATCCGGCGCACTGAGCGCCGCCAGCGCAACGTCTCCCCGCTACTTCGACACGTCGTTCCCGCGGAGGCGGGAACCCAAGTTTGCTCGCGTAGTTGCTATGTTTGATGTAAGCGGCGGGGCGAATGACTTGGGTTCCCGCCTGCGCGGGAACGACGTGGTGCGGTAGCGTCAGGTCAGTACTCGACCGCCACGTCCTTCGCCCCCAGCGTGAGCTCGAGCGCCTGCTTGAGCGTATCCGACGGCCCCACTCGCCACTCGTCACCCAACTGCACCACATACGGTATCCCGTTGGTCTCCAGCCGCAGGCTGACTGGCATCCCGTCCTGCACCCGATAGGGCTGCAGCACTTCGGCGATCTTCGCCGGATCGACAGTGGTAGCCAGGTCCATCTCGAGCTTGTGCCCGTACTGGATGCGCGATGCCGCGATGTCGAACACCTTCTCGGCCGTGATGCGCAGGCCGCCGTTGAAGCGGTCTTCGGACACCTTGCCGACCACCAGCAGGAACTCGTCTTCCTTGAGGGCGTGCTTGTTGGCGTCGGCCACTTCGCTGTAGACGGTCACCTCATGCACGGCGGTCTTGTCGTCCAGCGCCACGATCAGGATCTTGCCGCGCTGGGTCATCTGGGTGCGCACGCCGGTGATCACGCCGCACATCATGCGCGGGTCGCGCGACGGCTCCAGGTCCTTCAGTTTGGTCTTGGCGAAGCGCCGCACTTCTTGCGCATACGAGTCGAACATATGGCCCGACAGGTAGTAGCCGAGCGCGATCTTTTCTTCGGACAGCTTCTGGCGGTCGGTCCAGGGCGTGGCCTTGACGTACTCGGGCGGCGCCACGAGGTCGGAATCGTCGCCGCCGAACAGGCTGACCTGGTTGGCCGCTGCCGCTGCCTGGCCGGCCGCTTCCATCGCGAACGCCACCGACGCCAGCAACACGGCGCGGTCGACGCCGAAGGCGTCCATCGCCCCGGCGCGGATCAAGGACTCGATGGTGCGGCGGTTGATCTGCTTGCGATCGACCCGCTTGCAGAAATCGAACAGGTCCTTGAACTTGCCGCCTTCCTTGCGCGCGGCGATGATGGCCTCGATCGCGCCCTGCCCCGCGCCCTTCACGCCGCCCAGGCCGTAGCGGATATTGGTCACCTGCTTGCCGGTCTTGGACTTCGCTTCGCCTTCCGGGGTGAAGCGGAACTGCGATTCGTTGACGTCCGGCGGCAGGATCACGAGCTTGCAGACTTCTTTCGCATCCTCCACCAGGATCTTGATCTTCTCGGTGTCTTCCATCGCCAGCGACATATTGGCTGCCATGAACGCGGCGGTATGGTGCACCTTCAAATACGCCGTGTGGTACGACAGCAGCGCATAGGCGGCCGCGTGCGACTTGTTGAAGCCGTAGCCCGCGAATTTTTCCATCAAGTCGAAGATCTCATCGGCCTTGGCGGTGGTGAGGCCATCCTTGGCGGCGCCGGCGCGGAATATCTCGCGGTGCTCGGCCATCTCTTCGGCTTTCTTCTTGCCCATCGCGCGGCGCAGCATGTCGGCGCCGCCCAGCGAGTAGCCGCCAACGATCTGCGCCATCTGCATCACCTGCTCCTGATAGACCATGATGCCGTAGGTCTCGGACAGGATGGACTCGGTGCGCGGATCGGGATAGTCGAACTTCTCGCCGTGCTTGCGCTTGCAGAAGTCGGGGATCAGGTCCATCGGGCCCGGTCGGTACAAGGCGACGAGCGCGATGATGTCCTCGAAACGGTCAGGGCGCGCGTCTTTCAGCATGCCCTGCATGCCGCGCGACTCCAGCTGGAAGATCGCGACCGTCTTGGCGTCAGAGAGCAGCTTGTACGAGGCGCGGTCGTCCAGCGGCAGCTTGGCCAGGTCGAATTCGCTCTCGGCCGGGTCGAGATCCTTGATGTAGTTGACGGCGCGGTCGAGGATGGTCAGGGTGGTCAATCCCAAAAAGTCGAACTTGACCAGGCCCACGGCCTCCACGTCGTCCTTGTCGTACTGCGACACCACGCCGGCGTCGCCGCCCTGGGTGTACAGCGGGCAGAAGTCGGTGAGTTTGCCCGGCGCGATCAAGACGCCCCCGGCGTGCATGCCGATGCCGCGCGTGATGCCCTCGACCTGCTGCGCCAGGTCGAGCAGCTGTTTCACTTCTTCTTCGTTCTCGAGGCGCTCCTTGAGCATCGGTTCTTCTTCGATCGCCTCGGCGATCGAGACTGGCTTACCCGGCTTGAACGGGATCAGCTTGGAGATGCCGTCGCAGAAGTTGTAGCCGAAGTCGAGCACGCGGCCGACGTCGCGGATCGCGCCCTTGGCCGCCATGGTGCCGAAGGTGGCGATCTGCGACACCGCGTCGCGGCCGTACAGGTCCTTCACGTGCTGGATCACCAGTTCGCGCTTTTCCTGGCAGAAGTCGATGTCGAAGTCGGGCATCGAGACGCGTTCCGGATTCAGGAAGCGCTCGAACAGCAGGTTGTACTTCAGCGGATCGAGGTCGGTGATCTTCAGTGCGTAAGCGACCAGCGAGCCCGCGCCCGAGCCGCGGCCCGGGCCGATCGGCACGCCGTTGTTCTTGCCCCACTGGATGAACTCCGCCACGATCAGGAAGTAGCCCGGGAACTTCATGTTGATGATCGTCTTGTTCTCGAAATCGAGGCGGGCTTCGTAGCGCGGACGCTCCTTTTCGCGCTGCGCCTCGTTCGGATACAGCTGGACCAGGCGCTCTTCAAGACCGCGTTTGGTCTCGGCGACAAGGAATTCGTCGATCGTCATGCCCGGGGTCGGGAAATTCGGCAGCTGCGGCTTGCCCAGGGTGAGCGTGACGTTGCAGCGCTTGGCGATTTCGACCGAATTGGCGAGCGCGCCCGGCAAGTCCTTGAACAGCTCGGCCATCTCGTCCTGCGACTTGAAGCACATATTCTCGTTGAAGCGGCGCACGCGCTTGGCGTTGGCCAGCATCTCGCCCTCGGCGATACACACGCGCGCTTCGTGGGCGATGAATTCGCTCTTGTCCAGGAACTGCACCGGGTGCGTCGCCACCACCGGCAGCCCCAGGCGGCCGGCCAGCGCCACCGAATGGCGCACCTGCTGCTCCTGGTTGGGTTGCCCGGCGCGCTGGATCTCGATGTAGAAGTGGCCCGGGAAGATCTTCGCCCAACGCTCGGCATTGGCTTCGGCTTTCGGCAAGTCGCCATTCTCGATCGCCTGGCCGACGTCGCCGAAATGGGCGCCCGACAGGACGATCAGGGCGTTGGCCTGCGGCTCGTCGGGATGCAGCGTCGACACCGACGTGGCCAGCGCTTCCAGCCACTCGGTGCGCAGCTCGGCGCGGCCCTTGTGCTGGTTGGTGAGCCAGGCGCGCGCCAGCAGGTCGCACAGCTGCAGGTAGCCGGTGTGGTTCTTGGCCAGGATCAAGAGGCGGTGCGGCTTGTCGCGGTTGTCGTCGTTGGTGATCCAGGCGTCGACCCCGACGATCGGCTTGATGCCCTTGCCACGCGCCGCCTTGTAGAAACGCACCAGGCAGAAGGTGTTGGCCAGGTCGGTCACGGCCAGCGCCGGCTGGTTGTCCTTGACGGCCGCCTTGACCAGGTCGTCGATGCGGACCAGGCCGTCGACGATGGAGTATTCGGAGTGGACGCGCAGGTGGGTGAAAGTCGGGGAAGTCATCCGCGCATTTTACCGTGAGCCGGCCAGGTGCGGCAGACCGTGCATGTCCACAAGCATGTATATGTAGTTATCATTCCATCAAGGGCCTGCATACTTGCCCAGCGCTCGCTTGAGGCGAACGCTGGGGTCGCCCTCGCTCGCTATCAGCCGCCCGGAATGCCCATCTGTGAACCGATCAGCTCAATGTTGACTGGCTCGACGATGCTGTCGCTGAACATCGCAATGAGCGACAATTCATTCGCATCGATGTTTGCATCCTTGTTCAAATTATCGAAGAACAGCAAAGCTGCACCGCCACTATTGTTCTTCGCCAGGATCAACAGGCTATCAGGTGCCGAATTTTCATTCATGGCAAGTGCGCCATTGAGGGTCGTCAACGTCTGCTGTAACGATGGTCCAAACATAACACTCGAAACAATGCCTTGCACAACGACTTCCACTGCTTCGTCGGCATCACCGACTGCGACTTTCGGCCAAGCGTTGCCAGCAGGAGTTTGCTCGGCGATACTATTGTCAGCCCATTGGATGCCATTGTGCCCATCACGATCGATGCGCGCTGCAGCATCGCCGGTGAACAGGATTTTGTCGCCAGACCCAAAGCCCACGATCAGGTCTTGGGCATTGCTGTTTACTACCCGATACTCGATGGTCAGATCTGCACCGTCGGCAAATATGGCGTCCTGGCCACCACCGGTCGCAATGTGTTTTTGCGTCAAGTTACTGCCGATATATGCGCCGCTGAAAAGCGCCTCATCAGGGCTGTTGCTCTCGGGCGGAATAAAGCTCAGCAAAAAGCCTTCCTGCAAGAACTGACCATTGACGCCACCGGCAAAATTGAGCGTTCCCTTGTTCAGATAGCCGTCGGCAGTTGCGAAAGTACTGTCCTCCCAGCTCATGGAATACAGGCCTGCTTTGATTGTTGTACCGAAGCGCAGCATGCCATCCATCGGGATACCGAAGCTCGGCCCACTCGTAGCTGCCGTATCGGCCAGTCCGGTTGCCAAATTCGTGAGATGGAAACCCGACTTGTCCATAAAGCCGGCCTGGCTCGGATCGCTTGTCGACATTTTGACAGGACCATTTTGACTATTGAGATACAGGACGCCAGGGTTGCCCGTCAGTTCATACCCAACAGACGCAAGGCCCGAAGGTTTCGGCTGCGGGCCTTGTGGTGCATTCGGATCCACGACATACGAAATTGACTGCACGGAGCCCTTGTTGCCGGCTTGGTCAATCTGCCTGACTTCGATGTGCTTCGAACCTTCACCGGGAATCTTGATCACGATGCTGTCGGTATTGCCGATCACAGGTGTCACCTGCCATTGTCCTTCTGAACCAGTGCGGTACTCGACCGTTGTAAAACCTGGCATCAATTCGCTCACGCGGATGTCGCCAACCGCCGAGATGCCATCACCCTTGGTGCCAGTGTCGTTCTCAAGGGCCAGGACCGGTGCGGCCGGCTTACCGGTCAGTAGCGTAAACTTAAATTCGACGCTGTCGCCGATGTTACCGGCCTTGTCGATCTGGCGCACGAAGAAGGCGTTATTGCCCGATTTCGCTTCCGGCTTAATCGTGGTCCAATTATCCATGCCGTTTTCACTGAACTGGACCGTCGCGCCGTCTTCTGCCTTCACCGTGTAGGTGCCAACATTGGTCACGTTATCCTTCTCTGCGGTTGGGAAACTGCCGGTATCCACATCAAGAGCAACGGATGGCGCGCCCGGTGCCTGGTTGTCCACTTTCGCATCGAGTTTGGCGGTATTGAAGCCCTGCAGGCTGTCGAACAATGCGCGCTCCTGCTTCGATAGCGCATCGGTGATCTTCACAAAGTTCGCGCGGTCGAGAACCATGTCAATGTCCTTGGACTTGAACTGGCGCGCGCCTGGTTCCCCGAGAAAAATCGAATTTTTCTCGTCAACCACGCCGTAAGAGTGCACGCCGCTCTTGTCTGAACCGAGCAGTGCCAGGTCGATTTCAGATACCGTACCGGTAACTGTTACCTTACCGGCATAGTCCTTGACATCGACACCGGTGATGTCGTTCATGGCCTGGATTGGCTGATGGCCCGCGCGCAGGATGGTGTTGTTGGTCAGGTCAATGACGACATCATCAGTGGCTGTGCCGGAAATGCTCAGCTTGTGTCCGTCGCCACCGACAATGAAGGTCTTTTGGGGTTCCTGTACGGGTTCAGGGGACGGAGGCGCGACCGGTATCGTCGGATAAACGACTTCAACCGCAGCTGGCAGGCCACCTTTGCCCAACGCCACCACCACATCCTTCAGCGTAGCCGCAGCCGGCATCACCTTGAGCACCTTGTCCATGCCGCCGCCGCGCAGCAGCGATTCGAGCGTGACCGGGTCGCCTGCGGCGGCCTTGGCGGTGTCGGCCAGCGCCTGGGCCAGCGCAACCGGATCGCCCTTGCCGCGCGTGGTGTCGAACAGCGCCAGCAGCGTCGTGTTGACGGCGATCGCTTCGACCACTTGCGGGGTCTTGGTGGCGGTATCGGCGAACGAGACCGCCGCTTTGACCAGCTGCGCCAGGTCGGTTGCGGTGGCGTCCGCGGTTACGGCGCGCACCAGGATGCGGGCAGCCTCGATCGAGGCGTAGCCACCGTACTGGCTGCCGGTCGCTTCGACCTGCGCGGTGAATTCGTCGACCGCCTGCTGGCGCAGTGCGGACAGGGTCGCGTCGCTGCCGCGAGCGCCGTTGAGAATGGCGATCGACACGTCGGCCAGCGAGGCATCACCCTGCTCGACCACGTCGGTCCAGTAGGCCAGGCCGTCGGCGTCCATCGCCCGGTTGAACAGTTGCTGGTAGATTTCCCCGATGCGGTCACCCAGCGAATCGGTGCCAAAGCGGACTTGCGCTTCTTCAGAGGTAGCGAACGCCTGGGTGATCGCGCCCAGGTCGCCGTTATTCGCGGTAAGCTGCTGCGACCAGAATTTGAGGCCGGCAGGATCGGCAGGGCGACCGTAGAAAGCCAGGTAGAAGGAATTGACAGTCGAATCGTGGGTGCTAAGCGTGCTCATGGTTTATAGGGTATGGACCAGGCGAAAATTGCCGAAGGCCAAGTATCCATGCACCAGAGATTGCAGACGTACAAATTTTTACTGTTTTTGCTGCCTTGTCGTATTTAGCCGACGTTTTATGAACTTTTAATCATCGAATTTAGGTACCATCGGCAATTAATCTGCAAATACCGAAATTCAGGAACCCCGTCAGGCGAAAAACGGGCCTTGAAAATTCTGCCAACCTATCCCTGGCCAAGCGGAGCTACTTCCTTCCTGGCAGTCGCACCATAGCGGCGGCGCATCCGCAAGAACGGCTCTTCGATGATGTGATAACTGAGCGTTGCCAGCGCCCAGGTCGCCGCATAAGTCACGACAATCATGAACAGGGCGTCGAGCCAGCCAATGGCGAACGGCCGCACCGTCCCGACCTGGGTGGCCAGCAGGTGCAACAGCGCCATGTGCAGCAGGTAGAACGAGAAGCTGATCTTGCCGCCATGCGTGAGCACGCGCTCCACCACGCCCGGCAGGCGCGGCCGGAAGGCGGTCCAGCCGAGGATCAGCAGCGCCCAGCCCGCGCTTTCGAGCAGCGACCAGCCGATCCAGAACGGGGAATGCGGCACGCTGCCGAAACTCGCCAGCCGGTGCATCAGTGCCGTATCCCACATCACCAGCGCGATCGACGCCGGCACCAGCAAGGGCGCGATGCGCTGCAGGAGGGCGCCATGGCGCGCGTACACCATGGCGGCGATCATGCCGATGATGAACTGGTCGAAGCGGCCGACGAAGGTACTGAAATACATCAGCGTGCTGTTGGTGTTGACGGTGAACGCGGCCGCCTTGAAGAACAGCAGCAGCACCAGCCAGCCCGCCAGGTAGCGGATGCCGCTTTCCATGGCGAAGCGCGCCAGGAACGGGAAGACCAGGTAGAACAGGAACTCGAGCGAGATGGTCCACGCAGCCCCGGTGATCGGCGTGCCGGACGTCGGCGCCAGCCCGAGGTTGGTGGCGAACACGTACAGCAGGTCGGCCGGCTGGAACTTGTCGCGTCCGATCGAGGTGGCGACCAAGAAGATCACCAGGTACAGGGGCAGGATGCGCAGCAGGCGGTTGCGCAAAAAGTCGGCATACACGATCTGACGCTGGTGCAGCGCGATCAGCATGAACAGGAAGCCCGACAGCGTGAAGAATAGCCCCACGCCGGTATGGCCTTCGATGATCAGCGCCGCCCATGGCGAGCTCAGGCCAGTGCCGCCGAGGCCGCGGTATTCGAGGTGGAAGTGAAACAGGAACACGAGCGTGGCCGCCAGCCAGCGCAACTGGTCAATCCGTGGGTTGTACCCGATGTTCAGCGACTGCATGCTGTGCCCCGTTATCAAAGGCAAGCATTGTAGCGTTACTGTCGTGAAATGACCGGTGTATTTGCGGCCGGCCACGCATGGTTGCACTGTCGTGAAAACACCAGCGCCACGTGGTAGACGCCGCATGCTGACTTATAATGTCGCCCTGTCTTATCTCACGCCTTTGCAAGGCCTACCGACCATGTCTTCCGAAAACCAGTACGTCAACATCGCTGCCTATAAATTCATCACGCTCGACAACCTGGAACAATTGCGCCCGCAATACCAGGACCTGTGCAACGAGCTGGGATTGAAGGGGACTGTGCTGCTGACGCCGGAAGGCATCAATATGTTCCTATCGGGTACGCGCGAACATATCGACCAGTACCTGGCCTGGGTGCGCAGCGACGTCCGCCTGGCCGACCTGGAATGGAAAGAAAGCCTGTCGGCCGAGCAGTCGCACAAGCGCATGCTGGTGAAGATCAAAAAAGAGATCATCACCATGCGCATGCCGCTGATCAAGCCGGAACTGGGCCGCGCGCCGGTGGTCGATGCCCCTACCCTCAAGCGCTGGCTCGACCAGGGCCATGACGACGACGGCGTCGAAGTCGTCATGATGGAAACCCGCAATGCCTTCGAGGTGGACGTCGGCACCTTCGAGAACACGCTCGACTACCGCATCGACAAGTTCACCGAATTCCCGGCCGTGGCTGCCGCGCACAAGGAAGAGCTCTCCGGCAAGACCGTGGTGACCTTCTGCACCGGCGGCATCCGCTGCGAAAAAGCCGCGATCCACATGAAGGAAATCGGTTACGACCGCGTGTTCCAGCTGGAAGGCGGCATCCTGAAGTATTTCGAGCAAGTCGGTGGCGACCACTACAACGGCGACTGCTTCGTGTTCGACTACCGCACCGCGCTCAACCCGAAACTGGAACCGACCGAGACCGCGCAGTGCTTCGCCTGCCGCGCCGTGGTGACGCCGCGCCAGCAGCTGTCGCCCGACTATGTCGTGGGTGTATCGTGCCCGCATTGCGCGGGCAAGCCAGCGCCGGGTGAAACGCTCAATGCGCCTGCCGCCCAGCCAGCGGCCCAAGCATAACCACGTCGTTCCCGCGATATAAGCACGTCGTTAGCGCGATATAACACGTCGTTGGCGCGATATAAGCACGTCGTTGGCGCGGTATAAGCACGTCGTTCCCGCGATATAAGCATGTCGTTCCCGCGAAGGCGGGAACCTAATTTCCGCTGCAGACCTTTTCCATCAGCTCGAGCGACCTTGGGTCCCCGCCTGCGCGGGGACGACGGCTAAGTTAAGCTACAGGGACGACCGCTGAGTGGAGCTTTACCGTTACACCACCGGCAGCGCTTCGGCGCCGGTCTGCACGCCCACCAGCGCGGTTTCGCCAGCCGTATGCGCGTCCACGATCCGGTCGATCCACGCATCGACCACTTCCGTGTCGAGCGCATCGGCGGCGGACGACAGATCCTTGATCGTGGCGAGGAATTCAGCCGCGATATCGATGTTGGCGCCAGCATAGGCCGCCTGTTCATCCGGCTCATCCAGGCGATCCGTGAACAGGGTCGCGGCGGCGATCTTGCCCTTGAAGGCGATTTCATCCTGCCCCTCAGCGCCGTCGGCGATCTGGGTCACCACGTTATCGATGGTGATCATCTTGTTATCGAGCAGATTGGCCCAGTAGTCCACGCCCGTGGACTCGGCCTCGCGGCCGAACAGGTTCATGTAGACCTCGCTGACCACGGCACGGTTGTCCATGCCGGCATAGGTGTCGCGATATTCATTCGATGTCGAAAACGAGCGCGACAGTTCATTCAGCGCATCCGGGTTCGCGTCTAGCGCATCCTTCCAGTAGTCCAGCCCGGCAACGTCGGCTGGACGGTTGAAATATGCTACGTACAGTTCCTGGATATCGAGTTCGGCGATTGCCATAGTTACCTCCGCTATTAATTGGTGATTTGATATTACTCAAAACGACGAATTAGCGGCGCACACATCGGAGGGATTCGTGAAAATCACGTCTTTTGATCGCAAGATAACGATGGTTGCTGCGGGATATGAGAAGTTACCTCGCCCCGGCTGACGCTTGGGCGGATGCGGCCGCCTGCGGGTGCAGGCGGCCGTCGCTGATCAGCGGAAGAAGGCTGCGATCTCGCGGATGGCTTCCGGCGCGATCGTGCCGGAGGCTGCGCGCAGACGCATCAATCCCACGAGGTAGGAATAGCGGGCCTGGGCCAGGTCGCGCTGGGTGGTGACGAGCTGCGACTGGGCGTTGAGCAGGTCGAGGTTGATACGCACCCCTCCCTTGATGCTTTGCTCAGTCGCCTTGACGAGTTCCTTACCCGAATCGACTGCCTTGACGAGGGCATCGATCTTGCGACCGCTGCTCTGCACCAGGTCGTATGCGCGGCGCAACTCGACCATGGTCTCGTTGGTGCGGGCATCGAGCTCGGCCTGGACGCGGCCGTAGTTGGCCGCGGCCTGGCGCGTCTGCGCGCTGATTGCGCCGCCCGAATAGATCGGAATATTCACCTGAAGGCCGATCGAGCGGTTGAGCGTTTCCTGGCCTGCCACGGTCAAGGTCTCGCTCAGGTTCTTGCCGTAGGAAGCGATCATGTCGACGCGCGGCAGGTGACCCGCCTTGTTGCGGCCGATCTCGAGCCGCGAGTTTTCCACCGACAGCCGCAACGCCGCCAGCGTATTGTTCTGGCGCAGCGCCAGTTGCTGCCATTCCTCGTACGTGGTGACGTCCAGCGTAACCGGACGGAAGTTGGGGGCGATCTGGTCGAGCGAACCCGGATCCATGCCGATTACGCCAGCCAGTGTGTTGCGTGCCGCGGTCACATGGTCTTGGGCTTCGACCAGCGCAGCTTCGGCCACATCGAGCCGGGCCTGGGTTTCCAGCATGTCGGTGCGGGTGCCCTCGCCTTTTTCGAACAGCAAGTGGTTCACCTTCTGCTGCTCGCTGTGCGTGTCGCGCTGGGCACGCGCGAGCGCCAGCTGATCCTCGGCGAACAAGGCATCCATATAGGTGCTGACCAGGCGCACCGAGACTTCGTCAGCGCCCGCCTCATAAGCTTCCTTGGCCTGGGCGCTCTGCACCTTGCCCTGGCGGTAGCGCTGGATCGCGTCCATATTGAACAGCGACTGGCGCAGCTGCACGACCGAGGAGCGGCTCAGGTATTTTGGGTAATCCTGTATGAATTGCTCTCGGCCAAGGACATCCTTGGTGGTGTACTCGCGGTCTACCCGGTTCTGGTTGACCGTATGACTGGCTGATACCTGCGGCAGCAACTGCGAGCGGCCCAGGATCGCGTTTTCCTTGCCGCTCTCGTTCTCGTAGTAACGCATGCGGAACACCGGATCGTGCTTGAGCGCGGCCTGGTAGGCCTCTTCCAGGGTGACCGCGTCGGCGCCACCGGTCATGCACAGGCCCGCAGCCAGCAGCGCGCCCGCAACCAGGCCACGCAGGCGAAACTTGTTGATCGACGCCATCGCTTACTCCTCGCTCAGCGCCGAGTGGGCACGGTCCATGATCGGCTTGAGCAGGTAGCTCATCATGGTGCGCTCGCCGGTCTTGACGAACAGCTCGACCGGCATGCCGGAGCGGATGTCCATCTTGTGGGCGGCAACTTTCTTCTCGCCTTCCGGAGTGACCTTCACGTGCACCTTGTAGTAAGGATTGCCGGTGCGCTCGTCGACGCTGCGGTCGGCCGAGATGTACAGCACTTCGCCATTGATGTGCGGGGTCTTGTTGGTATTGAAGGCCGAGAAGATCAGCTCGACCGGCAAGCCCGGATGCACCTTGTCGACCAGGTTGGTCGCCAGCTGGCCGTCGACGATCAACGGCGCATTGCTCGGGACGATGTCCATCATCTTGAAGCCGGGCGGCACCACGCCGCCATTGGTGAACACAGCCAGGCCGACCACGACGCCGTCGGCCGGCGAGCGGACTTCGACGTTCGACAGTTCGAAGTGCTGCGCCTGCAGGCGTGAACCCTGGGCATCGACTTCGCGCTGGTAGTCGGTCAACTGGGTACGCACTTCCTTCTGGAACTCCTGGAGGCGTTGCGCGCGGCGCATCGTCAGCTCGATCACCTGGCGCTGTGAGCGGCCGATATTGCCGATGTCTTCGGAGATCGCGCCGCCGAGCTGAGCATAGGTGCGCTCCAGTTCGAGCAGGCGGTTGCGAGCGACATAGCCTTCTTTCGCCAGATCACGCATGCCGCCCAGCTGTTCCTTCAGGAATTCGACCTGTTCTTTCTTGCTGTCGCGCGATTCCTGCAGGCCGCTGATCTGCATCTTGAGGCCTTCGATACTGGCGTCAACGCCGGACAGCTCGCTCTGCAGCGCGTTGGTGCGCGACATCAGGAGCTGATTCTGGGTAGTCATCATTTCCATGACGCGTGGCTCGCTACGGCGCTTCTCCAGCTCTTCCGGGAACTTGATCGTGCGGGAACCGTCGCGCTCCGCCGTCAGGCGGGCCACGGTGGCCAGTGCCGATAAGTATTGGGCGTCGGTAACGTCGAATGCGGAGCGGGCGATGATTGGATTCATGCGTACCAGCACCTGGCCTTTCTTGACCTGGTCACCATCGCGCACCAGCAATTCCTGGACCGTGCCGCCAGCCTGATGCTGCACGGCCTGGCGGTTCGATTCAGTCGCCACGGTGCCCGACAGCGGCACGCCCTTGTCGAGCGGTGCGAACAACGCCCACAGCAGGAAACCACCAAACCCGATCAACACGACGAGCCAGCCGATACGGCTGAACGCTTTCGCATCGGTCTTCACTTCAAGCGGCGTCACGTCGTGGGTGATGACTTCCGCTGCGTCTTTCTTCACCAGCTTCATTAGTTCGATTCTCCGGTAGTCGCAGGCGTTGCCGCGGCGGGGGCGGCAGGAGCGGGCGTGGCGCGCGCCGCTTGCGCGGCTTCGATCGCTTTCTTGTTTGCTTCCTGGATTGCTGCCATCACTTGCTGGGTCGGACCGAATGCCTGCACCGAACCTTCTTTCAGTACCAGCAGTTTGTTGGTCGCACCAAGGATGCTTGGACGGTGGGTGATCAGCACGATGGTCTTGCCACGGCGACGCAGGTCGAGCACGGCCTGGACCAGCGACTGCTCGCCGATCTCGTCCAGGTTCGAGTTTGGTTCGTCCAGCACGAGCAGCGCGGGATCGTCGTACATCGCACGGGCCAGGGCCAGGCGCTGCTTCTGCCCGCCCGACAGGCCACCGCCACCGTCCGCGAGCGGCGTGTCATAGCCTTTCGGCAGGCGCAGGATCATGTCGTGCACACCGGCGCGCTGGGCGGCCGTCACGACTTTCTCGGCATCGACCTCGCCAAAGCGGGCGATATTCTCGCTCACGGTACCGCTGAACAGTTCGATGTCCTGCGGCAGGTAGCCGATGTGCGGGCCCAGCTCGGCCTTGTTCCACTGATAGATATCGGCGCCATCCAGGCGTACCTTGCCCATCATCGAAGGCCAGATACCGACCAGCAGGCGCGCCAGGGTCGACTTGCCCGAACCGCTTTGGCCGACCACGCCGAGGACGTCGCCAGGGGCGACCGAAAAACTCAGATTGCGCACGATCGGCGTGCTCACGCCCGGTGGGGCCGCAGTGACGCCTTCAACGGTCAGGGCACCATTCGGCTTCGGCAGCTCCATGCCCGCCGAACGTGCCGGATTGGTCTCGAGCAGCTTGGTCAAGCGCTCGTGGGCACTGCGGGTGCTGCTCCAGCTCTTCCACACACCAATCACCTGCTGCACCGGCTGCATCGTGCGGCCGACCAGGATCGACGCGGCGATCATCATGCCTGGTGTGAGCTTGTTCTCGAGAACCAGCAGCGCACCAAAGCCGAGGACCAGCGACTGGAGCGCGGTCTGCACGAACTTGGTCACTGCGCCGATCGTGCCTGCCTTCTGGCTGGCATCCGCCTGCAGCGACAGGAACTTACCATGGGTCTTGAACCAGCGGCCCATCAGGTTGGGCAACATGCCCATCGATTCGATCACCTCCGCATTGCGCAGATTATTGGTTGCCATGGCGCTCGCCGACACCGCCATCGAGTTGGCTTCCGACAGCGGTGCGCGCGTCACACGTTCGTTGACGATTGCCAGCACCACCAGGATCAGCGTACCGGCAAGCGCGAACCAGCCCAGCGACGGCTCGAACATGAAGATGACGAACAGGTAGATCGGGAACCAGGGCGCGTCGAAGAAGGCAAACAGCGCATTGCCGGTCAAGAACTGGCGCAGGCTGGTCAAGTCGTTCAGCGCCTGGCCGGCATTGCCGCCGGATTGCTTCAGGTTTTGCTCGAACGCTGCCGTATAGATGCGTTTGTTAAGCATCATGTCGAACTTGGCGCCGACGCGCACCAGCACAAAGGAACGCACGACCTCGAGCGCACCGACGAACAGGAAGGCGCCCAGCATCAGCAGGGTCAGCATCAACAGGGTGATTTCGTTACGGCTGGCCAGCACGCGGTCGTAGACCTGCAGCATGTACAGCGATGGGGTCAGCGCCAGCAGATTGATGACCGCGCTGAAGACACCGACGGTAATGAAGGTGCTTTTGAAGGCGAGTAAAGCGCGCTCGATTTCGTTATTTTCGTTTAGCAGTTTTTTCATGGGCTGTAGTCTGAGAACAGATCGGTATCGAGGAGCACTCGACCGGCCCAGCAGTTTCCAAGCATCAAGTAACTGTTCGGCGCGCCTATTATGCCGGAAAACCTCTGCGTTTTGTGATATTCGTCACACAATGTGAGTACTCTGACCACACTTCCGTCGTCTGGCGACGACAGGCGTAAAAAAACCCGCCACCTTGCGGTGGCGGGTTTCAATGCTTATGCAAGCCCGCTAGGCGGGCAAGGCATTAATTAAGCATCTTTCAGCGAGATCACGCCGTCGGTCAGTTGCAGGTCGGTTGCATCGACACCCACCAGGCTGATGACGATGATGTCGTCGCTGGTCGAACCGTATGCAGCTTTTTCCACGTGGATTTCAGCGCGGTTACCGTTCTGGACGAAGAAGATTTCCATCGCGGTGTCGACGCCTTTGTCCAGGCCGCCAGCGTTGAAGGTGAAGTTCTTGCCCACGTAGATCACGTCGTCGCCGCTGGTGCCGAAGCCGGTCACGGTCGAGTCAACCGAACCCAGCATGAACACGTCCGAACCGGTCAGAGCAGCCGATGCTGCGGTCAGGGTCACTGGGGCCAGGTAGCCGCCTGCAGCGAAGTCAGCGGTAGCGGTTTCCTGCGCGTCGACCAGGTCAGCGTAAGCGTCAACTTTTGCTTCAGCAGCCGACAGGTTCGACACCAGCTTCGCCAGGTCGCTGACAGCTTTGGTTGCGTTCGCCGAAGCGGTTGCCAGCGGAGCGATTGCCAGAGCAGCAGGTTCGTCGGTGTCGTCCAGGTTGGTGATGGCGGTGTTAGCAGCGGTCACTGCCTTCACTGCACCGCTTTGGACCAGCAGAGCATCGTTGTAGTCACGCACTGCGGTAACCAGGGCGCCAACGCCAGGGTAGGCAGTTTCGGTGATACCAGTAGCCAGGGTCACAGCGCCGGTGTCAGCGTTGATGCGAGCCAGGACGACTGGAGTGGTGCCGGTGGCTGGAGCAGCGGTGATTTCGGTTGCGCCGATGGTGACTTCACGGCCGCTGATACTTGCTTCGAGGAATGCTTCAGCAGCATTCTTCTTCAGCAGGGCTGCATCTTCAGCCTTGTCTGCAGCGGTTTGAGCAGCGGTAGCACGTGCCAGAGCGTCGGCAGCAGCAACAGCCTTGGCGCTTGCGTCGCCGCGAGCATCTGCCAGGTTGTCGGCCGCAGTCTTGGCTGCTTTGTTCAGGACTTCTTGACGGTCAGCCAGTGCTGCCGCTTTTTGACGATCGGTGCCAGCGTAGCCAGCGCCAACCGAGGTAGCCAGGGCGGCTTCAGCGGTGTCAGCAGCGGTGTCCAGCTCGTCGCCAGCGGTGGCTGCGTTCAGGTCGTTAGCTTTGACGAAGTCAGCGATTGCCTTGTCAGCAGCGCGCAGTGCAGCGATGCCGCTTTCCAGAGCGAACGGGGTGCCAGCTTTGACGACTGCAGCAACTTGTGCGTCCAGTGCGGCAGGAGCGATAGCAGCGGTCAGGGTTGCATCGGTGGTGATGCTGGAGATCCAGGTCTTAGCAGCGGCCAGTGCGTCGGCGCCAGCGTAGCCAGCTTGTTCAGCGGCGGTGTCCAGGGCGTTGGTGAAGGCGGTAGCGGCTTCGACTTTGTTTTCGTAAGCAACACCGTCCGAACCTTGTGCGCCGTTACCGACTTCAGCAACGATGGTGCTGATGCCAACGGTGCCTTTGTTCAGCAGGTCAACCCAGTACGCACGACCGTCGGTGGTCGAGGTGCCGCGGCCGAACAGGTTCAGGTAGATCTGATCGACGACTTGGGCGTTGGTCTTGCCGAAGTATGCGACGATGTATTCTGGCTGGGTAGCGAAAGCTGCCGACACAGCGGTGGTCGAGCCAGCTTGAGCTTCAACGACGTTGGTCCAGTAGTCCAGGCCTGCTGGGTCAGCAGGACGGCCGAAGTATGCAACGTACAGTTCTTGAACTGCTGCGACGTGGGTAGCGACGATTGCCATGTATAACTCCAAATAAAAGATCGATCGATCGAAATGTTGATTCAATGTTGCAGAGAGTGGTAGCCACTCCTGTAAGGCCAACGGACCGCATCATGACAGATGCCTAGCAAGCGCATGTGTGATGGCCGTCACAAAACAGACAAAGTTTTTGGGAAAATGGACAAAATCAGGACAAATTCTTTTTCTGGCGGAATTTAAAAGATAATTTCTTTGCAATTCTCACAAATTTACACACTACCTCATCGGGAATAACCATGACCTCTTGATTGTTACATCCTGAAACACAGAATACATTTTGTAATTGCCACATATAAAAATATACATACGATGCAAATAAAAAACCCTGGATTTCCCCAGGGTTTTCAATTGCATTTCGAGGGTTTATCAGCGCCAGGTTGCGCCGCCATTCACCCGTCTGCGCTCATCTATACGGCCGTCGAAAATGGTCGCCGCCGTGCCGCTAGTAGCGCGTTCGTTACTCAGCACACCTTGGATATTCAGGTAGCCCATACGGCCGTTGGCATCGCCAGAGAAGCGGCCATCGCCTCGCACCGTGCCTTCGCCACGCAGCTTGACCACATCGTCCTGGGTGGTGAGATCCATGCTGGTTTCAAAGCTTCGCTTCCCGAAGTCGATATTGAGCGCACCGTTGGACAGACTTGCGCTGTGGGTGCGGCTGATACCCCCGCCATATTCGGTAATCACATATGCTTCACTGCCGCGCAGGGTAAAACCGATACTGCCATTATTTGGCGTTACGTATTCCTTGCCGGGCGTGCGATACAGCGCGAAATAACCGTTCAGTGCGATCAGTTCATTTTCCCTGCGCGCAGTCGAATAGTCGATCTCGGCTGGCAGTAAATTCACCTCTTGCCAACGTCCCCACACAACCCTTTTTTCCAGCTGAGGGGGTGTCACGACCACTGGCGGCGTAACAGGCAGAGTGGGAACCGGGATCGGAGTCGGGTCTGGAGTCGGGTCCGTCCCGGGGTTCGGCACAGGCGTCGGATTACCACCTGGCGGCACGGCCTTGTCGATCGCCGCCACCAGGCCGAGATTCTTCGCCGCTTCCACACTCACATTCGGCTGGCCACTGCCATTCTTGCTCAACGGCTCATCTGGACGGGGCGAGGCCTGACTCGGCCCCTCTGAACCGGCCTCTACCACTTGGGGCGCAGCCTGCCCCCGGCTAATCTGCAGCAACTGCCCACGCTGTGCCGCACTCAGTTCTCGGCTGGCAGCGCCTTCACACGGCCCCGCCCCTTCCGGACGGCAACCACCGGCAAAGCCACTAACGACCACGCCACCCGAAAACACCGACACGCGCGACGTATCGCTATCGGTCACGACAGTAAAATCAGTGCCACGCACGCCAATGGCGGCGACCGGCGTATTGAACCGGAAATTCTGGCGCGCATGCTTGACCGCATCGCCCGACCTGCTGCGCGCGGTTCCGCTGATCAGCTCGAACTTGACCTTGGTATTGGCCGGGTTCCGCTGGTCGATGTGGTAGGTAACGATGCGCGCCTGCGTCTGCGGACGCAGGATAAAGAGGCCATTGTCGGCCGTCTTCACATAGATATAGCCATCGGCGCCGGTCGTGAGCATCTGCCCTTCCTCGACCTGGGCGCCCTCCACGGCGGGACGGTCGCCTGCCTTGGCGGCGCCGGCGACGAAGATGATCTTGCCCGCCTCGGCGGCATGAGCGAACTGCGCGGCACATGCGAGCGTTGCGGCAATGAGTAATTTATGCAAGATGGATCCCCTTTCCTTTCCACTGTACCGTGTTGCCTAGACAAGGCTCTGTGACAACCATCACATTCTATCTGAAAGCCGACACCAAATAGTTGCAACTTAGTTTGTTCAATTACCAGATAAACAATGCATCCCAGCAACCCTAGCGATATACTTGCTGCCTCAATTCAACTGTCGTTACAACCGAAGAGTAGTGCGTGGCGCAACCTAGAACACAAGCACGGCGGCCCCGGGGTCGCTGGATCATTGCCGCGCTGGCTTTCATGGTTACCCTGTGGTCGCAGTACGCGATCGTCGCGCCATTGTCGCTTGCTGACAACATCTGGACCCGCACCATCCTGAGCCAGGTGTCTTTCCTGCCCAACGAATGGTTGCGTGACGCCTTCCTCCGCCTGCAGGTAAGCGACGACCCCGAACCGCGCATCCTGGTGGTCGATATCGACGAAACCTCGCTGGCCGAGCTCGGCCCGTGGCCATGGCCGCGCGAGCGCCTGGCCCATCTGGTCGAGATCCTGCTCGCCGAGTACGCGGCGCGCGGCGTCGCGCTCGACATCGTGCTGCCATCGAGCAGCACGGAGCCCGTGGGCGACGACCGCCTGGCCCTGCTCGCCGCCCACGGCCCGCTGGTGCCGGCCCAGGCCTTCGACTTCGATTTCGCCGGCAACCGCCCGCAGCCGGTGCGCGACGGCCACCTGGGTGGAGCGAGCGTCCGCTATCGCGGCGGCGTGCCGGCCACCGGCTATGTCGGTAATTATCCGGCGCTGGCTGCGGCGCCGAATATCGGCGCCATCGGCTTCATTCCCGACCCCGACGGCTCCCTGCGCCGCATTCCGCTGGTGACCCAGTTCGCCGGCAAGCAGTATCCCGCCCTCGGCCTGGCCCTGCTCGATTGCTGCAGCGGCAAACCGGCGCTGGCGCTGCCCGATGACAGCCTGATGCGCATCCCCTACCGCCGCGACTGGCGCGCGTATACCGTGGTGAGCGCGGCCGACATCCTGGCGCAGCGCATCGTGCCCTCCAGCGCCAGCGGACGCCTGGTGCTGATCGGATCGTCCTCGCTCGGCATGGGCGACCGCGTCTCGACCCCGCTCGCCGCCAGCCGTCCCGGCCTGGGGGTGCAGGCCTTGATCCTGTCGGCTTTGCTCGACCGCCAGGAAGGCAAGCTGCCCACACCCTGGCCCGGCCGCCTGGCCGCCTGCATGTTCGCGCTGGCCTCGATCGTCGTCTGCATGCAGGCTTTCCCACGCCTGTCGGCCGCCGCCGGCGTGGCGCTGCTGGGCCTCAGTTCGGCCCTGTGGCTTGCCATCGCTTATGTATTGGCGCGCCACGATCCCGATTTCGCCCCGATCGGCCCGCTCGGCACCAATCTGTTCCTGCTGGCGGTGGCCGTGCCCTATCAGTGGCAGCAGGCCCAGCGCCGCTCGCGCCACCTGCTGCAGACCCTGCGCCAGTACGTGGCGCCGGCCGTGGTCGAGCAATTGCTGCGCAGCGAAGAAGACGACCCGCTGCGCCCGCGCCAGGCCGACGTCACCACCCTCGTGGCCGATATGGAAGGCTATACGACCCAGGTCGAATCGCTGCCGGTGGAAGAAGCGGCGAAACTGACGCGCGACTTCCTCGATTGCCTCACCGGCCAGGTGATCGCCCACCAGGGAACACTGGACAAATACACGGGCGACGGCATGATGGCGTTCTGGGGTGCGCCGCTGCCGCTGGAACAGCATGCCGACCTGGCGCTGGACGCCGCGCACCAGATGACGCGCCGCGTGGCGGCCCTGAGCGCCGAGCGGGTGCGCCAGGGTTACCTGCCGCTGCGGGTGCGGATCGGCGTCGAGAGCGGCAACGCGATGGCAGGCGATTTCGGCACCTCGTTCCGCAGCATCTATACTGCGGTCGGCGACAGCGTCAACACCGCGGCGCGCCTCGAACAAGTGGCGCGCGACTTCCCGCACGACATCATCATCGGCCCGGGCACTGTCTACCGCAGCGGGCGACACCGTTTTCTCGCCCTGGGCGAGCGTTTGCTACGTGGCAAAGAAAGAGCGACTCCTCTGTTTACCCTCGATATGACCACCCCGGATGACGTAAGCGATCCGCAAGCCGGCGGCGCGCCCCGCGATCTCGCGAAAGGCGCGCCATGAATCCCCTGCGCACGATGGCCGCGCTGGCCCTGCTGCTCGCCCCCGGCCTGGCGCTGGCCCAGCCCGCACCCGCCGAACCGACGCCGACCGCCGAAGAACGGCTCTACCAACAAGCGCTGGAGTCGCTCGCCGAAGGCCGCAAGACCGATGCCTCGGACCAGATGATGCGCCTGATCGGCATGGTACCGCAGCACGCCGGCGCCTGGCTCGACCTGGCCCTGATCCAGTGCAGCCTGGGCCAGACCAACGAGGCCGAGCGCCTGTTCGCCACCGTCGAGACGCGCTTCGATCCGGCGCGCGAGATCCTGGAACTGATCGCCGAGGCGCGCAACACCGGCTGCATGGCCTGGACCCCGTCCAGCTCCGGCGCGCTGAGCCTCACGCGCGGCGTGGACGACAACGTCAACCAGGGCGCCAGCAATTCGTCGTTCATCGTCGAAGGCCCGGACGGGCAGGTCGAACTGCCGCTGCTGGAGGACTTTCTCCCCAAGCGCGACCAGTACACCCAGGTCGGGGGCGACTATGTGCGCGACCTGACCGCCAACGGCACCATGGGTTTCGTGCAATTCCAGGGCCGGCGCTATGACCGCCTGCGCGACTACGACACCGCCTCGCTATACGCTGGCGTCGAGTCGCCATGGCGCTTCGGGCGCTGGGTGGTGCGTGGCACCGGCTCGCTGGGCGTGTCCGGCATGGGCGGCCACCTGTACCAGCGCCAGGCCCAGGCCCAGCTGCGGGTCACGCCGCCGCTGCCCTTGCCGGCGCGCACCCAGCTGCACCTGATCGGCGCCGCCACGCTCACCAAGTACGCAACCCTAGACACCTTCGATTCCGAGATGTTCGAGGCGCGCGCCCTGCTCAGCCACCACACCGGCTCGTTCAGCGCCAACGCCACCGCCGGCCTGCTGTCGGACCGTGCGCGCGACGACCGTCCCGGCGGCAACCGCCATGGCAGCTACCTGAGCCTGAACCTGCGCCAGCCGCTCGGCTGGAACACGATGGCCGAGCTGGCCTGGACGCGCCAGACCTGGGACAGCGCCAGCGCCTATTCGCCGGAGCTCCTGATCGACCAGGTGCGCGCCCAGCGCACGCAGGTGGTGCGCGCCTCGCTGACCTACCAGTTGGCGAAGCGGCAAAACGTTGTGCTGGAAGCACGGGCGGTGCGTAATCGCGAGAATATTTCGATCTTTCAGTACAATAACCGCCAGTTGCAGCTGAGCTGGCAGTGGCTATACCCCTGAGTTGGGCTGTACAATCGCGGGTTCGTGAATCTGAAGGGTTGTCGGCGGCATGGGGCTGGAAGCGATCTTGTTTGTCTGCGCCGCGGCCGCCGTGTGCATTGGCTGCCTGGTGCCGAACCGCTGGCTGCCGCCGTTGCCAAACGATAAATTCCTGCATTTCGCCGCTTTTGCCGTGCTGACCGTGCTGGCCCTGCGTATCGCCGACGGCGCGCTCGAGACGGCGTACTGGCTGGCCGGCTTGCTGATCGGCGGATGGCTGATCGAATGCCTGCAGACCCTGGTTCCCGACCGCCGCTTTTGCTGGCGTGACATGGCCGCCAATACCGCCGGCATCGCCTGCGCTGTGCTGGTGGTGGCGCTCGCCAGTCAGGCAGCACCCGACGCTGTAGGGTGGACGGCTTCGCCGTCCACGCGGTGATAGTTATCGGCTCCCTTATCGCGCCGGATTTGTAAGAGACTGAACTCCCAGATGACTTCCACCACCAAGCTTTCCCAGAATGCCGAAGCCGCGCCGGGCGCGGCCCCGCAGCTGCAGGAACGCCAGATCCAGGTTCACCTGCGCAAGATTCCCCTGCTCGCCGACCTGGGCGACGAGGACATCGCGCGCGTCAAGACCGAGCTGCGCTACCGCCACTTTCCGAAGCGTTCGGTGGTGCTGCACAAGGGCGGCAGCGCCGATGCGCTGCTGTTCCTGCTGTCGGGCCAGTTGCAGGTGATCGACGTCACCGAAGACGGGCGCGCGGTCGGCCTGCGCATGCTGGCGTCCGGCGACTTCTTCGGCGAAATTGCCCTGATCAACGGCTCGACCCGCTCGGCGTCGGTAGTGGCCATGACCGAGGTGCTGGTCGCCTTCCTGCCTGCGTCCACCGCCCTGCACCTGTTCTCGCACTCGCCTTCGGTGGCGCGCAAGATGCTGGGCCACCTGGCACAAAAAATCCAGCGCGACTCGGAGTTCCGCGCCCTGCTCAGCATCAACAATACCTCGCGCCGCATCTTTACGTATATCGCCCTGATGCCGCAGGTGGTGGACAAGGACGGCAAGCAGGTGGTCGAAAACCTGCCGACCCACCAGGATATCGCCAACATGATCAATACCAGCCGCGAGACCGTGACCCGGGCGCTGCTGACACTGGTGCAGCAGGGTGTGGTGCAGAAGGAAGCGCATCGGCTGGTGATCCTGGATCCGGATGCGTTGCAGAGGCTGGCGCAGGGCGGCTGACCACTCTGGCCAAGCAAGCAATTACACTCTTCCCGAAGTAATGGCAGAAGAAATGAGCGTCGCACCGCATGAGGTCATGTGGCCGTGGAAAGCCACGGGTACGCCGCCTGCCCGGATCAGTGGATCACCCTCGATGATGGTGCAGACGACGTGACCGGCGACCGGACAGGTGCACGCATCGCCTTTCCGGGCGACTGCGACGCCATTCACGAACGCGGTGCCGGAGGCGCTGATGACCTTCCCTCCGTGGGAGGTAATATCGCCGAGTCGGATTACACCTTGCATCGCGTTCCCTTTCCATCGCTTGTGTTGTCGTTAGCATCAACCAGCCGCGCTGGCTGAGCCAACCAGGCCAATCAGTCGGATATCCAGCGCCAGACTGTCAGACCGTACGCCGAGCCAAGGTTAGCCATCGTTTCGCCTGTCTCATAGCGCCGTTGTGTGGCGTCAGCGTCCACCTGTTGCCAAACGCCAGATTTAGGACAAGGTTGGCCAGCTTTTTCGCGCAATTCATGCTCCGATTCTTCTCGGCGGGCGTGGGGAACCACCGGATGCCAAGTCGTCGCAACGGCTACGGTCTTTGGACGAAAAACCGGATGGCCCTCGGCTCTCAGCTCGTCTGTCGTTTTGATAACGCGAAAGGCTGGCTGCATCCGCAGTCCCTTGATCGCGAAGGTCAAACTGTGGTTTTCAAGGCCCGTGCCGGGATACCAAACCCCGGTCCATGGCACTTCGTCGCCGGTTCGGCATCCAATTGATCTGTCGACCACGTAGTCAGATATAGGCTCGTTGATTTTTACGCTCGACGAACTCATATCCGATTTAACATAATTTTCGTACACCTCCGCAATGTACTCCCCCGGAAACCCATCATCGTCGCTATTTCGCCCGGCATCCGGAGTTGGATTAAAAAACGCATCATCTGTCACCATCGCATTAGCAAGAGCGCTCTCAATTTTTCTCGCATACGCCATTAATCGGGAAACTCTAACGTGGTCAAACTCGTGGTATTCCTCCTCTGTCATCCAGCTATGTAGCGGCTGCTCCATAATTCCTCGCATATCTCCCCTGATCGACCCTGCCATGCTCCACACCAACTTATAATCCCCAAGCATTGCAAGCTCAGCTCCGCGCCTAAAACCATTTGCCCGCTTCTTGAATACGTCATAAATCTGCCCGCTTCTTCCGAATCCAGCAGTATGTCTTGATACAGCAAGGCTACCGAACCATTCCACAATCCCATCACACTCACGCGCAGCGGCTTCGTAAAATTCTGCGGATGTAAATAAATACCAAATGGCAGCCTCCAAGCTCAGATTTCTCATTACTTGCTCCTTTCTTGATTATGGGGACAATGGAACAGTCAGCAAAATACGCTTTGCCTCTTCCGGCATGTAATCGCTAGCGCCCCATCCCGTCTCAATCGGTCCTTTAATGTGGGAATCACTGATTTTCGCACGCAACTTGGAAGGCACCACTTCACCCGTAACATCGACAAATTCAACTCTCCTATCTACATTGCCTGAATAATCCATAACCGACATCCCAGTCTCACGATCCAACCTTGGCATTGCCTCGACCATGCTGTCACGATTACCAGGAAAGAAAACAATCTGCTCGCCTCCGCCTTTCAAGTAATAATCCGTATCATCAAGCTTCTGACTAGCAGCTGGTCCACGCCATACTGGTAAAGATTCGCCAGCTTTGACTTCATACTCGACCGACCAACCGTTCTGATTCCATTCTGGTTTCACAGCAAATCTGCCACGCCATTCATCTCTATTTTTAATGGCCTTGAACTCCGCTTCCGACATCCAAAAAATTCCTCCTCCCTCATTGGATGGATCAATTACTCGATAAAACTTAGCTGGCCCAACTATCACATCAGAACGAATTCCCCCACCATTATCCGTGAAGGTTTCGATCTGGGGTCCACTGAGTTTTGGATGAGCCGGATTGGCTAGCATAAGATCCTGCACACGTTTATCTGTTGCATTGATCGGGGGGTTTTCCATTTTCCCATCGAATTTCTTTGCCCACTTCGGCGGCTTTGCATTAATCAACCTTGCCGACCCCACCTGCGAAATCGGCGCAATCCATCCCCGATTCGTCCTATATATCTCTACCCGCCAAGCGTGATCGTCCAACCTCTTCGCGACCACTTTCAACACGGTTCGGATCGGCTGAGAAAATTGCTGAATCGCGCCACTGATCGCATGCCGCTTCGCATCGATGAATTTGACGAACTCATCCACTCGTTCACGAATAATGCCCGGCACCAAGGGCCTAATTTTCTGCAGCAGCGCTTTGAGCTCATTGAATTTCTCATCCAACGCGCGTTTCAGCTTGCCCGGAGCAAGCTTTTCGCCCGCCTCCCGAACCACCTTCGCCACGAACTTGAAAACATCGGGCAGTTTACCGTTCGTCGCCCATTGCGCCACCCGATTGTGCTGCAGATATTCGGTAATTTTCGGCAATGCCGCGTCGCAGGCCCGATTAGTCGCCGTCACCAGCTTGCCGACGTTCGTAATATCGTCCGCATGCTTGATCAGTGGTTTTAGATAAACCCACACCAATCGCAGCACACTCTTGACGACGGTCCCCACTTCGGGAAAGAACCCGACAACGGTCGTGGCGATAAAGAACAGGGTGACCTTGTTGGTCGGGTCCTTGCGATACTGCCGGATATTGGCGCACAGATCGCGCAGATCGCAGATGGTATCGACCACCGGAATCATCGATACGACCATATCGAAGCCAATCTGCCCCGTCGACCGCTCGGCGTTGAAATCCCCCTGCAGCGCGCCCCATATCCACTCGCCGATTCCCACGTCATCCGGCTTCTCAATCCCATTGACTTCGTTCAGGGCATGCAAGGTGTCATCCGGAGCACCCATCACCGGTCTCCCCCGCCGCGAGACTTCCGTGTCGCAACCGGCTCCTGCGCAAGGAGCGGATCGAGTCCCGCCACCAAATCCCCGACCGTCGGTCGCGGATCATCCTTGGCCGACGGTGAATTGTGATAGACCACCTTGCTGATCGCATCCGGCAGGTTGCGCTCTTCAGCCATGCCATTGCCATCGAGCGTACCGCTCTTCTGCTGGCCGTCTGCAAGGTGCAGCGTGTACGGTACGCCGGCCATGGGCGCGCCCTGGTAGCCGTCCAGGTCCAGCTTCAGCCAGTTGGTATGCTCGGCCGAGGGAAAGAATGGCAGCTCCGCCTGCTGCTGGGCCGGACCGTCCCATTGATGCTTGCCGGCCTTAACGGTGAATTCGCCCGCACACCCGAGTTCGAGCTTGCCATTGGCAATCTTGATATAAGCGCCTCCACACAGCAGCGTCAGGCTCTTCTTGGCCGCAATTACGACCTCGCCCTGACTGGCGCTGATCTTCACATCGCGATCGGCTGCAATACCGATACTGTCCTGTTGGGCTTGAATATCGAGCTTGCCGGCGCGCGCGATATGCTTCATGCCATCGTGGTGGGCAAACAGCGAAATGCCCTTGCCCGCATTGATATTCACGCGTTGACCAGCCACCACCTGGATGTGCTGCTGTGCGACGACATTGTGCTGGTGGCCGCTATAGTTCACGGACGATCCGGGCGTGGCGCTTACCAACCCACCTTCGGCGTATTGTGCGATCAACGGCGCCGCACGCTCCCCATTGTCCTCGCCCTTGGTATTGCTGCCCTGCTCGGCGTCCTCCAACGCCTTGCGCAACTGCTCGTGCGACGACGCGTCGACCGGCATGGCCTGATGCTGGCCAGAAAACGTTCCCAACTCCTTCAAAAGCGCGTGCGAACTTTCGAGCAGGGCCTGCAAAGGTTCACGTTCGAGCTGCTTGCCCTGGGCGCCGAGCATCGCCTGGGTCGTCAGCAACATCAGGCGCGCCGCGCGCAGCACGACCGACTGGTCGCTGCGCAGCTCTGCACCTTCCCCTCGCGGCCGCCCCTTGCCGTCGCTTCTCGGATGCGTCAGCCACCCGAGATTGAGCTGGCTATGTCCATGATCGCTGGCCAGCTGCGCACTGATCTGTCCTGGCGTGTCATCCAGCCGAAGCTGGTTGCAGCGCGCACCCTGCACCTCCTTGCTCTTGATGCCGGCAAGGAAACGGTTTTCAGGCAATGTCCCTACGTGGCTGAAGGCCGCGGGCTCCGCCGTGCCGCCATAGACGAGGCCGATGACAATCGGCTTATCCGGATCGCCACCCAGGAAGTCCACCAGCACCTCGTCCCCCACTCTCGGCAGGCTGATGCTCCCCCATGCCTTGCTGGCCCAGTGACTGGCGACCCGCACCCAGGCCGAATCGCGGTCTGAATTGCTGGCGCCGCCGCCACCGCGATGATCTTCTTCACGTGTCCCCGGAAAGCGCAGCTTGACGCGCCCCAGCGCATCGCAATGGACCTCTTCACCGGGCGGCCCGACCACAATGGCTGTTTCAGTCTGTGCACGCGGCGCGTCGAGACGCGGATCATAGGCCGGCACGAGCGGCGTTCCGCGCCGCACGCAAGTAAAGCGGTTGGTGTACCGGACGTCGCGTTCCTTGCTCGCCCGCTCCAGGTCGGCATGCGATGCCACCTCGGGCCAGCCATTGGCGGCAAACAAGCGCTGCACCCTGTCACCGAGATCTTTGCCAAGATTGTTTTCGGCGACCATGGACAATTCCGTGACCACGAAGTCACGCTCGTCGCTGGGATGCGTGTCGATCTCGGGGTGGCCTTCGAGATGAAACCATTCACCGATGCACAAATCACGCACACCGCTTTCGCCGTGAAAGCACTTGGCTTCGTATTCATGCCGCTGGATGCGCAGTTCCCCTAGACGCCGGAAATCGTCGCCAGTGTCGGCAATATGGGGAGCCTCGATCCGATGATCTTCCAGGGTCGACGCGAACTGGTCTCCGGCGTTTCCCTGTTTTCCGATCGTGGGCGATTGCGCCAGCATCATCCGCCCCTGGCGGTAGTCCCAGCTTTGCCGGCTGACGCTGCCGGCCGCCAGGGTCCGCTTCGCGCTCCAGTTCACGATTCCATCCCGCTTTTCGGTCGCTGCATCGCGATGAAACCGCACGCTGCCTGCGGCATTGCGCGCCAGTGCGGATGGAGAATCGAACAGCACGAGGGCGTGGATGGGAGCGGGTGCGCTGCCGACGCCGTCTTGCCGCACAGGACGGATGAACCAGGAAATTCCCCGGCGCCGGCACAAGCGGCGTACGAAGGCGGCGTCCGATTCGTTGTACTGCATCGTGAATTCGCGCGCCGCGCATGGCCGGCTGATGCCGGTCGTATCGATATCGAAGGCCCGCGCCAGTATTGGATTACGGTTGCGCCATTCGCCGACCATCGCGACGATGATATCGATCTCGCTCATATTGCGAAAGACCCGCGTATTGACGCGCTGCTCCATCAGCGACAGCGCGTCACGAACCACCAACTGGTAGGTTGCCAATCCGCCGTCGCTTTGGCCGGCATGTGCCTGGGCCACAATACCGCAGACGGATCGCAAGCCGCCCCGATCGGTGACGAACTGCAGCTCCGCCGGTAGTGCAATGAACGTCTTCAGCGGCAGCGCAACGTGCTCGGAGAGACAAAGCAGGCGATATTCGATGCCGTCGCACAAGGCTTCCTTGCCAGAGACTTGCTTGATGAGCAGGGCGTCATCGAGGGCAGGGTCCTGACTTCCGAGCCGTAGCCGGATTGGGCGGTTTGCCTGGGTCAGGCCGGCGCTGAATGCCTTTAATGTGTGCAGATCCATGTGCGAATTCTTCTATGAAGGAAACCACACGTGAAAATGCCATATTGAAAGTCCGTAGCATTGACATCCGTCACTACCTTGAATGTCTGGTCTATCTGCCGTCCTGAACGGACGTCAGTATTCACTGACACGTCGTTACAATTGAACAATTTGTGCGCTGGACCGTGGAGTATAATTCCGCTGTTAACGACCCAGCATTACTATGACGACAACCCTCCCGCCACACTTCCTGGCGCCCTCCGACGCGACCGCACGATGATCTCGCCCCTGATGCTGCGTGGCCTGTGGGCCTACCGCGGTTTCGTGCTGGGCAGCGTGAAACGCGAATTCCAGTCGAAATACGCAAATGCGATCCTCGGCGCCGTCTGGTCGGTGCTCAGTCCGCTCGCGATGATCCTGGTGTACACCGTGATCTTCTCCGAAGTCATGCGCACCAAGCTGCCCGGCGCCGACTCCGGCTTCGCCTACTCGATCTACCTTTGCGCGGGCATCCTGACCTGGGGCCTGTTCGCCGAGATCGTCGCGCGCGGCCAGAACATGTTTATCGAGCAAGCCAACCTGATCAAGAAGATCAGCTTCCCGCGCATCTGCCTGCCCTTGATCGTAGTCCTCAACGCGCTGGTCAATTTCGGTATCATCTTCGGCTTGTTCGTGGTGTTCCTGATTGCCACCGGCAACTTCCCGGGCCTGATGTTCTTCTCCCTGCTGCCGGTGCTGGTGGTGCAGGTGCTGCTGGCGATCGGCTTGGCCATGATCGCCGGCGTGCTCAACGTCTTCTTCCGCGACGTCGGCCAGTTCGTGACGATCGCGATGCAGTTCTGGTTCTGGCTGACCCCGATCGTCTATCCGGCCACCATCCTGCCGCCCGAAGTGCGCGAGCTGATGGCGTGGAATCCGATGGCGCCGCTGATCGGCGCCTACCAGGCGGTGCTGGTGCACGGCGCGGCGCCCGACTGGGCCGCGATCTGGCCGGTGGCGCTGCTGGCCCTGCTGCTGTGCGTGTTCGGCATGCGCCTGTTCAGGAAGCGCGCCGGCGAAATGGTGGATGAACTCTGATGGGCACGATTACCGTTTCAGGCCTGGGCAAGGCCTATAAAACCTATCCGACGCGCCTGTCGCGCCTGGCGGAATGGATGTTGCCGATGCGCGGTGCGCGCCACACGCTCAAATGGGTGCTGCGCGACGTCAGCTTCCAGGTGGCGCCTGGCGAAGCCGTCGGCCTCATCGGCATCAACGGCGCCGGCAAGAGCACCCTGCTCAAGCTGATCACCGGCACCACGCAGCCGACCACCGGCGGCGTCGCCATGCAGGGCAGCGTGGCCGCCCTGCTCGAACTGGGCATGGGCTTCCATCCCGACTTCACCGGCCGCCAGAACGCCTATATGGCGGGCCAGCTGCTGGGCATGACGGCCGACGAGATCACCGCGCTGATGCCGCAGATCGAAGCCTTCGCCGACATCGGCGAGTACATGGACCAGCCGGTGCGGGTGTATTCGAGCGGGATGCAGATGCGCGTGGCGTTCTCGGTCGCCACCGCGCGCCGGCCCGACATCCTGATCGTCGACGAAGCGCTGTCGGTGGGCGACGCCTATTTCCAGCACAAGAGCTTCGACCGCATCCGCCAGTTCCGCAAGCAGGGCACCACCCTGCTGCTGGTCTCGCACGACAAGCAGGCGATCCAGTCGGTGTGCGACCGCGCCATCCTGCTCGACGGCGGGCGCCTGGCGCGCGAGGGCAAGCCCGAGGAAATCATGGACTACTACAACGCCATGATCGCCGAGCGCGAAAACGAGACCGTGCGCCTGCAGGAGGCGGCCGGCGGCAAGGTGCAGACCGTGTCCGGCACCGGCGAAGCCACGGTGGCCGACATCGCCCTGCTCGACGAGAGCGGCGCGCGGGTCGAGGTGGTCGACGTCGGCAGCCCGGTCACGCTCGAGGTTAAGGTGCGTGCCCACGCGCCGATCCCGCGCATGGTGCTGGGCTATATGATCAAGGACCGCCTCGGCCAGCCGATGTACGGCACCAATACCCACCTGAAGGAACTGCCGCTGTCCGACATAGCGGCCGGCGAAGACGTGATCTACCGCTTCGCCTTCCCGATGAACCTGGGTCCCGGCACCTATTCGGTCGCGACCGCGATCGTCAGCACCGAGACCCACCTGGTCAACAACTACGAATGGCGCGACCTGGCGCTGGTGTTCACCGTGATGAACATGCGCAGGCCCCATTTCGAAGGCTCGGCCTGGCTCGATCCGGCCATCGACATCCAACGCACATGACTTTCGTTTCCTATTCCCAGAACAGCGAGGACGTGCTCCTGTGGCGCGCGCTGGGCCACGTCAAGGACGGCTTCTACATCGACGTCGGCGCCAACGACCCGGTCGAACACTCGGTCACCAAGGCTTTCTACGACGCCGGCTGGCGCGGCATCAGCATCGAGCCGCTGCCCTCCTTCCACCAGGCCTTCGAAGAGCAGCGCCCGCGCGACGTCAACCTGGCCATCGCGGCCGGCGCGACCGACGGTGAGCTGACCCTGTACGACGTGCCGGCGGTGCGCGGCTGGGCTTCGCCCGACGAATCGGTGGCCGAACTGCACCGCAGCGAAGGCCATGTGGTGGCCGAGCTCAAGGTGCCGGTGCGCACCCTGGCCGCGATCTGCGCCGAGCACGTGCAGGGCGACATCCACTTTTTGAAGATCGACGTCGAAGGCTTCGAGGGCGAAGTGCTGCGCGGGATGGATTTCAAGCGCTGGCGCCCGTGGGTGCTGGTGATCGAGGCCACCCTGCCCAACAGCCGCGCCACCAACCACGAGACCTGGGAACACCTGGTTACCAGCCAGGGCTACACCTATGCCTGGTTCGATGGCCTGAACCGCTACTACGTGGCGGCCGAACATCCCGATCTGCTGGCGTTGCTGGACATCCAGCCGAACGTGTTCGACGACTACATCACCCACCACCTGGACAGCGCCTGGAAACAGATCGACGCGCTGCGCGCGCAGTCCGACCACGGCTGGCAGCGCGCCGCCGAACTCGAACGCCAGGTGCTCTATTACCAGGAGCGCGCCGAATTCGACGCCCGCACGGCGGCCGAGCTGGCGCAGCGCAGCGAGCGCCTGCGCCAGGAACTGGCCACCGTGCGCCAGGAACTGCGCGCCAGCGAGGCCCAGCTGCAGCAGGTCGAACTGCAGGCCCAGACCCTCACCGCCCAGCTGCACGAGACCGCGGCCTGGGGCAAGGACCTCGAACAGCGCCTGCTGGCCACCCTGTCGAGCACCTCGTGGCGCATCACCGCGCCGCTGCGCTTCATCGCGCGCCGCGGCCCGGACGGCCTGGTCGGACTCACCAAACGCAAGGCGCGCGGCGCCGCCCGCCGCGCGCTGCGCTGGCTGACCTCGCGCGAAGCGCTGCGCCGCACGGTGCTGCCGCTGGTGATGCGTTCGCCCAAGCTGCAGGCGCTGCTGTCACGCGCGCTTGCCGCCGCCAAGCAGGCCACCCAGGAGCAGGCCGCCCATGGCGCGGCCGTGCCGCACGCGCAGCGTGAATTGCCGCAATCGGCGCGCGACGCCCTCGAGCAGCTGCGCCGCGCCTACGAACCGAACAAAGACTGACCATGCGCCTGATCATCGACTTCCACGCCCCGCAGGCGGCCCCCGCCCAGGACACGGCCATGCTGCGCAGCCTGGCGCTGTCCCTGCTCGACGCCCGCGCCCAGGCGCAGCCGCAACAGCAGCAATGGGACATCCACGTGGCCGTCAGCGGCCGCCATCCGACCGACGTCGACGTGCTGCGCCACGCCTTCGACGGCCTGCTGCCCGAGGGGCGCTTCCACGTCTACGCCCAGCCGAATGGCGACGACGCCTGGCGCCGCCACGGCGCGCATGCGCTGCGCGCCGGCTTCCTGGCTTCGCTGGCGCCCGACCTGGTGCTGTCCATGTGGCAGCCGGATGCCGACCCGGCCTGGGCCGGCTACTGGACCGCGGGCGTGCCGCAGGTGCTGGGCGCGGCCGACCTGGCGAGCGTGCTTGCCGCGCCGCGCGCGCAGCAAGACCTGCTGCGCGGCGCCGCGCTGGTGCTGGCCGCGGATCCCGATGCGGCGCTGACCCTCGACGCCGTGCTGACGCCGGCGCCGGTGCTGGCGGTCGACGACGTGCAAGCCGTGTGGCATGCCCTTGCGAAGGCGGCGCTGAAGTCCGCGCAGACCGCCGCAGCGCCGGCAGCGAAACCCAGCCTGGCGCTGGTCTCGCCGCTGCCGCCCGAGCACTCGGGCATCGCTGACTACAGCGCAGAACTGGTCCTCGAGCTCGAGAAACACTATGCGGTCGAGCTGGTGCTCACGCCGGGCGTCACGCCCGACGCCGCGCTGGCGCGCTTCCCGCAGCGCGACGTCGATTACTTCATGCGTCACGGCGCCGGTTACGACCGCGTGCTCTACCACTTCGGCAACTCGAACGCGCACAAGCATATGTTCGCGCTGCTGCGCCGCCATCCGGGCGCCGTGGTGCTGCACGACTTCTTCCTGAGCGGTGTGCTCGACAATATGGAACGCGACGGCGACGTGCCCGAGGCTTTCCTGCAGGCGCTGTACGCCTCGCACGGCCACAGCGGGCTGCACTACCACCGCGAACACGGCCGCAATCCGTCGATCTGGCAATTCCCGTGCAATAAAGAGGTGCTGGACCGCGCCGCCGGCATCATCGTCCACGGCGACTTTTCGCGCCGCCTGGCCGAACAGTGGTACGGCCCGGGCGCCGCCGATGGCTGGCGCACCATCCCGCTGCTGCGCGGCCAGGTCGCGCACGACGCCGACACTTCGGCAGCACGCGCCGCAGCGCGCGCGCGCCTGGGCCTGGGCGCCGACGACTACGTCGTCAGCAGCTTCGGCATGCTCGGCTCGACCAAGCTCAATCAGCGCCTGTTAAATGCGTACCTGGCGTCGCCGCTGGCGGCCGATCCGCGCTGCCGCCTGGTCTTCGTCGGCGCCAACGATCCCGGCCCCTACGGCATCGAGCTGCTGCGCGCGATCGCCGAACGCGGCGCCGGTGCGCGCATCGACATCACGGGCTTCGTCAGCGCCGAAGCCTACCAGGATTGGCTTGCCGCCAGCGATTGCGCGGTACAGCTGCGCACCCAGACCCGTGGCGAGACCTCGGCCTCGGTGCTCGACTGCCTGATGCACGGCCTGCCGTCCATCGTCAACGCCCACGGCGGCGCGGCCGACCTGCCGCCGGACGCCCTGTGCATGCTGCCCGACCTGTTCGAGGATGCCGCACTGACGGCGGCGCTGGCCGACCTGCACGCATCGCCGGCGCGCCGCGCCGCGCTGGCCCAGGCCGGCCGCGCCCACATCGCGCACCATCATGCCCCTGGCGCGGTCGGCGCGCTGTATGTGGAGGCGATCGAAGCCTTCGCCCAGGACAGCGCCCCCGCACGCCGGCAACAGCTGGTGGCCGCGCTCAGCGCGCCCGGCACGCCGCGCCCGCCGGGTGAAGCGGCGCTGGTCGAGACCGCGGCCATGATCGCCGCCAACGCCCTGCCGACGGCGCCGCGCCAGCTGCTGGTCGACATCTCGGCGCTGGTCCAGGCCGACCACAAGACCGGCATCCAGCGCGTGGTGCGCAGCATCGTGCTGGCGCTGGTGCAGGAGCCGCCGGCCGGCTACCGCATCGAGCCCGTGTACAGCGAAGGCGGCAACCGCAGCTACCGCTATGCGCGCGCCTTCACCGCCTCGATGCTCGGCACGCCGCCGCTGGCGCTCGAGGATGCGCCGATCGAAGCGCGGCCTGGCGACGTGTTCCTGGGCCTGGACCTGGCCACCAATATGACCACCCAGAACCAGCCGCAGTTGCTGGCGCTGCGCCGCCGCGGCGTGGCGATCTGGTTCACCGTGTACGACCTGCTGCCGCTGCTGCGGCCGGACTGCTTCCCCTTCGGCGCCGAGAAATACTACGGCGACTTCATCGACACCATCTCGCTGGTGGCGGACGGCATCGTGACCATCTCGCGCGCGGTGGCCGACGAGCTGGCCGAGTGGCTGGCCCAGCGTCCGAACCGGCGCGTTGCCCCGCTCAAGCTGTCGCACTTCCACCTGGGCGCCGACATCGACGCCAGCGCGCCGAGCCGCGGCCTGCCCGACAACGCGGCCCAGGCCATGGAAGCGCTGCGCCGCGCGCCGACCCTCTTGATGGTGGGCACGCTCGAGCCGCGCAAGGGCCAGGCCCAGGCGCTGGCGGCCTGCGAACTGCTGTGGGCGCGCGGGATCGAGGTCAACCTCGTCATCGTCGGCAAGAACGGCTGGCTGGTCGACGCCCTGGCCGAGCGCCTGCAGGCGCACCCGGAGCGCGAACGGCGCCTGTTCTGGTTCAACGGCGTCTCGGACGAGATGCTGGTGCAGCTCTACGAGCACAGTTCGGCGCTGCTGGCGGCATCCGAAGGCGAAGGCTTCGGCCTGCCGCTGATCGAGGCCGCCCAGAAGGGCTTGCCGATCATCGCGCGCGGCATCCCGGTATTCCGCGAAGTGGCCGGCAATCACGCCTATTACTTCGAGGGCGGCAAGCCGGAAGACCTGGCCGCCGCCATCGAGGGCTGGCTGGCGCTGCACGCGGCCGGCAGTGCGCCGCCGTCGTCCGCCATGCCGTGGCTGACCTGGCGCCAGAGTGCCGCGCAGTTGATGGAAGCCGTGGTCCAGGACCGCCACCACGCCAGGCTGTCGGCCGAAGGCATGGCCCCGCAACTGCTGGTGGACGTCTCGGCCATGGTGCGCGAAGACCTGCGCACCGGCATCCAGCGCGTGGTGCGCGCCCAGCTGCTCGAGCTGCTGCGGGCCCAGGGCCGCCACGTCCAAGTGCTGCCGGTCTACCTCAGCGACGAGGGCGGGGCCTGGCACTACCGCTACGCGCGGCGCTACCTGCATGCGCTGATGGGCACGGTCGGCGACGGCGTCCACGACGACGAGGTGACGGTCGCCGCCGGCGACGTGTTCTACAGTCCCGACGTGTTCCCGCGCGCGGTGATCGAAGCGGCGCGCCACGGCCTGTATGCGCGCTGGCGCGCGGCCGGCGTGCGCGTGCACTTCATGGTGCACGACATCCTGCCGGTGCTGCGTCCCGAATTCTTCCCGCCCGGCGCCGACCGCGAATTCGGCGACTGGCTGCGCGCCATCGGCGCCGCGGCCGACGGCCTGGTATGCATCAGCGCCGCGGTGGCCGACGAGACCCGCGACTGGCTGGCGGCCAATGCGCCCCAGGCGACGCCGGGCGACTACCTGGTGCTGCACCACGGCGCCGACATCGGCGCCTCGCAGCCGACCACCGGACTGCCGGACGGCGCCGAGACGCTGCTGGCCGACCTGCGGGCCGCCTCCACCTTCGTGATGGTCGGCACCATCGAGCCGCGCAAGGGCCATCTGCAGACCCTCGACGCCTTCGAGCGCCTGTGGGCCCAGGGACTGGACCTGCGCCTGGTGATCGTCGGCGCCGAAGGCTGGAAAGGTTTGCCCGACGGTGCGCGCCGCACCATCCCGCAGCTGGTGGCGCGTCTGCGCTCCCACCCCGAGCTGGGCCGCCGCCTGCACTGGCTGCAGGGCATCAGCGACGAATACCTGGACCGCGTGTACGCGGCCAGCACCTGCCTGCTGTTCGCCAGCGAGGGCGAAGGCTTCGGCCTGCCGCTGATCGAGGCCGCGGGCCATGGCGTGCCGCTGCTGGCGCGCGACCTGCCGGTGTTCCGCGAGGTGGCCGGCGAACACGCCCATTACTTCAGCGGCGCCGACGGCGCGGCGCTGGCCGCCGCCGTGCAGGACTGGCTGCGCCTCTACGCCGCCGGCCAGGCGCCGCGCCCCGAGGGCATCGCCGGCCGCACCTGGGCCGACAACGCCGCCGAACTGATGACGAACCTGTTCGCCAAACCATGAACGCTACCGACACCTCCTCCCGCCCGCTGGTGGTCGACCTCGACGGCACCCTGATCCATTCCGACCTGCTGTGGGAAGCGATCGTGCTGTTCCTCAAGCAGAACATCCTGCGCGCCTGGCTGCTGCCGCTGTGGCTCCTGCGCGGCAAGGCCGGCTTCAAGGAACAGCTGGCGCGCGAGGTCGACCTCGACCCGGCCGCCCTGCCCTATGACCAGAAGGTGCTGGAGCTGGTGCGCACCGAGCGCGCGCGCGGACGCACCGTGGTGCTGGCCACCGGCTCGCAGCGCATCTTCGCCGAGCGCATCGCTGCCCACCTGGGCCTGTTCGACCTGGTGCTGGCCACCGATGACGGCATCAACCTGACCTCGCACAACAAGGCGCGCCGCCTGGCCGAGCTGTATGGCAGCAAGGGCTACGATTACATCGGCAACTCGCGCGCCGACCTGGCGGTGTGGCTCGACTGCGCCGATCCATATTCGGTGCACTGCAAGCCGTTCCGCCTGGCCGACGGCCGCAGCACCGTGCATTCGGGCAGCGTGCGCGGCGGCGCGGCCATGGCCCTGCTCAAGGCGATGCGCCCGCGCCAGTGGCTCAAGAACCTGCTGGTGTTCGTGCCGATGCTGGCCGGGCATGAGCTCGACCTGTGGACCTTCGAGGCCTCGCTGGTGGCCTTCCTGGCGTTCTCGCTGTGCGCCTCCAGCGCCTACCTGCTCAACGACGCGCTCGACGCCCAGGACGACCGCGTGCATCCGACCAAGCACCGCCGCCCGATCGCTTCCGGCGCGCTGCCGCTGCCGCTGGCGCTCGGCATGAGCCCCCTGCTGGCGCTGGCCGCGCTGGCGCTGTCCGCCAGCTACAGCGCGCTGCTGCTGGTGGTGGTGACGCTGTACTTCATCAGCACGGTGACCTATTCGGTCTACCTCAAGCGCCTGCTGATGGTCGACATCGTCACGCTCGCCATCCTGTACAGCCTGCGCATCCTGGGCGGCAGCGCCGCCACCGCGATCGCGCCCTCGTTCTGGCTGCTGGCGTTCTCGTTCTTCATCTTCCTGAGCCTCGCCCTGCTCAAGCGCCACAGCGAACTGTTCAACCTGCACCGCGAGGGCAAGGAAAAGACGCGCGGGCGCGGCTACACCACGGCCGACAAGGGACCGATCGGCATCATGGGCATCAACGCCGCCTTCGTGTCGGTGCTGATCTTCATGCTCTACTTTAATTCGAACAACGTGCTCGACCTGTACGCCAGCCCCGGCTGGCTGGCCGGCATCCTGCCGCTGCTGGTGTTCTGGCTGGGCCGCCTGTGGGTGCTGGCCTACCGCGGCGAAGTCAACGAAGACCCGGTGCTGTACGTCAGCAAGGACAAGGTCAGCCTGATCGTCGTGGCGCTGTGCCTGGCCCTGGCCGTGCTGGCCGCCTATCCCTGACCATCATGCGCGCTGCGAACCACGCTCCCCTCTCCCCGCACGCCGCCTGGCGCTTCCCGCTGCTGCTGGCCGTGGTGCTGGTGGCCATGCTGGCCGTGTTCAAGCCGCGCTTCGGCGGCGACGTGGTCGAGTACACGCTGGCCACCGTGGCCCTGGCCGAGCGCGGCACGCCGGACGTGCGCCTGGAAGACATCGCGCGCGTGCGCGCGCTGGTCCCGGGCCTGCTCGACGAACCCCTGAACCGCATCGAGAGCGGGCTGCGCGCCGGCGACGAGAAGCTGTACGCCGCCTTCGTGCGCGGCCGCGGCGGCGATGTCTACCCGGTCCATTTCTTCGGCTATTCGCTGCTGGCGGCGCCGGCCTTCAAGCTGTTCGAGGCCATTGGCGTGCCGCCGTTCAAGGCCTACCAGGCGGTCAACCTGGCCGTGATCTTCGTGCTCGGCCTGGCGCTGCGCCGCTTCTTCGGTTCGGACCGCAAGGCCTGGGCCGGCCTGGCGCTGTTCATGGTGTGCGGCGGCGCCCTGTACTGGAACTGGACCAGCCCCGAATGCGTGAGCGCGGCCGGCCTGCTGGCAGCGCTGCTGCTGTTCTGCAGCGGCGCGCCTGTGGCCGGCGCCGTGCTGGCCGGCCTGGCGGGCCAGCAGAACCCGACCATCGTGTTCTTCTTCGCCTTCGCCCCGCTGCTGCGCATGACGCTCGACTGGCAGCCGGCGCTCGGCGCCCTGGGCAACCTGCGCCGCCAGCTCACGCTGCGCACGATCCTGGCGCTGGCCGCCGGCGTGCTCATGATCGGACTGCCGCCGCTGTTCAATCTATATCAGTTCGGCACCCCGAACATCATCGCCCGCCTGTATTCCGACCCGGAACACATCGGCATGGTGCGCCTGCTGTCCTTCTTCTTCGACCTGAACCAGGGCATGATCGTCGGCGTGCCGGCGCTGCTGGCCGGCCTGCTGCTGTGGCTCCCACGCGCGGGATCGCGCTGGCGCGCGGCGCTGGGCCTGGCCCTGTTGTTCACGCTGGCGCTGGCGCTGCCGGCGCTGGCCATCAATAACTGGAACTCGGACGCCACCGGCGTGATGCGCTACGCCTTCTGGGCCGCGATGCCGCTGCTGTTCGTGCTGCTGGTGCTGTTGCGCGACCTGCCGCGCTGGCCGCGCACGCTGGTGCTGGGCGTGGTCCTGTGCCAGGCGCTGGCGATGGCGCATGCCGCCAGCTATCACTACGTCACCTTCAGCCCACTGGCGCGCGTGGTCCTGAAGGTCGCGCCGCAGTATTATCATCCCGAGCCCGAGATCTTCGCCGAGCGCGCCGGCCACCACGACGACTACATCCGTCCCGACCTGGTCTACGCCTATCGCGACGGCGCCGTGGTCAAGACCCTGGTCAACGACGCCAATCCGCGTGCCGAAGAAGGACTGTGCGGGCGCGACATGGTGTTCGCGCCCGATTTGCCGGTCACGCGCAGCTCGCGCGGCTGGCGCTACCTCGACGGGCAATTGCGCTGCGTGCACGGCGGCTTTGCCCAGCATGATTTCGCGATCGACGCGTTCCGCGCCGGCGATGCCCTGCGGCTCGATTCTGGCTGGAGCGGGCTGGAACAGAACGGTCCGTTCTGGAGCGGCGTGTGGTCGACCGGCGATCGCTCGCGCATCGTGCTGCGCATCGACGGCGCGCCGGCCGAGAGCCTGCTCCTGACCGGCAACTACCACACGCCGAACCGCGAGACGCGGGTGACCGTCAACGGCCATGACCTGGGCTGGCATGCGCTCGACCGCGAAGGCCCGCTGGCGCTGCCGTCGGCCGCCCGCGCACGCGACCTCGTCATCGAACTCGAACACGCCGCGCCAAGCTCCCCGGGGCCAAGCGACGGTCGCCTGCTCGCCTTCTTCCTGCGCCAGGCGAGCGTGCGCCAACCGGTGGCGCCGCAAGTGGCAAAACCAGCACAAGAACAACAACCAGGGAAAACACAACCATGATCGCCGTCGTCATCCCCAGCTATCGCGTGACGCGCCACATCCTCGGCGTGATCGCCGGCGTCGGGCCGGAAGTCACCCGCATCTACGTGGTCGACGACAAATGCCCGGACAGCAGCGGCGCCTACGTGCGCGAGCATTGCCGCGACCCGCGCGTGACCGTGCTCGAACACGCCGAGAACCAGGGCGTGGGCGGCGCCGTGATGACCGGCTACCGCGCCGCGATCGCCGACGGCGCGGCGGTGATCGTCAAGATCGACGGCGACGGCCAGATGGACGCGTCGCTGATCCCGATGTTCGTGGCGCCGATCCTGGCCGGCGAAGCCGACTACACCAAGGGCAACCGCTTCTTCAACCTGGAACGCCTGGGCGCCATGCCGCCGGTGCGCCTGTTCGGCAACGCCATGCTGTCGTTCATGACCAAGCTGTCGTCGGGCTACTGGGACCTGTTCGATCCGACCAACGGCTATACCGCGATCCACGCCGACGCCGCCCGCTACCTGCCCTTCGACAAAATCAGCAAGCGCTACTTCTTCGAGAGCGACATGCTGTTCCGCCTGAACACCCTGGGCGCGGTGGCGGTCGACGTGCCGATGGACGCCGTCTATGGCGACGAGGTCAGCAACCTCAAGGTATCGAAGGTGATCACCGAGTTCGCCGCAAAGAACGTGCGCAACTTCTTCAAGCGCCTGTTCTACAGCTACTACCTGCGCAACCTGTCGGTGGCCTCGATCGAGCTGCCGGCCGGCGTGCTGCTCACCGCCTTCGGCGCCGTGTATGGCCTGAGCCACTGGATCGCGTCGGCGCGCAGCGACGTCGAGACCCCGGCCGGCACCGTGATGCTGGCGGCGCTGCCGGTGATCATGGGCGTGCAGCTGATCCTGGCCTTCCTGAACTACGACATCGCGTCGGTGCCGCGCCGCGTGCTGCACAAGAAGACGCTGTTCCGGCGCCGCTTCGATGATTGAGCCCGCACGCCTGCGCCAGTTCGGCGTCTTCCTGGTCGGCGGCCTGTTGTGCGCCGGGGTCGACATCGGCCTGATGCAGCTCCTGATCGACAGCGGCGCCCACCACACGGCCGCCGCCAGCGCCGGCTTCGTGGCCGGCCTGCTGGTCAACTACGCCTTCCACAGCCGCGTGACCTTCGAACAGGCCGCCTCGAAAAGCAGCTTCGCGCGCTACCTGTGCGTGGTAGGCTTGAACTACGTCGTCACCATCGCCTGCGTCGCGCTGGCGGTGTCCCTTGCCGATAACCCGCTGGCCGGGAAGATCCTGTCGCTGCCGCTGGTGGCGGTGAACGGATACCTGCTCAGCCGCTACTGGATCTTCAAGTGATGCGCATCGCTCCCGTTCAGCACGACCCGGCCACCCTCACCCTGTACGGCGCCCTGTTCGACGCCTGCTTCCCCGGCGCCGGCAAGTTCACGCCCGCCTACCTGACCTGGCTGTACGCGGCCAATCCCGACGGCCCGGCGGTCGGCATGGACGCCTGGGACGGCGAACGCCTGGCGGCCCACTACGTGTGCATCCCGGCGCGCGCCTGGGTCGAGGGCCGCGAGGTGCCGGTGCTGCTGTCGCTGAACACCGCGACCCATCCCGACTACCAGGGCAAGGGCCTGTTCACCAGGCTGGCCGCGGCCACCTTCGAGGCCGGCGCCGCCGCCGGCTTCGACGGCGTGTACGGCGTGGCCAATGCCAACAGCACCCCCGGCTTCGTGCGCAAGCTGGGCTTCCAGCTGGCGCGCCCGCTGGAAGCGCGCGTCGGCCTGGGCAAGCTGGCCCACGGCCCCAAGGCGCCGGCCGCGCAGCTGTCGTTCGAGCGCAGCTGGAGCCCGCAGGCGCTGGCCTGGCGCTGCGCCAATCCGCACAACCCGGTGGCGCGCAAGACCAGCGGCGAGCGCGAGCAGTTCTACGCCCCCGCCTTCGGCCTGAAGCTGCCGGCGTATGCCGAACTGCCGGCGGTCGCCGGCGCCGACACCGGTGTTGACGCGTCGGCCCCGCTGTCGCCGCTGCGCCTGTACCTGGGCCTGGCGCCGGACGCGAACAGCAGCTACTGGAACTACCCGAGCATCCCGCGGCGTCTGCGTCCGTCGCCGCTGAACCTGATCTACCGTTCCTTCGTCCCGCGTGTGAGCGCGCTCGATCCGAGCCGGCTCCAGTTCAGTTTCCTCGACTTCGATGCCTATTGAACCTGTCGCCCTGTTCCTGTTCGCCCACCAGGACGACGAGTTCGGGGTGTACGAACGCATCGCCAGCCTGCGCCGCCAGGGCCGGCGCGTGGCTTGCGCCTACCTCACCGACGGCCAGACCGCCAGCGCCAGCGCGGCCACCCGCAACGCCGAATCGCTGGCGGTGCTGGCGCGGCTCGGCGTCGACGCCCACGAGGTGCGCTTCGCCGGCGCCGAACTGGGGATCGGCGACGCCCGCCTGCCGCTGCACCTGGAGGCCGCGGCCGACTGGATCGGCGCCTGGCTGGACGGCTTCTTCCCGATCGAATCGATCCACGTGACCGCCTGGGAAGGCGGCCACCATGACCACGACGCCCTGCATGCCCTGACGGTGCAGCTGGCGGCCCAGCGCGGCCTGCTGGAACGCACCTGGCAATTCACGCTATACCAGGCCAACGGCCTGCCCGGGCCGCTGTTCCGCGTGTTCGCGCCGCTGCCCGAGAACGGCCCGGTGTCACGCCTGCCGATCGCCTGGGGCGCGCGCCTGCGCCACCTGCGCCTCTGCCTGTCGTATCCATCGCAGCGCACCACCTGGATCGGGCTGTTCCCCTTCGTCGTCCTGCACTACCTGGTGCGCGGCGCCGAGCAGCTGCAGCCGGTGTCGCTGGCGCGGCTCGAACAGCGCCCGCACGCCGGCCCGCTCTACTACGAGAAACGCAAGTTCTTCACGTGGCAGCGCATGCAGGCCGCCCTCGCCGCATGGCGCTCCGCATCCCCTTCCGCATGAGCGCCGCGCCCGCCAGGCCGGCACTGGACCGCCATGCCGGCCCGCTGCTGGCGCTGGCGCTGTGCATCGTGTTTGCCTGGCTGCTGCAGCGCAGCCTCGGGCTCTACCCGGGGATCTTCGCCGACGAGTGGTACTACAGCAAGATGGCGCGCCTGATGCCGCTGGGCGAAGCGATCGTGCCGTCCTACCTGTACCTGTGGCTGTTCGGCTTCACCAGCAGTTGCGGGACCGGTTTCCTCGACTGCGTCCGCATCGGCAACGCGCTGCTGCTGGTGGGCGCCGCCCCCTTCCTGTACCTGGTCGCCTGCCGGGTCATGCGCCCGGCGCTGGCGGCCGTCGTCACACTGATGTGCCTGCTCGCGCCGTTCAACCTGTTCAGCGCGATGTTCATGCCCGAGACCGCGTATTACTTCGGCTTCGCGGTACTGAGCTGGGTGCTGCTGACGCGCGTGCACTGGCGCTCGGCGGCGCTGGCGGCGAGCGCCGGCCTGGTGCTGGGGATGATGAGCCTGGTGAAAGTGCATGCGCTGTTCCTGCTGCCGGCCGTGTCCCTGTTCCTGATCGGCGCCGGCTGGCTGCAGGCGCCGCGCACGCGCTGGCTGCGCGCTGGCCTGGCCGGCACGCTGCTGGCCGTCGGCACCGCATTCGCGGTCAAGCTGGGGCTCGGCTACCTGCTGGCCGGCGAGCCGGCGCTCGGCATCCTCGGCAGCTTCTACGGACACACCGCCAGCGCCAACGCCGGCAAGCCGCTGGCCACGCTGGCCTCGGCCGCCTTTATCAACGGCCGCGGCCACCTGATGGCGCTGGCGCTGCTGCTGCCGCTGCCGATGGCGATCCTGCTGCTGCTCGCGATCGGCCGCCGTACGCGCCAGGCGCTGCCGCCCGCGCTCGCCCGCCTCGCCCTGTACACCCTCCTGACGGTGGGGGCGACCGCCGGCGTCACCGTGATGTTCACCGCCTCGCTGGCGGGCATCACGCCGCTCGAAGTGCTGCGGCTGCACCTGCGCTACTACAGCTTCACCTTCCCGCTGCTGTTCATCCTGGCCGCGGCCGCCGTCGATGCGCACGCGGTGCTGGGCACCGAGCGGCGCCTGCGGCTGGTGGCCGCGCTGCTGGTGGGCAGCGCCGTCGTCGCCGCGAAATTGCTGCTGCCGCTGTACGTCATCACCGACATCGACGGGCCTGAACTGGCGGCCATCGGCGTCGCCCGCTGGACCGGCTGGGCCATCGTCGCACTCGACCTGCTGGTGCTCGGCGCCTGGGCCGCCGGCAGCCGCCTGGCGGCGCCGCTATTCCTGTTCCTGGCGCTGCCGGCGATGCTGGCGCTGGGCATCCACGCCACCTCGCACTACTTCGACCGGCTGCGGGCCGGCTGGCCAGCGGACCGTGGCGGCATCGCCGCGCGCGACCACGTGCCGCGCGACGAGCGCAAGCTGATCACGGTGGCGTCCGACAGCGTGATGGATGTGATGCGCGCCCAGCTCCATATCGACGACAAGGATAGCGGGATGCTGGTGCTGGCCGAGGGCGCGCCGATCGAACCCTACCACCTGCCCGCGCGCCGGCGCTGGCTGCTGGTAATGGGCGAACATGCCCTGCCCGATGGCCTGGCGCCGGTGTTGCAAGGCGATGGATTCAGCCTCGTGAGGCTGGCGGGCGGTTTCCAGCCGGTCGCCAGCGCCCGCCTGTCCGGCCCCATCGGCCCGGGCCAGTTGCTGGAGCGCGCCGAAGGGCTGTCCAAGCCGGAACCGTGGGGCCGCTGGTCGGACGCCGGCCAGGTGGTCCTGCACTTCGACCGGCCGCTGCCCAAACGGCTGGTCGTGCTGCTGACCGGCCTGGCCTATGCCGACAACACCACCCTCCCGTTCACGATGCAGGTAGGCGACGCACAATCGAGCTTCCGCCTGGGCGGCAGCGAGCAGGAGGTGACGCTGCGTTTCGAGACCGACGGAGCACAGCGCAGCCTGACGATCGAGGTGCCGCGCCCCACCGCGCCGAGTTCGCTCGGCCAATGGGCGGACGACCGCCTGCTCGGCATCGGCATCGCCGAGATCGCGATCGGCGCCGCCCCGGACGACATGACGACATCCACCGATTCCAACCAATGACTTTGAATACTCCCGACCTTCGACATCCGCGCGTACGCATCGCCTTCGGTCTGCTGCTGGCCATTGCTGCCGCCTGGCTGGCCTGGCGCAACTTCGGCCTGCATCCGGTGATCTTCGCCGACGAGTGGTACTACAGCAAGATGGCGCGCCTCACGCCACTGGCCGAGGCCATCGTGCCCTCCTATCTCTATCTATGGCTGTTCGGCGCCACCACTGCTTGCGGCGACGGCTTCCTCGAGTGCGCGCGTGGCATCAACCTGCTCTTCTATACGGCCGCTGCGCCCTTCCTGTACCTGACCGCACGCCGCTTCACGGGCCGTGGCTGGGCCGCCGCCATCGCCGTGCTGTCCATGCTGGCGCCGCTGAACTTGTACACAATGTTCTTCATGCCGGAGGCGGTCTATTACTTCGGCTTCTGCGTCCTGAGCTGGGTCATGCTGGCGCATGCCGACCGCCCGCTACCCTTGCTGGCACTGGCCGGTGGGGCGGTGCTCGGCGCGATGAGCCTGGTCAAGGTGCACGCACTATTCCTGTTGCCTTCCCTGTGCTTGTACCTGGTGTATGCCAGTTGGCATGCGGGCGGCGCCTGGCTGGGGCGTGGCCTTGGCGCCGCAGTCATCGCCGGTGTGGTGGCGCTCTGCGTCAAATTTGCGCTCGGCTTCGTGCTGGCCGGCGATGCCGGCCTGAGTCTTCTTGGGCCGTTCTATGGCAATGCCGCCGGCGGCGGCAGCCTGGTCGACCGCCTGGCGCAGCTGGTGGGACCGGCCTGGATCAGCGGCCGCGGCCACCTGATGGCGCTTGCCGTACTGCTTGCGCTGCCGCTTGCGGTGCTGCTGCACGGCTTGTGCAGTTCCGCCCTGCGCGCCCGCGGCGCGCCCGCGAATCCCTTGCTGGTCTACGTGCTGCTGATGCTGGGCGCCGCCGCCGGCATGACGGCCGTGTATGCAGGCACCGTGGCCTATGCCGGCAACAACGAAGGCCTGCGCCTGCATCTGCGCTATTACAGCTTCACCTTCCCGCTGCTGTGGATCGTGGCGGCCGCCGTCATGCACGACCGTGAGAATCGTTTGCCATGGCTGCGCTGGCTCGTTGCGGCGCTGGTGGCGGCGGTGCTGGGCATCGCCTGGTACAAATTGCCGACCTATGTCATCTACCTCGTCGATGGCCCGGACATCGCTTCCGTGAACCCCTTGCTGCGAAGCGGACAGGCGATCTACGCCTTGCAGCTGATCTTGCTGCTGCTCTGGGCGGTCGGACGCTGGAATGCGCCACGGCTATTCCTGCTGACCGTACTGCCCCTGTCCCTGCTGGTGGCGCAGCAAAGCATTGCCCTGTTCCAGGCCGAATACCGGCCAACCACCGTGGGCGACCGGGCTGGCCTGCTCGCGCGCAACACCGTGCCGGCGGCCGAGCGTGGCCAGATCACCGTGGTATGCGTCGACCCGCAGCAACTGATGCGCGCGCAATTCCACATCGACCATCCGGATTCGCGCCCGATGCAGATGGACGGGCATTTCCCGATCGAGCCATATCAAATGCCGCTCGACCAGAAATGGTTGCTGGTGATCGGCAATCACCCACTGCCGGCGAACGCGAATGTCGTGCACCGGGAACCCGATTTCGCGCTGGTTCGCCTGCCCGATCCGGAGCCGGTACTGGCCCGCTTCGTGCTATCGGCGCCGCCCGATCCAGCACTCATCAGTGAGATCACGGGCCTGTCCGGGATCGAGCCATGGGGTCGCTGGTCGGACGGGAAGACAGTCACCCTGCAGTTTGCCCAGCCACTGCCGCCCCGGGTCGGCATCATGCTGCGAGCACGCGCCTTCGACGTCAACGCCACGCTGCCGTTCAGGATGGAAGTGGGCGGCGCCAGCCAGGAGTTCCGGGTGGGTAACGGGGTGCAGACAGTCGCTCTCCATTTTGATACCGATGGCAACACCCGCACGCTCACCATCGTCGTGCCACGCCCCGTCTCTCCCGTTCCTGCGGGACAGGGGGGCGATACGCGCTATCTCGGCATCGGCATCGAGGAACTTGTCCTGACCGGCGCGCGCTGACGTCGCCGGGCCACCAGCCGGGCCATTGTGTGGGCGCTCGCACAGAACACGCCGGATGCGGGCGCTAGAGTTGAATCAGAAGGGCTGACATCCGGCCCCACTGCCAGAACGGCAGCGCAACTCGCTAGGACACCCTCATGGTACTCGGACCGCCAAAGGACGATTCACTCAAGAAAGCGCTCGACGTGCAGGGCGGCGGCCAGAGCCGCGGCGTGCCGGCGAACGCCGAGGTGGAGGGCAACTCGGTCCACCCGATGGGCCCGCCCGAGGACACTCCCGGCGTGCATCACTGGCAGTCCGGCTACATCGAGCACGGTGGACTGGACGAGCGCGGCAATATCTTCTTCGCTGCGGTCGAGATGACCCGCATGCCGATGCTGATCACCGATCCGCGCCAGGACGACAATCCGATCGTGTTCGCCAACGGCGCCTTCACCGACCTGACCGGCTATCGCGAAGACGAGCTCTTGGGCCGCAACTGCCGCTTGCTGCAGGGACCGGATACCGACCGCACCACCGTGGCCGAACTGCGCCGCGCGGTGGAAGAAGAGCGCGCGGTGGCGGTCGACCTGCTCAACTACAAGGCCGACGGAACGCCGTTCTGGAACGCCCTGTTCTTCGGCCCCATCTTCGACCAGGACGGCAAGCTGCTGTACTTCTTCGCCTCGCAGATGGACATCACCGAACGCCGCAACAACCAGGAATCCTGGCTGCAGGCGCAGAAAATGGAAGCCATCGGCCAGCTCTCGGCCGGCATGGCCCACGATTTCAACAACCTGCTGCAAGTTATCAACGGCAACCTCGAAGTCGCCCTGCTGGGCACCGGAGCGCAGCACAAGGCGTCCGAGCCGATCCGACGCGCCCAGCGCGCCACCATGCAGGCCGGCAAGCTGACCCAGCAGCTACTGACCTTCGCGCGCAAGCAGCGCCTGGAGCCGAAGCGCCTGAGCCTGAACAGCGTGGTGGTCGAGTTTTCCGACATGCTGGTGCGCACCCTGGGCGACAAGATCGACCTGCGGCTCGACCTCAAGCCCGGCCTGCCGGCCAGCACGATCGACCCGACCTATCTCGAGATGGCGCTCCTGAACGTGGTGCTCAACGCGCGCGACGCGATGCCGGACGGCGGCGCCGTCACCGTCGGCACTGCCGTGCTGGGCGAGGAGCGCCGCCGCCTGCTGGGGCTGAGTCCCGGCAGCTACATCTGCATCTGCGTGCTCGACGAGGGCGAAGGCATGACGCCCGAGGTCAGGCGCCGCGCCACCGAACCGTTCTTCACCACCAAGGGGCCGGGAACCGGCCTGGGCCTGGCGATGGTGCACGGCTTCGTTCAGCAATCGCACGGCAAGCTCGACATCGAAAGCGAGCCGGGCCGGGGCACCATGGTGCGCATGGTGTTCCGGGTCGCCGAACAGGGCGCCAGCGACGATGCTTCGCAGGCCGAACGGCGCGGCGGCACGCCTGCCGAACCGCAGCAACGGCGCTGCCGCATCCTGGTGGTCGAGGACAACGACGACGTGCGCGAACTGGCCGAAAGCATGCTCGAAATGGGCGGCTACGAGGTGCTGTCGGCTCCCAGCGGCGAGCGCGCGCTCGGCCTGCTGGAAAGCGGCGAGCAGGCCGACCTGCTGTTCACCGACGTGATCATGCCGGGCGGAATGAACGGGCTGGAACTGATCGAGCGTGTGCACGCCAGGCGCCCCGGCCTGCCGGTGCTGGTCACCACCGGCTATATGGACGAACTGCCCGGCCGCGGCAAGCCCAGCGGCACGCTCGACGTGCTGTCCAAGCCCTACCAGCACCAGGACTTGCTGGACCGGGTCGGGGCCGCGCTCAAGCGGGCTGCCTGAATCGCCGGCTGCATCGCTGACCTCGATCGGGGCCGACGCCAGGGCACCGGCCAGCGCGGCGCCGAGGAGCGCGGTCACGGCGACCAGCGCCATCTTGCGGGATGTGTTCATCGTCGTTTCTCCTTTGACCCGGACTATCCGCCAGTCCGCCTTTCCGGATACTTACCGGAGCGATGTCGTGCCGATGTCGTCACCTCAGTGTCTGGTAAGTGTCGAGTAAGGCGACCGGGCCGAGCATGGCGCTTTTCGACAACCCGAAAGCGCTTCCATGCCACTCTCCGTCCCCTACTTCCAGCGCCGCCTGGCGCAGGTCCCGCTGCTCGCCGCCATGCTCTGCACGCTGCCGGCCCTGGCCCAGGCGGGCGACGCCGCCCCCGCCTCTTCCTGGGCGCTGGGCGTCGGCGCCATCGCGTTCGACAAGGCCTATGCCGGCATCGACCGCGAGTACCTGGCGCTGCCCTTCGTCCAGTACGAGAACCGCTGGCTCTCGATCGCCGGCCCACAAGTGGGCTTCAAGCTGCTCAGCCTCGACCCGGCGCCTGCGCACACCCTGAACCTCGACCTGGTGGTGCGCTACGACGGTAGCGGCTACGACGACGACGACATCGACGACACCCCGATCCTGGCCGGCATGCGCGAACGGAAAAGCGGCGTCTGGGCCGGTGCTAGAATCGAATGGAAGAGCCGGTGGGTCGACGTCAGCGCCGAAGCGCTGGGCGACGCTTCCGGCAACAGCAAGGGCAAGCGGTTCAATCTCGGCGTGGAGAAGACATGGCATATCGGCGAGCGCGTGACGATCACGCCGCGCGTGGCTGCGAGCTGGCAGGACGACAAATACGTCGACTATTACTACGGCGTGCGGGCCGACGAGGCGCGCGCCGGCCGCGCCGCCTATCGTGGCGAGTCGGGCGTGAACGCCGAACTGGGACTGCGCGCGATGTATATGTTCGACCGCCGCCATTCCATCCTGGTCGACCTCGAGGTGTCGCGCCTGGCCGACGGGATCAAGGACAGCCCGCTGGTCGACCGCTCGACCGAGAACCGGGTGCTGGTCGGCTACCTGTACCGCTTCAGGTGAGCCGATGAGCCGCATCCTCCTGATCGAAGACCACGAGCGCCTGGCCCAGCTGATCGCCAAGGGCCTGGCGGCGGCCGGCATCGCCGTCGACGTGGCCACCCGCATCGACGGCGCCTGGGCGGCGCTCCAGCAGATATCCTACCAGGCCCTGATCCTCGACCGCGGACTGCCCGACGGCGACGGCCTGGCCCTGCTGGGCCGGATGCGCGCGGCCGGCATGGGCATCCCCTGCCTGGTGCTGACGGCGCGCGAAGCGCTGCACGACCGCGTCCAGGGCCTCGAGGCTGGCGCCGACGACTATCTCGCCAAGCCCTTCGCCATGGACGAGATGGTGGCGCGGGTGCGCGCACTGCTGCGCCGTCCACAGGAATTCCGGCCGCTCGACCACGCCCGTGGCGACCTGGCGCTGCAGCCGGATGCCGACCTGCTGTGCTGCGGCGCCGAGCGCATCACCCTGGCGCCGGCCGAGATGCAGATCATGCTGCTCCTGCTGCGCAAGCACGAGACCACGGTGCGGCGTGGCGCGCTGGAAGCGGCGGCCTGGGGGCTGAACGACGCCGTCACCCCGAATGCGCTCGACGTCGCCCTGCATCGCCTGCGCCGCAAGCTTGCGGCGATCGGCTCGCGCCAGCGCATCGTCAACTTGAGGGGCGTCGGCTACGTGCTGCGCGCGGACGATGCGGCTCAATAGCATCCGCCTGAAAATCGTCATGGCCTTCGTCGCCGGCACGCTGCTCAGCGTCATGCTGGTGGTGCTGGTCGCGGCCTTCGTCCTGCAGACCAATGTGCTGGCCCGGACCGACCTGGCGGACATGGCGCAAGACCTGTCTGCCAAGGTGTACGTCGAGCGGGACGGCAGGCTGCGCCTCGGGACCGACGCGCATCATGCCATCAAATGGGCCTTCGACAGCCTGGGGCGCGAAGTCGCCTACCGCGTCGTCGACCGCACCGGCAATGTGGCCCTGCTGTCCGAGGCGGGCCCGCGCTTCTGGCCCGCCGGCGTGCTGCCGGCAAGCGCGGGGCGCACACGCTTCGAGTTCACCCGCGACGGCGTGACCTTCTTTGGCGCCAGCGAGCCGCTCGCGCTCGAAGGGCGCGATGGCCTGTACCTGCAGGTGGCCGCCAGCAGCCGCATGATGTACCTGCTGCACCGGGTCGCCCTGCCGCTGGTGGCCTACGGCATCGCCCTGTTCACCCTGGTGCTGCTGGTCGCCTTCGGCCTGTGCACCTGGATCACCTTGCGCTACACCTTGAAGCCGCTGCAGGACGTATCGGGGTCGGCGGCCGGCATCTCGCTACGCTCGATGCACGCGCGCCTGCGCACCGACGCGGTACCAAGCGAGATCGCGCCGCTGGTCGACAGCTTCAACCGGGCGCTCGAACGCCTCGAGCAGGCCTACCGCGCGCAGCAGGAATTCCTGGGCAACGCGGCGCACGAACTGAAGACGCCGCTGGCGATGATCCGGGCCCAGGTGGAGCTGGGGGTCGATGGCGAAGATGACCGCGCCGCCCTGTTGAAAGACGTCGCTTATATGTCGCGCCAGGTGCAGCAACTGCTGCTGCTGGCCGAGGCCAGCGAGGCGACCAACTACGTATTCGGCACAGTCAGGGTGAGAGAGGTCGCCGACGAGGCGATCGGCTACCTGCAGCGCATGGCCGAGGCGGCCGACGTGACGCTGGCGGTGTCCGCCATGGACGATGGGCTGGAATGGCAGGCCGACCGCGGCGCGCTGTTCACGCTGATGAAAAACCTGCTGGAGAATGCGATCGAGCATGCGCCGGCCGGCTCGCGTGTGAGCGTGGAGATCGCGGAGGACCGCTTGTGCGTGCGCGACCACGGGCCGGGTGTCGAGGCGGCGCAGCTGGCGCTGCTGTTCGACCGCTTCTGGCGTGGGCCGCACCGGCGCGACCTTGGGGCGGGATTGGGGCTGTCGATCTGCCAGGAGGTGGCGCGGACTCATGGCTGGCGGCTCGCGGCAGAACGTGCCGAGCCAGGATTGCGTTTTACATTGTCAGCCCAAACACGTCGTTACTGCCACTGGCAGTAACGACTCCCCGCGAAGGGGGGGACCCAAGTTAATCAGCGCAGCTACTAAAGTTTGCTTCAGTGGAGTGCATAAGAACTTGGGTCCCCGCCTGCGCGGGGACGACGTTTACAAGCTGGCAGCCAGGCTTACGCCTTCGGTCCGCCACCCAGCAAGAAGGCCAGTTTCTGCTTGGCCGGCTTGGACGGCGTGTTCGGCGCCGCGTCGAGATCCTTGCGTGGGCTGCTGGTCGGCTCGTAGGGCTTGAGGAACCACGGATCGACCTTCTCGCGGCGCGCGCCCGGACCGAGTCCGGAGCGCGGCGCACGCGCCGGGCCGCCACGATCGCCGCGTTCATCGCTGCGGCGGGCGCCGCGTTCGGCGTCGCGCGAAGCGTAGTCGCGGACACCCTCACGAGCGCCTTCGCGCGCGCCATGCTCACGACCACCCTCGCGACCACTCTCACGGCCGCGGCCGGTCGGCGCCACGAAGCCTTCCAGCGTACCGCGTGTAATGGTCTGCTTGATCAGCTTCTCGATGTCGGCCAGCAGGCGCTCGTCCTTGTCCGAGTACACCGACAGCGCGTCGCCCGAGGCGCCGGCGCGGCCGGTACGGCCGATGCGGTGAACGTAGTCTTCGGCGTTGTACGGCAGGTCGTAGTTGATCACGGCCGGCAGGTCGGAGATGTCGAGACCGCGCGCGGCGACGTCGGTCGCCACCAGCACTTCGACGCTGCCGTTCTTGAACGCGTCCAGCGCCGCCATGCGCTCCTGCTGGGTCTTGTCGCCGTGGATCGCCGACGCCTTGACGCCGCGCTTCTCGAGGTGGGTCGACAGGCGCGAGGCGCCGATCTTGGTGTTCGAGAAGATGATCACCTGCTTCATGTCGCGCGAGCGGATCAGGTGCTCGACCACGTCGCGCTTGGCTTCCTCGTCGACCTTGTAGACGATCTGCGTGACTTTCTCGGCGGTCGCGTTGCTGCGCGCGACTTCGATGGTCAGCGGATTGTTCAGGAAGGTGTTGGCCAGCTTCTTGATCTCGGGCGAGAACGTCGCCGAGAACATCAGGTTCTGGCGCTGCTTTGGCAGCAGGTTGATGATGCGCTGCAGGTCGGGCAGGAAGCCCATGTCGAGCATGCGGTCGGCTTCGTCCATCACCAGCATCTGCACCTGGCCCAGGCTGACGTTCTTCTGCTCGATGTGGTCCAGCAGGCGGCCCGGGGTGGCGATCACGATCTCGACGCCGCGGCGCAGGATCTCGGTCTGCGGCTTCATGTCCATGCCGCCGAACACCACGGTCGCGCGCAGCGGCGTGTGGCGGGCATAGGCCTTGACGTTGTCGGCCACCTGCACCGCCAGTTCGCGGGTCGGCACCAGCACCAGGGCGCGCACCGGATGGCGCGCCGGCGACATGCTGGCGTTCGCGTGCGGCATCAGCAATTGCAGGATCGGCAGCGAGAAGCCGGCGGTCTTGCCGGTACCGGTCTGGGCCGCGCCCATCACGTCGCGGCCTTCGAGCACCACGGGAATCGCCTGGGCCTGGATCGGCGTCGGATGGACGTAGCCCTGGTCCGAGAGCGCACGCAGGATTTCCGGCGCCAGGCCAAAGTCGGCGAAGCGTACCGTGGGAGCCTCGGCGGCGGCCGGCACGGCTGGCGCGGCGTCCGGTACGGCGGCGACGTCGTTGTTGTTCGCGTTATTGCTCGGAGAATCAGACATAGTTTTTGGTTGCATTCATTCGTTCAGCTCTACGATCGGGCATGTTCTCCCCATCGCGGGTCGAAGACGCGCAGCGAAGGGAGGAACGGGAATAAGCCGGCGGACGGAACTACCCGGCGGCAAGCCGGCCGGCGGGCCGAATAAAGCGGATGTAGAGACACTTTTAGCGGGTGACACGATACCCGAAATCGCCACCCATGTATATGCCGGCCTTTTTTGTACACAGTTTACCAAAAGAAAACGTATCCCTGCCGCAATGCAGCATAAGCCTGTTTACCCGGCGACCGTCTCACCGCGTCCAGCCACGTTGCTGGGCCGCGCGTTCGGCCACCGGATCGAGCACGGTGCCGGCGATGCGGGCGTCGATTGCCTCGCGCACGACCGGCGGCGGCTGGCTGCCGTCGACCCAGGCGGCCCCGCCGCCATCCTGGGCCAGCACCGGGATGCTCCAGCGCCCGTTTTTGAGGCAGGCCAGGCCGGCGGTGGTGTCGACCACGAAGCTGCGGCAATAGCCGCCGTCTTTCGCCACGAAGGTGACGCCGATGCGCACCCCATTGTCGGACGGCCCGGGACTGGCCAGCTGGCCGTCCAGCGCCGCCACCAGCGGCCCGCGCGCCACCAGGGCGCCATCGACGTGGTCGAGCGTGGCCAGGCCGGGCGCCTGCGCCAGGCTGTGCCAGCCGAAGGCGCCGACGGCGGCGCCCGCCAGCAGCGCCGCGCCGACCGCCACCCAGTGACGCTTGCACCAGTTACTGTAGGCAATCTGCGGCGGCGGCACCGTGCGGCCGGGGCGCAGGCTGTTGAGCTGCACCACCTTGGCGCCGCAGGGCGGCGCGCTGCGCTGCGTATGATTGGCATCAATGCCGTTGGCCGAGACGCCGATGCGTCCGTTGCGCGTATTGCCCTTGAGTTGCAGCTCGGCCCGGTGGTGGGCGATGCGCGCCGCCAGCACCGGATCGGCGCGCATGGCCCGTTCGACCGCCGCGCGCGCCGGTTCGGCGAGTTCGCCGTTGATATACCCGATGAGAAGATCGTCAGAAAATTTCATGCCGGGCCCCTGCGCTGCTTCCTTAAGAAGTAATCAAGCCATGTTCATCCAGCACGTCATGCAGCAATTCGAGCCGGATCACGGGGTTGTCGAGCATCAGCATATGATGCTTTTGCTGGTTCGGCAGCGGCAGCAGCTCGCACCAGCGGTTGGCCACCCAGCCGCAGTCGTCGAGCCGGAAGGGCGGCTGCACCGGCCAGCGGTGCTGGGGAACGTCTTGCAGCGAATTCAATATCCGGTCGAGCGCGTCGGAGGCGCCCTGCAGCTCGGATGGGATGTTCACGCTGAGGTCGTCCTCGACCAATTGCGCCTCGGCCATCCACAGGCCGTTGACGCGCTGCTCGGCGGTGACGACGGAAAAGCGCGCGCCGCCCCGGCACAGCACCTGCAGCAGGCCGGGTGTCTCGGTGGTGGTTTCGGTGACCGAGGCGATGGTGCCGGCGGCCACGAAGCGCTCCTGCTCGGCATCGGGCCGGCGCACTTCTTGCCCATGCGTCAGCAACACCACGCCGAACGGGGTGCCTTCGAGGATGCAGCGGCTGATCATGTCGAGATAGCGCACCTCGAACACCTGCAGCGGCAACACCCCGTCCGGAAACAGCACCGTACTGAGCGGGAACAGTGGCATGGAAATCGTCGACATGGCCCCCATGATGACAGAATCGGGGCCATCGCGGGTGTACGATTGCGGCTGGCCGGGGCCCGATTCGCAGCCTCCCGGCATCGATTGCTAGTCGTCCGGGGACATCAACGGCAGGTAGCGCACCCACTGGCGCAGGTCGTCCAGGCGCCAGCGAAGTCGGCCCCAGCCGGGGCCGGGCGCGTCCACCACCCTCACCCGCACCACCTTGCCGGCGACCGGCGGGCAGGCGTAGGTATACAGGCCCGCCTCGCCGAACGGCAGGCGCAGTTCACGCCCCGGGCCGATCTTGAGCGGGCCGAACACCACCGGCGCCCCGCCGTCGTTGCGCAGCAGCAGCACATCGCGCACGCCGCGCGTCAGGCGGATCTCGGACGGCAGCGTCAGCTCTCCCCCCACCGTGGACGGGAAGGCCAGCAGCAATTCATGGCTGCCGCCGCGCAAGGGGGCCAGCATGCCCAGCAGCAGCGCCAGGCCGCACAGGCCGGCCAGGGCAGTCAGCGGCCAATGGCGCGTCAAGAAGGACGAGAGGGTGGAATTCATCCCGCTTTCGCACTCTTGCAAGGCGGATATTTCAGATTAGAATGTTTCATTTAGTAAGGAGCATCCTTGTGCCCGGTTGACCAACTCCGTTGACAAAGGCGCAAAGTCGCGTGCGCCCCGTCAATCCAAGGATGCGTATGCTACGTAGTCCGGTCCCTCCGATCAACCCCGCCGCCCCGGCTGCCAAGCACAAGGACATGCAGCAGACCGCCAACCGCCCCCCAGCCCCGATGTCGGCCTCCGTTGCCGGCCACGCGCCACTCCTGATGGCGCTGCTGGTATTCGTGCTCACCCTGCTGGTGACCTTCAGCGCCTGGTCCAGCGCCCAGCGCAACGCCGAGGCCCAGCTGCATGAAGCCTTCGACTACCGCACCCGCGACATGGGCTACGCGATCGGACGCCGCCTGCTGGTCTACGAGCAGGTGCTGCGCGGCGCGCGCGGCTACCTGCGCGGCTCGGTCGACCTGAGCCGCGCCGAATTCTCCGAGTATTACGAGGTGCTGCGCCTGGACCAGTCCTTCCCCGGCCTCGAGGCGCTGGCGGTCGCCACCCTGATCCCGCCGGGCGCGCTCGCCGCGCACGAGGACAAGGTGCGCGCCGAGGGCTTCCCCAACTACCGCGTCCACCCGGCCGAGGGCGGCCAGCCGCAGACGGCCATCACGCACATCGAACCGTTCAACGCGCGCAACCTGCGCGCCTTCGGCTACGACATGTACAGCGAACCGGTGCGGCGCGCGGCGATGGCGGCGGCGCGCGACAGCGGCCAGGCCGCGCTGAGCGGCAAGGTGGTGCTGGTGCAGGAAGGCGGCGCCAGCCTCGATGCGGGCTTCTTGATGTACCTGCCGGTGTACCGCAGCGGGCGCGACGTCGACACGGTCGAGCAGCGCCGCGCGGCGCTGCTGGGCTGGATCTATTCGCCGTTTCGCATGAAGGACCTGATGGGCGGCGTGGGCGGCATCGCGGCGCCCCAGCTCGATGTCGAGATCTATGACGGCGACCACATGACCCCAAGTTCGCTGCTGTACCGCTCGCCCGGCGCCGACCGCGCCGGCATGCCGCGCTTTTCCACCGCTACCCGCATGGAGATGGCCGGCCGCACTTGGACCGTGCGGATGGCCTCCAGCGCCAGCCTCGAGGCCACGCTGGATCACGACCGCCCGCAGATGGTGGCCGCCACCGGCGTCGTGCTGGGAGCCCTGGTCAGCCTGGTGGTGTGGCTGCTGGCCGGCTCGCGCCGCCGCGCGCTGCAACTGGCGCAGGCGATGACGCTCGAGCTGCGCGAATCGCACGACCGCATCGCGGCCGACGAGCGCCGCTTCAAGACGATCCTCGAGACCGCCTACGACGGCTTCGTCGCCATCGACCGCCAGGGCCGCATCACCGACTGGAATGCGCAGGCCACGCGCATCTTCGGCCTCGACGCCGCGCAGGCGATCGGCAGCCCGGCCGAGCTGCTGCTGCCGGAAGAAAGGCGGGCCGCGTTCCGCGCGACGTTCGACGCCTTCGCGCGTGGCGGCGCCGGCCCCATGGCGGGCGAACCCACCGAGACCGAAGTGCTGCACGCCAGCGGCCAGAAGGTGCCGGTGGAGCTGGCGGTGGCCCTGCTGCCGCAGGGCGACGGCGTCGGCGCCACCGTGTTCGTGCGCGACATCACGCCGCGCCGCGAGGCCGAGGCGCGCGAGCTGCAGCGCCAGCAGCGCCTGGATGAAGCGCGCCAGGCCCTGGCCCGGGCCCAGAAGCTGGAAGCGGTCGGCAAGCTCACCGGCGGCGTGGCGCACGACTTCAACAACATCCTGCACATCATCAGCGCCAACGTGCAGCTGATGCTGCGCGCCGAAGGCCCGCCCAGCCGCAAGCGCCTGCACAATGTGCTCGACGCGGTGGACCGCGGATCGAAGCTGGCCGGCCAGCTGCTCGCCTTCGCCCGCCGCCAGCCGCTGCATCCGAGCGTGGTCGACGTGGCCCAGCTGCTCGAGCGCAGCGACAGCCTGCTGCAGCGCGCCGCCGGCGACGACATCGTGCTCGAACGCACCGCCGTGCCAAATCTGTGGCCGACGCTGGTCGATCCGAACCAGCTCGAACATGTGCTGCTCAACCTGGTGATCAATGCGCGCGACGCGATGGACGGCAACGGGCGCATCGCGCTGCGGCTGGCCAACCTGACGGTCGCCGCCGGCGCCAGCGAGCTCGAAGGCGAACCGGCGCCCGGCGACTACGTCATGATCACGGTCGCCGACAACGGCCATGGCATGCCGCCCGAGGTGATGGAACACGCCTTCGAACCCTTCTTCACCACCAAGCCCGAGGGCAAGGGCACGGGGCTCGGGCTGTCGATGGCGCACGGCTTCGTGCGCCAGAGCGGCGGCCAGATCCGGCTCGAGAGCACGCCCGGCGCAGGCACCACGGTGACCATCTACCTGCCGCGCCACACGGCGCCGGTACTGCCGGCGCTGGCGGAGCCGGATATCGGGGCGCATCCTTGAAGCGCGCTTTACCGTCTTACCCGACCCGCGTGCGGTAACTTCCCGAGATACGGTTCCGGCCATGCGCCTTGGCGTCGTACATCGCCAGGTCGGCGCAGTGCAGCAGCGCTTCGGCCGCCGCGGCGTCGCCCTCGCCGGCGCCGCAGTCGGGATACAGCGCGTAACCGAGGCTGCCCGAGATGCGCAGGGTGCGCTCGCCGTCGTCGAACGGCTGTTCCAGCCGCGCCAGGATGGTGGCAGCCACCCGCTCGGCGTCCTGGGGTTGCTGGCAGCGCGGCAGCAGCACCGCGAATTCGTCGCCGCCGACGCGCGCCAGCGTGTCCGATTCGCGCAGCGCCGCGCGCACCCGTTGCGCCACCATGTGCAGCAGGCGGTCGCCCACCGCGTGGCCATGGGTGTCGTTGACCGGCTTGAAGTTATCCAGGTCAAAGTAGACCAGGCCGACCTTGTAGCCTTCGCGATCCGCGGCCAGGATGGCCTGGCGCATGCGGTCGTGCAACAGCACGCGGTTGGGCAGGCCGGTGAGCGCGTCCTCGTGCGCCATGCGCCGCATGCGCTGCTCTTCTTGCTTCCTCGCGTCGATATTCGAGAAGGTGCCCACCATGCGCAGCGGCTCGCCGCGCTCGCCCCGTTCGGTGACGGTGCCGCGCGCCTCGATCCAGCGCCAGAGCCCGTCGCGCGTGCGCAGCCGGTGTTCCATCGCATAGTCGGCGGTGAGCCCGTCGATGTGGGCGCGCAGGGCCGCACGCACCGTTTCCAGCTCGTCCGGGTGCACCAGTTCGGCCAGTCCCTGGCCGCCGAACCAGGACACCGTGGGATGCTCGCTGTCGAGAATGCGCTGGGCGCTCGGCGACAGTGTCGCGATCCCCGTCGTAACGTCGCAATCCCAGACCCCGTCGCCGGCCGCGTTCAGGGCCAGCTTCCAGCGCGCCTCGGCCGCGGCCAGGGCCTTAAGCGCGCGCCGGCGGCGGTCGGCGGCGCCGATCGCCGCCCAGCCCAGCACGGCCAGCACCAGCGACACCACCACGCCGGCGCTGCGCATCACCGCGCGCTGCTGGGCGAAACGCGCCTCGGCGTCCGTCACCGCCTGGCCCACCGTGACCACCAGAGCGTATTCGGGCAGCTTGCGCCAGGCGTAGAAGCGGTCGATGCCGTCCAGGCGGCTCGCCTTGCGGAAGGCGCCGCTGGCGCCGGCATCGCGCGTCTGCGGCGCGTCGGGGATCGCCGTGCCCATATGGCGGTTGCCGTCCGCGCGCGAGCTGCGCGCGATCACGGTGGCGTCCAGGCGCATCAGGCTGACCGCCGCGTCCGGGCCGAGATCGATGCTGTCGTAGAAGCGCAGGAAGTAGTCCGGCCGGATGGCCACCGCGATCACGCCGGCCAGGCGGCCGTCCGCGGCGCGGATCGGCCGCGTAAACTGCACCACCCACTGCTGCGAGAGACGGTTGCGCTCGGGGCGGCTGACATAGAGCCGGTCGCCGCCGCCCTCGCGGTGGACGGCGAACTGGCGCAGGTCGCCCAGCGCCAGGCCTTGCGGCGCCGTGACGCCGCCGACCGCGGCGTCGGTGTACAGCAGGCGGCCCTCGGGATCGGTGACGGTGATGTGCATCGGCACCCGCAGGTGGCGCGCATGCTCGGCCACGCTGTGCGCGAAGCTGGCGGGGTCGCGCCGCCAGGTGCCGCGCAGCTGGACCAGCGACAGGTCGACCAGGGCGACGGTCGCCTTGACTTCTTCGGAAAAGGCGCGCGACAGGTTCTGCACATTGGCCTGGGCGCCGCTCTCGGCCAGGGCGGCGAAGCGCGCCTGCTCCACCGCCACGCCGCCCCAGACGACGGGCAGCATCAGCGCGAGGTAGAGCGCGAGCTGGCGCAGCACGCGCCGGCGGAAAAAGCCGCCGAACATGGCCACGATGGGGTAGGACGATGTGGAATGAGGCATGGAAGACGGTGGCCGGCGCGAGCCGGACGGCAATCGGACAGCAGGCGGAAAAGGAGGCCGGGCGTAGAACGATTCCTGCCACTGCCGAACAGACGCGCCCGTCGTCGAGCCGGCCATTATACCGAGTTAGCGGCCGTAAGTTGCAGAGCGGAACTTAGAGTTGCATATAGATATTCCCAACTGTTTCCTTTTTGCATAATCAGATCGGCAATAGTGCAAACATGACACCCCGCGGCGCCGGATGCTAGAGTGGCGGCATGAAATTGTTCTATAACGTCGTCGGGGTGCTGGCCGTCCTGCTGGGCATTCTCGGCATCTTCCTGCCGCTGCTGCCGACCACGCCCTTCCTGCTGCTGGCCTCGGCCTGCTTCGCGCGCGGCTCCGTGCGCCTGCACCGCTGGCTGCTGGCGCATCCCGTATTCGGCAAATACCTCGCCAACTTCGAGGCCGGGCACGGCATTCCGCTAAAAGGCAAGATCGTCGCCACCGTGATGCTGTGGGGCTCGATGGCGTGGTCGACGCGCCATTTCGACAGCGTCGCGATCCTGATCTCGATGGCCGTGATCGGCGCCTGCGTGAGCACCTATATGTGGTGGTATCTGCCGACGCTCAAGCTGCCGCCGAAAGCGGAGCCGAACGAGGAATCCCAGGCCGGACGTTAGAAAATTTCATGCATCCGCCGATTTTGTACTATTATTAGTTACATGAAACGCGACAGCAAACTTTCTTCCGTCCTCCATGTGCTGCTCCACCTGGCACACAGCGAGCGCCCGATGACCTCGGAGCAGATGGCGGGCATGCTCGGCACCAATCCGGTACTGGTGCGGCGCGTGCTGGCCGGGCTGCGCGAGCGCGGCTACATCAGTTCCGAGCGCGGCCACGGCGGCGGCTGGACCGTCACCTGCGACCTGGCCACGGTGACCCTGCGCGACGTCTACGACGCGGTCGGCGCGCCCACCGTGTTCGCGATGGGCAACCGCAACGAGCACAGCGCATGCCTGGTCGAGCAGGTGGTCAATGCCTCGCTCGCGGACGCCTTCCAGGAGGCCGAGGCATTGCTGGTGAAACGCCTGGGCGACGTGACGCTGGCCGACCTGTCGCGCGATTTCAATCTTCGCTACGACAACCATCCGCACAGGAGACCCGAGCATGAACATGCCCCTGGATGAATACGACGCCATCGTCATTGGCGGCAGCTATGCCGGCCTGTCTGCCGCCCTGCAACTGGCGCGGGCGCGCCGCAAGGTACTGGTAATCGATGCCGACCAGCGCCGCAACCGCTTCGCCAGCGACTCGCATGGCTTCCTGACCCGCGATGGCCAGCCGGCCGAAGCCATCGCGCGCGAAGGCCGCGCCAACGTCGCCGCCTATCCGAACGTGGCCTGGCATGACGGGCTGGCGCAGGGCGCGCGCCCGGATGCCGGCGGCTTCATCGTCGACCTCGATGGCGCAGACAGCGTGCGCGGCCGGCGCCTGGTGCTGGCCACCGGCGTGCGCGACGAACTGCCGCCGATCGAGGGCCTGGCCGAACGCTGGGGCAAGAGCGTGTTCCACTGCCCCTACTGCCACGGCTACGAACTGGACGAAGGCCGCATCGGCGTGCTGGCGAGCGGCCCGCTGTCGGTGCACCAGGCGCAGATGCTGCCGCACTGGGGCCAGGTCACCCTGTTCACCAACGGCGTGTGCCCGCTCGACGAAGCGCAACGGGCCGACCTCGCCGAACGCGGTGTGCAGGTGGACGAGACGCCGGTCGCGCGGCTTGCCGACCACGCTACCGTGGTGCTGGCCGACGGCCGGCGGGAAGCGATGGCCGGCCTGTTCACCTTCGGCCGCGTGCACATGGCCAGCCCGATCGCCGGGGACCTCGGCTGCGCCTTCGATGAAGGGCCCATCGGACCCTACATCCGCACCGACGAGACCCGCCAGACCACGGTGCCGGGCGTGTTCGCCGGCGGCGACGCCATGCGCGCCGCCAGCTCGGTGACGCTCGCCGTGGCCGATGGCGCGATGGCCGGCGTCGGCGCGCACCGTTCGCTGCTGTTCGGCCTGGCGCCGCAGCACTGAACTAGCAGGCGTCGACGTAGCGGCCACGCGCATCGGCCGGATAGCTGACCACGATCCGTTCGGTGTCTTCGTCGGCCTCGTAGCGCACCCACACCAGGCCGTCGCGCGACTCGAAGCGTTCCGGCGCGGTCGCCACCAGCGGGATCTGGTGCCAGCGGCCGAAGTCGGCCACCACCTGCTGGTCGCCGGCCGCAATCCCGAGCTTCTGGCCGTTGGACAGGCGGTAGACGCCGTCGATCGACTCGAGCACTTCGGCGTCGGGCGTCACCCGCTGCGGTGGCGGCCCGATGCGCGAACAGCTGATGCCGGCCACCGGTACCTGCATCTCTTGCAGCACCGGTGCGGCGCTCGCCGGCGCCGCACCCACCAATGCAACAAGACCAGCCGCGGACGCGGCCACAACGAAACTCGTACGCATATCGTTCTCCTCGGTCGAAGGCGGACATGGCCGCTCTATGGGCGGCGTTCCTGCCCCGTATGACACCGGCCTGCACCACGAGTTCTGGCAGCGCGCCGGCCAGGGCCGTGTTGCCGGATAATGGAGCCCGTCATCCCACGAGAGCATCCATGGAACTCATCTTCCTCGGCACGTCGTCCGGCACGCCGACCCGGCAACGCAATATGTCCGGCCTGGCGCTGCGCCTGCGCGGCGCGCGCTCGTGGGTGCTGGTCGACTGCGCCGAAGGCACCCAGCACCGCCTCCTGCGCACCCCGCTGTCGGTGATGAGCCTGCGCGCCGTGTTCATCACCCATATGCACGGCGACCACTGCTACGGCCTGCCCGGCCTGCTGGCCAGCGCCGGCCTGCTGGGCCGCAGCGACCCTTTGATCATCGTCGGCCCGCCACCGCTGCGCACCATGATCGAATGCATCATGCAGGCCAGCGAATTGAACCTGCCCTTCCCGCTCGCCTGGCTGACGCCCGACGACCTGGCGCATGGTCCGCTGCTGCCTGAACTTGCCGTCGACGCCACCGCGCTGTCGCACCGCATCCCGTCCTGGGCCTATGGCTTCACCGAAGCCGCGATCGAGCGCCGGCTCGATACCGATAAACTGCGCGCCGACCTGGTTCCATCGTCAGCGCTGTGGGGCGAGATCCAGCAGGGCCGCGACGTGGTCCTGCCCGATGGCCGCGCCATCAAGGCTCTCGACTACCTGCTGCCGCCGCGGCGCGCGCGCCGCATCGTGGTGGCCGGCGACAACGACAGCCCGGAACTGCTGGCCGCCAGCGCACAGGGCGCCGACGTGCTGGTGCACGAGGCGACCTATACCGAGGAGGTGCTGCACAAGATCGGCCCCGGCCCACAGCACAGCTCGGCCATGCGGGTCGCGCAGTTCGCCGAAGGGGCCGGCGTGCGCAACCTGGTGCTGACCCATTTCAGTCCGCGCTACCAGGAAGGCGGCCCGCTGCCGCTGGCGCTGCTCGAGGACGAAGCGCGCACCCGGTACAGCGGCAACCTGCTGCTGGCGCGCGACCTCGATCACTACGTGCTGGACCGAACCGGCGAACTGCGGCGCGCGGTCGAATAGACGCATTGCGTCCGGCATGCCTTGACGCCGCTATTGCTTCGCCGGCGTCAGCTCGATTTCCTGCACCTTTGGCTCGTGTTCGGGCGTAAGCGTAAATTTGACATCCACCTTGCCGCGCTCGCCGATCAGCGCAAAGGCGCCGCGCAATCTGTTCTCAGCGCTGATGGGGCCGACCGATGTGATCTTCCCGATCGGCTCCAGCTTCTCGCGCGCGTGCGTCATCCAATCCTCACGTGAGCGGTCGAGGAAGAAATTTTCGGCCGCGATTTTGCTTCCCAGCTGAGCGTCCCACGACTGCACCAGTTGCGCCACTTGCGGATAGCGTGCAGCCAGGATGGGCGACACGTCAATCGGCCTCGGACCAAGGTCGGCACGTTCGACCAGTATGGACAAGGCTTTTCCCGTGCGGCCGTAAACCGGGCCGTAGCGCAAGTTGGTAAAGGCAAAGACCCCCACTCCGTGGTCTGGCGAGAAATAGTATTGACTGCCAAAGCCGGGCAGCCCGCCCCCGTGGCCGACGGTCACGACATCGCGGCTGTCACGCAACACGCCCAGGCCGTAGCTGTAGAAACCCACACGCGGATTCGATGTCTTGCCATCGCTTGTGGTTGCCTTGGCGCTCAAGCCTTCAAATACCTGCGGCAGATGCATCTCGCGGACCGACGCACGGCGCAGCGGTCCGCGATCCGCATCGCTGCGGGCCGGCCAGGCATCCAGGTGAAAGGCGATGTAGTGCGCGAAGTCATCCGCAGTCGTGATCAGCCCACCCATCGCGGCGCCGTCGCCATCCGGCAGGATCGGCTCGGCCTCCCAGTGGTCGCGGACCCAGCGGTAGCCCAGGGCGAGCTTTCCAGGCTTGGCCTGGGTATATTCCCAGCGCGTATTGTGCATTCCCAACGGCCGCAGGATTTCGCGCGTGACGTAGTCCTGGAAACGCATGCCCGATGCCTTGCTGACTACCTTGCCCAGCATGATGTAGCCAAGGTTGCTGTACTCGAAGGTTTGGCCGGGAGCGTTGGAAAACGACAGCCCTGCACTGACCAGTTGCTCGATCCGGGCATTGGAGATGGCCATCTGGCGATCGCCCCAGGGATTGTCCTCGGGCAGCCCAGCGCTCATGGTCATCAGGTGGCGAATCGTCAATGCAGGCGAGTCCGTGGTCGGCAACGTGACGCCGCGCACTTCCGGCAGATAGCTGGACACCGGATCGTCAAGTCGCAGCTTGCCATCGTCGCGCAACTTCAGCGCTGCCATCGCTACAAAGCTTTTGCTCATCGAAGCGATGCGGAATTCGGTTGAACTGGTCGCGGGGATCTTGCGCGCGACATCAGCCAGGCCGAGCGAGCTGATATGCACCAGTTTGCCGTCCAGCACCACACCGTACACCAGGCCTGGAAGATGCTCTTGCGCGGAAAGGTCGGTGTACATCTTGTCTATTTCGGGAAGCAGCGCAGCGACACGTTCTGCGCGGCTCGGCGCCTGCGCCTGCGCGTGGCTATCCGCGACGGCGACTACGCCCAACAGGAAAGCAAGGAGGGGCAAACTACGGCAAAAATTGAGACGCATGCTGGCCCTTCCCTGGTAAACACGATGTTTTGGATAATCTCATGTTATTTCGCGAACCAAAGCTGATTCAATGAAATTAGTCCGAGTGATTAGGATGCTTGGCCTGCTCGCTCACCTGTTGGCCGTGTTTCGGCTTGCGCGAGCGCGCAATGCGCTCCTGCAGGCCGACGACGAACACGAAAAAGGCCGGCACGAACAGCACCGCCAGCACGGTGGCGGCCACCATGCCGCCAAACACGCCGGTGCCGATCGCATGCTGGGTCTCGGCGCTGGCGCCCGAGGCGAGCATCAGCGGCACCACGCCCAGCGCAAAGGCGAGCGAGGTCATGAGGATAGGCCGCAGGCGCAGGCGCGCCGCCTCCACCGCCGACTCGAGCAAGCCTTTTCCTTCATCGTGCAGCTGCTTGGCGAATTCCACGATCAGGATCGCGTTCTTGGCCGACAGGCCGATCACGGTGATCATGCCGACCTTGAAGAACACGTCGTTGGGCAGGCCGCGCAGCATCACCGCCGCCACCGCGCCGATCAGGCCCAGCGGCACCACCAGCATCACCGAGAACGGAATCGACCAGCTCTCGTACAGCGCGGCCAGCACCAGGAACACGACCAGCATCGACAGCGCCATCAGCAGCGGGGCCTGGGCCGCCGTTTCGCGTTCCTGCAGCGACTGGCCGGTCCACTCGACCGCGAAGCCGGGGCCCAGCTGGCCGGCCAGGCGCTCCATCTCGTCCATCGCCTCGCCGCTGGACGCGCCCGGCGCCGCGGCGCCCGCGATACGCACGCTCGGATAACCCAGGTAGCGGATCAGCTGCGGCGGCGCCTCGGTCCAGACGGGCTTGACCACCTCGGCGAGCGGCACCATGCCGCCGTTCACGTTACGCACATTCAGCGCCAGGACGTCGGCGACCTGCATGCGGGCGCTGGCCTCGGCCTGCACGATCACCTGCTGCATGCGGCCGGCGTTCGGGAAGTCGTTGACGTACACCGAGCCCATGGCGGCCGACAGGGTGTCGCTGATGTCGGCGAAGGCCACGCCCAGCACCTGCGCCTTGGCGCGGTCGATGTCGAGGCGCACGCTCACGCCGGGCGGCAAGCCTTCGGGATAGACCCCGGCCACCAGCGGACTGTTCGCGGCCAGCGCAAGCAGCTTGTCCTGGGCCGCCATCAGCGCCGCCTGGCCCTGGTTACTACGGTCTTGCAAACGCAGCGCGAAGCCGGACGAGTTGCCCAGGCCGTCGATGGCCGGCGGCATCAGGCTCATGATCATGCCTTCGCGGCTGGCGTTCATCGCTTCCTGCGCCGCCGCCACCTCGCCCTGGGCGGTGGCGCCGTCGCGCTGGTCCCAGTCCTTGAGCATCGTAAAAGCCATGGCCGCGTTCGGACCCGAACCCGAAAAGCCGAAGCCGAGGATCGCTTCGTTGTCGCCCAGGCCGGGGCGCGAGGCCACGTGCGCTTCATAGGCCTTGACCACCTCGAGCGTGCGTTCGACGGTGGCGTCGCCCGGCAGCTGGAACGAGGTCATGAAGTAACCCTGGTCTTCCTCGGGCAGGAAGGCCGACGGCAGCCGGCCGAAGGCGAAGGCCAGCGCGATGCCGATCGCCAGCCAGGCCAGCATCATGCGGCCGGCGCGTTTGACCAGCGCCGTGGTGGTGGACGAGTAGCGCGCCGTGAGACGCTCGAAGCCGCGGTTGAACCAGCCGAAGAAGCCCTTCTTTTCGTGATGGCCGCCCTCGACCGGCTTGAGCAGGGTGGCGCATAGCGCCGGCGTGAACGACAGCGCCAGGAAGGCCGAGAACAGGATGGCGACCGCCATCGACAGCGAGAACTGACGGTAGATCACGCCCACCGAACCGCTGGCGAAGGCCATCGGGATGAACACGGCGGTCAGCACCAGGGTGATGCCGACCACCGCGCCGGTGATCTCGCGCATCGCCTTTATCGTGGCCTCCTTGGGCGACAAGCCCTCGGTCGCCATCAGGCGCTCGACGTTCTCGACCACCACGATCGCATCGTCGACGATGATGCCGATCGCCAGCACCATGCCGAACATGGTCAGCACATTGACCGAGAAGCCGGCCATCAGCATCACCGTGAAGGTGCCCAGCAGCGCGATCGGCGCCACCAGCGCCGGGATCAGCGTATAGCGTACGTTCTGCAGGAACAGGTACATCACCAGGAACACCAGCACCATGGCCTCGAGCAGGGTCATCACCACCTTCTTGATCGAGATCTCCACGAACGGCGCGGTGTCGAAGGGCACGCTGACCTTCATCCCGGCCGGCATCGCCTTGGAGAGTTCGGCCAGGCGCGCGCGCACGCCGGCGGCGGTGGCCACCGCATTCGCGCCAGGTGCCATCTGGACGCCGGCGGCGGTGGCGACGTGGCCGTTCTCGCGGGTGCTGAAGCCATAGCTCTGCGCGCCGAGATCGATGCGCGCCACGTCCTGCAGCAACAAGGTGGAGCCGTCGGGGTTCGCGCGCAGCACGATGGCGCGGAACTGTTCGGGCGTGGACAGCTGGCCCTCGGCGGTCAGCGGCACCGTGATCTGCTGCCCTGGCGGCGCCGGCGCGTCGCCCACGCGGCCCGGTACGATCTGCGCGTTCTGGCGCGCGATGGCGGCCGTCACGTCGGTCATCGACAGGCTGTAGGCGACCAGTTTGGCCGGATCGACCCAGACCCGCATCGCCTTCTCGGCGCCGAACAGCTGCACCTTGCCGACGCCCTCGACCCGGCGCAATTCTTCGACCACGTTGCGCGCCATGTAGTCGCCCAGGTCAGTCTCGTCGAAGGCGCCGCTGTCCGACGTCAGCGCGATGAACATCAAGAAGTTTGAGATCGTCGACTCGACGATCAGGCCGTTCTGGCGCACCGTCTGCGGCAGGCGCGGCTCGACCGCCTTGATGCGGTTCTGCACGTCGACCTGGGCCATGTCGGGATCGACGCCGGGCCGGAAGGTGGCGGTGATCTGGGCGGTGCCGGTGGTGTCGGTCGACGACTCGAAATACAGCAGGTTCTTGACGCTGGAGAGTTCGCGCTCGATCAGGCCCACCACGGCGTCGTTCATCGTCTGGGGCGTCGCGCCCGGATAGACGGCGGTGATGCTGACGGTAGGCGGGGCCACGTTGGGATAGCGTTCCACCGGCAGTTGCGGGATGGCGATCACGCCCAGCAGCACGATGAACAGGGCGATCACCCAGGCGAACACGGGACGGTTGATGAAAAATTGCGGCATCGGTAGAGTAGCGGATCGGGCAAACGGCGATTGTGCGGTGTGCACGTTGGCATTCGGTTGCCCTTGTATGGAGATTCGATGGAGATGACCGCGCAATCGGGCGCTGGACCGGCCCTGGTGCTGATCGCCGAGGACGACGACGAGATCGCGGTCATCCTCACCGCCTATTTCTCGCGCGGCGGCTTTCGCACGCTGCGCGCGCAGGATGGCCGCCAGGCGCTCGAACTGCACCTGACGGCGCGGCCCGACCTGGTGCTGCTCGACGTGCAGATGCCAGGCCTCGACGGCTGGATGGTGCTGTCCGAGATCCGCCGCCGCGGCGGCACGCCGGTGATCGTGGTGACGGCGATGGACCAGGACGTCGACAAGCTGACCGGCCTGCGCATCGGCGCCGACGACTACGTGGTCAAGCCCTTTAACCCGGCTGAGGTGGTGGCGCGCGCGCAGGCGGTGCTGCGCCGCACGCTGGCCCATGTCGCGGGCAATGGGGCGTCCGTGATCCGCGTCGACGACCTCGTCATCGACCTGGACAAGCACGAGGTTGCGCTGGCCAACGGCCAGGGGGCGGCCCTGAACCTGACCCTGACCGAATTCAAGCTGCTGGCCTATCTGGCGCGCTCGCCGCGCCAGGTGTTCAGCCGCATCGACCTGCTCACCCACTGCCTGCCCGAGGGCGACACACTGGAACGCACGGTCGACAGCCACGTCAGCAAGCTGCGTCGCAAGCTCGAAGAGGCGGGCGTGGCCGACGTGCCGCGCGGGATCCGTGGCGTCGGCTACAAGTTCGGCGGCAAGACGTGAAACCCGTCCATGGCCTGAGCCGCCAGATCGTGCTGACCATGACGCTGCTGGTGCTGAGCGTGGTGGTGGCGATCACGGTCGGCTCCTACGTCTTTTACTTCGTGATGTTCGCCTATGCCCCCGCCCATTTGGCCCCGGCCGGCGCCTGGATGCCCTCGGGCCCCGAATGGGGCTGGATCGTGCTGTCGACCTTGAGCGCGGTGGTGCTGGCGGTGTTCGCCGCCGCCAAGCTGTCGCGCCGCATCCTGGCGCCATTGACGTCGGTCGCGGGCAGCCTGCGCCGGGTGTCGAACGGCGACTTATCGGCGCGCGCGACCAGCGACGACCGATCATTGGGCGAGGCGTCGCTGCTGGTGGAAGACTTCAACCTGATGGCCGAACGCCTGGACCGGATGGCGCAGGAACAGGTGTTCTGGAATGCCGCCATCGCCCACGAGCTGCGCACCCCGATCACGATCCTGCGCGGCCGCATGCAGGGCCTGGCCGAAGGCGTGTTCGAGCCAAGCGAAAAACTGTTTCGCAACCTGCTGGCCCAGGTCGAGAACCTGGGGCGGCTGATCGAGGACTTGCGGGTGGTCGGCCTGGCCGACAGCGGCCACTTGACCCTGCAGGTGGGACGCTGCGACCTGGCGGCCGAGATCCGCGACGTGCTGGCCCTGACCGAACCGGACCTGCGCGCAAAAGGCTTGTCACCCGCGTTGCGGCTGCAGGAAGGCGTGGTCGAATGCGATCCGGCGCGCATGCGCCAGGCCTTGCTGGCGCTACTGGAAAACGCGCGCTGCCATGCGGCGCCTGGGTCGCTCGAGATCGCTCTGGCATGGGGCGGCGGCGAATGCCGGCTCAGCGTGACGGACAGCGGGCCGGGGATCGATCCGGCGTTCGCGTCGAAGCTGTTCGACGCTTTCCAGCGCGGCGATGCGGCGCGCCTGCAGGGTGGCTCGGGCAGCGGGCTGGGATTGGCCGTGGTCAGGGCGATCGCGCTGGCGCATGGAGGGGAGGCGCGCTGTTATCCGATGGGCGGCGGGACTTGCTTCGCGCTGGCGTGGCCGGATAGAGGCTGACTAAAACACGTCGTTACCTCCACCGGAGGTAACGACTTCCCGCCAAGGCGCCCGGCGAGGGCGGGAACGACGTCGGCACACGCTAACGGCCAGCATTTCCATTCCATCAGCCAACCCATTCCCTGCGCATGCTGATCGATTCGGCATGCGCGGCCGGCGCCCGTCTGCCCGGCTTGTGCGGCGCCAAAGCCAGCGTACGGCGACGGCGTAAGTTGATCGACGGGCCCGCCAAATCGACGCAAGCCCTTGTTTAACAAGGAGAATTGTTATGCGGCACACGCCTCATCGCATCGCGCTGTTCCTGCTGTCCTTCGCCGTGGCCGGCGCCGCCTGCGCCTACCCCGAGTACCGGGTGACGATCGTCGGACCGCCCGGCAGCAGCGCCGCCGACATCAACCAGGCCGGCGCCGTGGTCGGCAGTTATCCGGTGGGCGGCGCCACCCACGGCTTCATCAACCGCGGCAACGGCCTGGTCAGGCTGGGCGCGCTGGGCACGTCGAGCGGCGCGGTAGCCGTCAACGACAAGGGCGAGGTCCTCGGCAACTGGGTCGGCGCCGGCGGCCAGCTGCGCGGCTTCATCTATTCGTGCGGCAGGCAGCGCGATATCGGCGTGATCGGAAGCGGCTCGGTCTACAGCGACATCAACAATGCGGGTTATACGATCGCCACCAGTTACACCGACAGCGACCCGAGCGGCTACCTGCGCGCGCCGAACGGCCGCTTGACGGCCATCGGCCACCTGCCGGTCGAGCACCCGATCACCCAGGTCTACGCGCTGAACAACCGCAACCAGGTCGCCGGCAAGTCGGGGCCGCTGGCGTTCCCGGAGCAGCCGTACCGCGCCGTCATCTGGACCAAAGGCACGCTGCGCGACCTGGGCGACTTCGGGCTGACGCCCAACAGCGCCAATGCGATCAACGACCGTGGCCAGGCCACGGGTTTCGCCGCGGTCCTCGCCGGCGGCGTGCACGACCGCGTGGCCTACCTGTACAGCAATGGACGCCTGGAGAGCATCGATAACCGCACCGCCATCGAGCCGAGGTATAGCGAAGGACTGGGCATCAACAACCATGGCCATATCGTCGGCTACAGCGACCACCTGCAGGGCTTCGTCTGGCGCGGCAAACGGATGCAGGGCCTGAACGCGCTGGTCGATCCCAAAGCCGGCTGGAACATCACGGGAGCACAGGCCATCAACAATGCCGGCCAGATCGCCGCCACCGCCATCCGCAACGGCGTGCAGTATGCGATCCGGCTCGACCTGATCCGGCCGCACGGCCTGGCGGATCCGGCGCTGGATGCCGACCAGACGGCCGAGGTGGCGGCGACCAAGGCGCAATCGTCGGCGCAGGCGGCGGCTTTGGCGCGGGCCGAGGCCGAAGCGCAGGCGCGCGAAATCGTGCAACCGGTCGCGCAATGAGGCCGCCACTCTCATCCATCGAGGAGATCGTCATGTATCTGCATCATCGCCTGTCGCTGGTCCTGCTCTCGTTCACCGTGGCCGGCGGTGCTTGGGCCTACCCAGAATACCGGGTGACGGTGGTCGGCCCGGCCAACAGCTGGGCCTATGGCATCAACAACGCCGGCGTGGTGGTCGGCGACTATCCAGTCGGCGGCGACCGGCGGCGCGCCTTCCTCAACCGCGGCAAGGGCCTGGTCGACCTGGGCGCCCTGAAAGGCGTGTGGAGTTCGGCCAGTGGCATCAACGATCGCGGCGAAGTGGTCGGCAACTGGCGCAGCGCCGACGGGCGCCAGCGCGGCTTCATCTATGCCTGCGGCAAGGCGCGCGATATCGGCACGATTTCCGGCAAGGTCACCGGCTACAGCGACATCAACGATGCCGGCTACATCACCGCCTCCGGCCGCAATCCGGACACCGGTGAAACGCTCGGTTACCTGCGCGCGCCGAACGGCGCCTTCACCCACCTTGGCGCGATTGCCTGGGACGGCAGCGGCGCACCGGAGACCGTCCCCGCCGCGCTCAACAACCGCAACCAGATCACCGGCCGGTCCGGGCGCTTCAACACCCCGGAGCCGGGATACCGCGCCTTCGTCTGGAACGACGGCACGATCCGCGACCTGGGCGACCTGGGTTCGACGCCCAACACGGGACACGCGATCAACGACCGTGGCCAGATCACCGGCCAGGCCTACCTGCCGGCCGGGCCGCGCGACAGCGTGGCGTTCCTGTACAGCCACGGACGCATGGTCGGCATCGACGATCGACCGGCGACCGAGTACAGGTTCAGCGCCGGCGCCGGCATCAACAACCGCGGCCACGTGGTCGGCACCAGCGACCACCTGCGGGGCTTCATCTGGCGCGGCAAGCGCATGGAGAGCCTGAACGCGCTGATCGATCCGGCATCGGGCTGGGACATCAACAACCCGGTCGCCATCAATGACGCCGGCCAGATCGCGGCCGTCGCCGACCGCAACGGCGTGCGCTACGCAGTGCGCCTGGACCTGATCCGCCCACACGTCGATGCGCCGCCGGCGCTGGACCCTGAAGCCCGGGCCGAGCTGCTGGCCTTCCCGGCGTCGCCGGCCCTGGAGGCGGCGCTGGCCAAGGCCGAGGCGCAGGCCCAGGAGCGCGAGGTGGCGCGGCCGGTCGCGCAGTAGGTGTCCCCTCTCATTACCAACCCAAGGAGCTCGTCATGTACTTGCGTCATCGCCTGTCACTGGTCCTGATGTCGTTCACCATGGCCGGTGCTGCCTCGGCCTACCCCGAGTACAAGGTCACGGTGGTGGGGCCGGCAAACAGCACGGCCGCCGACATCAACAGCGCCGGCGTGGTGGTCGGCTACTATCCGTATTCCGCAACGGTCAATCATGCCTTCCTCAACCGCGGCAAGGGCCTGGTCGATCTGGGCACATTGAAAGGAACGGCCAGTGTCGCCGTCGCCATCAACGACAAGGGTCAGGTGCTGGGCCAGTGGACCACCAGCGGCGGCCAGCAGCGCGGCTTCGTCTACGACTGCGCCACATTGCGCGACATCGGCGTCATCGGCGGCAGGTTCACCACCTGGCGCGACATCAACAATGCCGGCTACATCACCGCCTTCGCGTCGGATACGCCCATCAATGAAGGCATCAGCAGCTTCCTGCGCGCGCCGAATGGCGCGCTGACGGATATCGGCGACCTGCCCAACGACTTCCCCGGCACAAATCCGATCACCTTCTCCGCTTCCCTCAACAACAAGAACCAGATCGCCGGCGAATCCGGACCGCTGACCTTCCCCGACCAGCCGCTGCGTTCCTTTATCTGGACCAAGGGCAAGCTGCGCGACCTGGGCGACTTTGGCTGGACGCCCAACGGCGCGCTGTCCATCAACGACCGCGGCCAGGCCACCGGCTATGCCGGGGTGCCGACCTTCTTCCGTAACCGGGTCGCCTTCCTGTACAGCCGCGGGCGCATGATCGACATCGACGGCCGCCCGCCTACCGTGGAGCGCTCGAGCGGAGGCACCGGCATCAACAACCGCGGCCACATCGTCGGCGACAGCGATCACCTGTCCGGCTTCATCTGGCGCGGCAAGAAGATGCAGAGCCTGAACGCGCTGATCAATCCCGCCTCGGGGTGGGACATCCGCGATCCCCGGGCCATCAACGATGCGGGCCAGATCGCGGCCAATGCCTATCGCAACGGGGTACGGTATGCGGTGCGGCTCGACCTGATCAAGCCGCACGCGGATGCGGTGCCGCCTGCCGAGCATGACGAGGAGCCGTCGGTGGAGGCGCCGTCGTCGCCGCAGGCCGCCGCCAAACGGGCGCAGGAAGAAGCCGAGGGCATCGCGAAGGAGGTGGCCAAACCTGTGGCCCAGTAATTCAACCCGCTTCGGTGGGGCCGGCGGCGTCGGCCCTGGCCGCCTTGACCCGCCGGAGCGCGGTCTCCGGGTCCAGGCCCGCCATGATCAGGTTGATGATCTCGTGCTTGTCTTCCTGCCCGATCCACTCGCACTCCTTGCGGTGCGAGCAGAAATAGGCGTACCAGGACACATCGGCCGGGCGCTCCTTGCGCGGCTTCAGGCGCGCCGGCACGGCGGCCCGCTGCGCGCTGGCGAACGCCGGCAGTTGCGCATCGGCGCTCGACCAGTCGAATGCGGCGGCGGCGCGCCGGTCGGCGTCCCAATCGCCGGCGTATCCTGTGGCCGGCAGCATGCTCTCCTGGTCGACTGCAAGACTCGACAGCCGGGGACAGGCATGCGCGGCGCAGAAGGCGTCGACGAAGCGCAGCTTCATGCCGATGCCGATCGGAACCGCCCGGCCGAGCACCAAGTCTTTCGGGTGCAGCGAGCGCGCCAAGGTCAGCAAGTCCTTGTAGCCGATCGGCGCGCCCTGGCTTGAGCCTGCGTGGTGCGCCAGCGCTTCGTAGACGCGCATGCCGACCTCGATATCGTTGACGGTGATTTGCTGCTCTGCTCTGGCGTTGCCGGTCATGCGCGCCTTCTCGGGACGGGTGGTCGATGGCCGCCATTATGCATGATCGCGGTCGGCCACCCGCCCCGGGCGCACCGGCTCAGCGGGTGACTTTGCGGCCGAGGAAGTCGCGCATCAGGCGTGCGATCTGCTCGCCGTCTTCTTCCAGCGCGAAGTGGCCGGTGTCAAACAGGTGCAGCTCGGCCTTGGGCAGGTCGCGCAGATAGGGGGTGGCGCCTTCCGCCGGGAATATCTTGTCGTTCTTGCCCCAGACGATCAGCATCGGCGGCTGGTGCTTGCGGAAATACGCCTGCCAGCCCGGATACAGCGGCGGATTGGTGCCGTAGCTGTAGAACATCTCGAGCTGGATCGCCTTGTTGCCGGGGCGGTCCATATAGGCCTGGTCGATCACGGCGGAATCGGGACTGACGTGGCCGGCCGGGTCGCGATAGCCTTCGGAATACTGCCAGCGCGTGGCGTCGAACTCGAACAGAGGCCGCAACTTGGCCGCGTTGGCTTCGCTCTTGTCCTTCCAGTAGGCCTTGGCCGGCACCCAGAACGGGTTGTCCAGCCCCTCGTCATAGGCGTTGCCATTCTGGACCACGATGGCGCTGATCCGTTCGGGATGGGTTGCCGCCAGCCGATAGCCGATCGGCGCGCCATAGTCCATTACGTACATGGCGTAGCGGGTCAGGCCAACCTTGGTGGTGAACTTGTCGATGGTGGCAGCCAGGTTGTCGAAGCTGTAGGTGTAGCGGTCCATCGGCGGCTGGTCGCTCTGGCCGTAGCCGGGAAAGTCGGGCGCGATCACGCGGTAGCGGTCGGACAGCTTCGGAATCAGTTCGCGGAACATGTGGGACGAGGTCGGGAAGCCATGCAGCAGCAGGATGGCCGGGGCGTCCTTCGGGCCGGCTTCGCGGTAGAACACCTTGACGCCGTCGACGTCGACCTTGTGGTAGCTGACGGTGGCCGCGGCCTGTGACGCCGGCTTTGCCGGAGCCGGCGCGGCGCCATGGACGGGCTGGATCAGCGCGGCAAACAGCGTCGCGCAGGCGGTGAGCGCAAGGCCCACGCGATGGAAACGAAGAGCGGTCATGATCATCCTCTTTCAGGTTCATTGCTTGTGAATGGAGCGGCGCTGTCGGTTACCCGTGGCAGGTAACGCTAACAGTGTGGCGCGGCCGGGCTGGGAGGAGAATCGGCGCTCGACGCAATTGACTGTTACGTTCTGAGCAATGGCATCGCACGGCGCATCCGGCCATCGCATGCCTGCGTATCTGCTTGTGACCTTGCGTGTCTTCGCAGTCTCAACTCGATCCAGGGAGTATTACGTGTCAGGCGTTATTTCTAACCGCATCCACGAACTTGCTCGCGCCGCGCGGATGCTGGCAGTCATCGGCGCAGCGCTCAAGCTGCGTTCCGGCACGGGCGTCGAAGCCGCCATCCATGAGCACATCAGGGACGGGCTGCGACTGGCCCTGGGCGATGCCGCCGCGGACCTCGACGACGCGCAGATCGCGCCGCTACTCGTCGAGATCGAGATGGCATTCGTGGAAAGCGGCGAACTGTTCAGGGAACCTGATCGCACAGCCCAGTGGAAGATCGAAGACCGCAACCATCTCCAGGCGATGGGGCGTTCCTCCAGCAATGCATTCGACCGCATCCTGGGCCTTGCCAGCACACGGCCTTCTTTGCAGGCGGCGCTGGATGGCGTGTTTCTCGATGTCGGCACCGGGGTCGGCGGCGTCGCGCTGCGGGCCGCGCAGACATGTCCTGACCTCGACATCGACGCGATCGACATCTGGGAACCCGCATTGCGTCTCGCCGCCGAGAACGTGGCCGCCAGTGCGCATTCCGGCCGCATCCGGCTGAGGCGTCTCGACGTGACCGAACTCGATCCTGGTCCGCGCTATACGCTGGCGTGGCTTCCCACCATGTTCATGACACTGCCGCTGCTCGAACAGGCGATCGACCGGATCGCGGCCGCATCGCGCAGCGGAGGCTGGCTGATTGCGCCGCTGTACACCCGATCGGACGACCCGTTCATGGCGGTGATGTCGTCGTTGCGCACGCTGCGTAGTGGGGGCGAAGTCACGCACGCCACGCAACTCGAGGCGCTGCTTCGTGCGCGCGGGTATGTCGATATCGAAGTGGATGTGGGGCCGGTAGCGACGTTCGTCATGGGCAGGCGTCCCTGAGCGCCATAAGGCGCCGGCGACTGCCCCTGCCCTTCGCTACGGACACGTATAAGCGATGCCGAGGCTACGCGGGAGCAATGTGCTCGCTTGCGGCGACCAGTGCTGCGCGTTCATCGAGCATGCCTCATCAGCGGCCAATTGCCCCATCACGTGATAATGCCGGCACGGCGCATGGTGCTCCATTCCAATTGCACATACTATTCAGGATTTTCTGAATCATTTTTCTGCATCGATTTTTTATTGACATCTTGTGGTGCAAGCATATCTTCTGTACGCTGCTTGTCCTTCTCATGAAGTTCACGCACCATTCTTGTCATAGTTTCCATATCGGCAACAGGCATTGATGATGAGCCAGCGATATTTATTAATTGCTGCTGTAGCTGAGATTGAAGTTCCATTGGCAAGAATGGCACGTCAGTTATCATTTCTTCGGTAGCTACATTGATTTTGTTTAGCACCCCTCGGATTAAGTTCGTATTACTATCCATGGTGCTCATCGCAACTCCAGCTCTTTCCATCAATTGGATTAATTGTTCGGATTTTCCATCACGTTCTTTAGACGCTTCTAGTCGCAAATTTTCGCGACGGATTTGCTCTCGGGCCAACATCAGCAACTCTTCCAACTGGTCGTTTACGGCCCGCACAGGCGTTGATACCTCTACAGCGGGAATACTTCCTAAACGATCTTCAAGTTTCGGCCACCAAACGTCAATGATTTCATCTAGTTCGGCAGCATCAATTTCACGACCCACATTTAAGCTTTCATTGATAGTCTTAAGTACCCGACCAATACCAATACGGTTCAGCTCATTACCTTGAAACTGAGAAAGTGGACCTTTTATTTGCCCGGGACTCATATCGAATGTCAGCGGGCAAACTTTGGTTTGCTCTAATGTCTTTGACAGCGCGCCAGCCTCAAATAGCAACCATGGATTGTGTTGATTCTCAGGAGTAACACAAATTATCCCGACTTTAGCCTTATTCAACGTGCCCGATACATCAGTTAACCATCGCGCTCCGGCTGAAATATCTTCAGCTGACATCCATGGTCGGGCAGACTGAATTACTTTAGGCAACCACTGACGTATCGTCTCGGCAACAGCCTTACTACGCGGACCTGACCAGCTAATAAAAGTTTCCATGTGAAAAATTAATGAATTTCCGAAATATATATTAACGACTTATCATGCACAGCTCAAAAAAAATCCACCGCCACAACATAATGGCCTTCAACATCAACTGAAAATTAACGTCAGCAATAGCCTATTAAAATTCGAAGAATTTTTTAAAATAAAATACTAGGCACTGCGACCCAATACCACTTGATATAACCTAGCATCCTTAAAAATTCTCCAGAGTGAAACAGCCTAATCATACCAACCTTTAAAAGCTTGGATGTTGCCACTCACATCACTAGACCTACAACCTCACTAGCACCTACATATAGTGCCATTTAAAAAATAATCTTAATTTCCGATAAACCCTGCTGCCATTTACCGCTTAATATTTTCGCTTAACTATACACTCAAACCAAATCTAAAAGCGGCATGTGTTGTTTTTCGACATAAAATTCACTATAAACCACTTTAGCCACCAATTTGGCAAAGAGGAGACAAATTGGTGATTTTATGCAAGATGCTTACAAACGGAAAAGGGTTAACGCAAATAGCGCTAACCCTTTTTTATTGGTAGGCCTCCCGTGAGTCGAACACGGCACCAACGGATTATGAGTCCGCTGCTCTAACCAAGCATGAGCTAGAGGCCCAGAAACTGGAACGGTGGAAGTAGAACTCGCCACCTGCTCACCGGCATTGCACCAGATGAGCGAAGTGGCGAGAGCATATTGCCTTTACTGCTGGTACGTCAAGCCTGCACCACTAATCAGCTGCTGCCCTCGAGGAAGCTCTTGAGCTTGTCCGAACGCGATGGGTGACGGAGTTTACGCAGCGCCTTCGCCTCGATCTGGCGAATCCGCTCGCGGGTCACGTCGAACTGCTTGCCTACTTCTTCCAGCGTGTGGTCGGTCGACATCTCGATGCCGAAGCGCATGCGCAGCACCTTGGCTTCGCGTGGCGTCAGCGAGTCGAGCACGTCCTTCACCACGCCACGCATCGAGGCGTGCAGGGCCGCATCCGACGGCGCCAGGGTGTTGTTGTCCTCGATAAAATCGCCCAGATGCGAATCGTCGTCGTCACCGATCGGCGTTTCCATGGAGATTGGCTCTTTTGCAATCTTCATGATCTTGCGAATCTTATCTTCCGGCATTTCCATCTTGATCGCGAGCGTCGCCGGATCCGGTTCGGCGCCGGTCTCTTGCAGGATCTGGCGCGAGATCCGGTTCATCTTGTTGATCGTTTCGATCATGTGCACCGGAATACGGATCGTGCGCGCCTGGTCCGCGATCGAGCGGGTGATCGCCTGGCGAATCCACCACGTCGCATACGTCGAGAATTTATAGCCGCGACGGTATTCGAACTTGTCCACCGCCTTCATCAGGCCGATATTGCCTTCCTGGATCAGGTCGAGGAATTGCAGGCCGCGGTTGGTGTACTTCTTGGCGATCGAAATCACCAGACGCAAGTTGGCCTCGGTCATTTCGCGCTTGGCCTTGCGCGCCTTCATTTCACCAGCCGCCATTTGACGGTTGATGTTGCGCAGGTCTGGCAGCGGCAACACGACGCGCGCTTGCAGGTCGATCAGGCGTTGCTGCAGTTCCTTGATCGTCGGGATGTTACGGCCCAGGATGGCGCTATAGGCGTGGCCAGCGTTGACTTCACCGTCGACCCATTCCAGGTTCGTTTCATTGCCCGGGAAGACCTTGATGAAGTGGGCGCGCGGCATGCCGCAGCGGTTCACCGCGACGTCGAGGATCTGCTTCTCGATGTGGCGCACTTCGTCGACCTGGCCGCGCAAGGTGTCGCACAGCTTCTCGACCACCTTGGCCGTGAAGCGGATGCCCAGCAGCTCGCTCGAGATCGCTTCTTGCGCCTTGACGTAGGCTTTCGAGTTATAGCCGTCCTTCTCGAAGGCCTTGCGCATCTTGTCGAACTGCTGGCCGATCTCGTCGAACCTGCCGAGGGCGGCCTGCTTGAGCGCTTCGAGCTGCTCGGCCGAGTAGCCCGCAGCGGCGCCGGTGCCGGTCGAGGCTTCTTCTTCCTCTTCCTCTTCCTCGGCGTCTTCTTCGTCTTCGTCGTCGTCGTCGGAATCGGTCGAGGTCGGGGCGACCGCCGTCGGCGACGTATCTTCGCCTCCTTGCGGGTCGACCATGCCGTCGACGATCTCGTCGATCTTGATCTCGTCGCGCTCGATCTTGTTGGCGGCGTCGATGATCTCGGCGATGGTCACCGGGCAGGCGGAGATCGCCTGGATCATGTCCTTCAGGCCGTCCTCGATGCGTTTCGCGATCTCGATCTCGCCTTCGCGGGTCAGCAGCTCGACCGAGCCCATCTCGCGCATATACATGCGGACCGGGTCGGTGGTGCGGCCGAAGTCGGAGTCGACCGTCGACAGCGCGGCCTCGGCCGCAGCCTCGGCTTCGTCGTCGCTCGTGGCGTTAGGAACATTATCGGACAGCAGCAGCGTCTCGGCATCGGGCGCATGCTCGTAGACGGCGATGCCCATGTCGTTGAAGGTGCCGATGATGCCTTCGATCGCTTCCGGATCGACGATATTCTCGGGCAGATGGTCGTTGATCTCGGAATACGTGAGGAAGCCGCGCTCCTTGCCCGACTTGATCAGGGCCTTGAGCTTGTTGCGGCGCAGCTCGAGCTCTTCCTCGCTGGCCTCGGTATCGGACGAGAACGCGTCTTTCAGCAGCGCTTTTTCTTTGGCTTTGCGGTCCTTGGCCTTGGCCTTGTCCGCCGCCTTCAGCTCGGCGCGCTCGACCGCGTTCAGTGCTGCGATCTCGTCGTTCTCGGGGGTAAATTCCTTCGGCTTGCGACCACGGCGTCCCGGTACCTTGACGGAAGGCAGGACGTAGCCCGACGTGTCGATCGCGGCCAGGGTGGCCGCATCGGTCGTCTGACTGACAGGCGCTGGGTTCGCCGTACGAACCTCGGCCTTGTCTTGCGAATTGTCCGCCTTGGCGGCAGACGCTCTCGTGGTTTTCGCAGCCACGTTGGTTTCGGGTTTCTTGGTTGGCACAGGCGCTTTCGATGTCACAACGACTAACTTTACGATGGTTAAAAATAAAGTTTTGTTACCTTACATCATCCTGCAGGCACAAATCCATGGGCCTCGCTAACTGAAACACCACGCGTCCAATGGAACCGAAAATGGTTTCAACAGTTGCAATAGTTAGCGTTTTATTATAGCACGCACCCCACCTTTTTCCAGTTGCGAGCGCCTGGGCGTCCAGGGCGGAGCCAGGTGATCATCGGGGTGCCATCTCGGCAGCGGCCTCGCGGGCCAGAAGGTCCTGCTGAGCAACAATCTCGCGGTAGCGAGCACTTACCTGATCTGGGGTCAGACCAGAAGAAAACAACTGGTTAAGCTCCTGCTTTAACGAATCCACCTTGATCTGTCGCACAGAACTTAACAGAACAATGCGGTCTCCATCGACCTCATTTTCCGGTTCCGCAGCGATTTCGGCGATCATCGCATCGTATTCGTTCGTCACTTCCCTGAGTTGCTGGGACAGGGCCGCGAAGGTGCCATGTTCGCCCAAAGCCTGCGCGGTCTCGACCAGGTGGCGCAGGCGATCGGAACTTTCCTCCCCAAAATAATCGAAGGCCGTCAAAGCCTGCTCGTCGAGCTGCAGGGCCAGGTGCGGGTGCGCGACCAGGATGCGCAGCATCTTGAGCTCGAGCCCCACTGGCTCGGGCCGCCCCTGGCGCGGCGGCGCGCGGCGCACGGTCGCCACCGGCTTGGACAACTCGAACAGGCTTTCGATCTCCGCCGGCGTCGATTGGGTCATGCTGGCCAGGCCGCGCACGATCTGCAGGCGCAGGCTCGACGGCGTCATCGCCTGCAGCAGCGGCTTGGCCTCGAACTGGGCGTGGGCCCGCCCTTCCGGCGTGTCGAGGTCATGCTCCTGCGTCACTTCGCGCAACAGGAATTGCGACAGCGGCATCGCGTCGGAAATCTCTTGCTCGAAGGCTTCGGCCCCGCGCTCGCGCACGAAGCTGTCCGGGTCGTGTTCCTGCGGCAAGAACAGGAACTTGATCGTCTTGTCGTCGCTCACCTGCGGCAGGCAGGCCTCCAGCGCGCGGCGCGCGGCGCGGCGGCCGGCCTTGTCGCCGTCGAAACTGAAGATCACGTCGTCGGTCTGGCGCAACAGCTTTTGTACGTGGGTCGTGGTGCAGGCGGTGCCGAGGGTGGCGACCGCTTGCGGGAAGCCCAGCTGGGCCAGCGCGACGACGTCCATATAGCCTTCGGTCACCAGCACGTAGCCGGCGTCGCGGATCGCCTGGCGCGCCTCGAACAGGCCGTACAGTTCCAGGCCTTTCTGGAACAGCGGGGTTTCGGGCGAGTTCAGGTATTTCGGTTCGCCGCCGTCGAGCACGCGGCCGCCGAAGCCGATCACCTGGCCTTTGGTATTGCGGATCGGGAACATGACGCGCTCGCGGAAGCGATCGTAGCGGCGCTGGTGATTGCCCTGCTCGTCGACCTTGTCGATCACCAGGCCGGATTCGACCAGCACGTGGGCGTCGTAGTCGGGGAAGATCGAGCGCAGGCCGTCCCAGCCGGATGGCGCATAGCCCATGCCGAAGCGGGCAGCCACTTCGCCCGTCAGGCCCCGGTTCTTGAGGTAGGCGATGGCGCTCGGCGCTTCGCGCAACTGGGCGCGGTAAAAATTGCAGGCCTGGGTCAGCGCATCGGTCATGGCCAGCGTCTGCGCCTGCTGGGCGGCGCGCTGGGCCGGCGGGATCCGGTCGTCGGCGTCGGGCACGATCATGCCCGCATTCTGGGCCAGGTCCTTGACGGCATCGACGAAGCCCATGCCCGAGTACTCGATCAGGAAGCCGATCGCGGTGCCATGGGCGCCGCAGCCGAAGCAGTGATAGAACTGCTTGGTCGGGCTGACCGTGAAGCTGGGGGATTTTTCGTTATGGAATGGGCACAGGCCCATGAAGTTGGCGCCGCCCTTCTTGAGCTGGACGTAGCGGCCGACAATGTCGACGATGTCGACGCGGTTAAGTAAATCGGTGATGAAAGTTTGCGGAATCACTTGGCGTTACACAGTGTTTGTCTATGGTCAGACTATACCGCAGCGTTTGCTGCAAGTTGATATGCAACAAGATGATGTTCCCGCACGATAGCGCGCGGGAACATCATGTGGCTTATCAGGCGCCGGCCAGGGCCTTCTTGACCAGGCCCGAGACAACGGTCATGTCGGCACGGCCCGCCAGCTTCGGCTTGAGCACGCCCATCAGCTTGCCCATGTCTTGCGGGCCGGTGGCGCCGGTGGCGGCCACGGCGGCGGCGACTTCGGCGGCGATTTCTTCGTCAGACAGGCCGGCAGGCATATAGGTCGACAGGATGGCCATCTCGGCCTTCTCGATGTCGGCCAGGTCGGCGCGGCCGCCGGCTTCGAACTGGGTGATCGAATCCTTGCGCTGCTTGATCATCTTTTCGATCACGGCCGTCACCTGGGTGTCGTCCAGCTGGGTCTGTTCGTCGAGTTCCTTGCGCTTGACTTCGGCGATGATCAGGCGCACGGCGGCCAGGCGGCCGGTTTCCTTGGCGCGCATCGCTGCTTTCATGTCTTCGGTCAGTTGTTCTTTCAAGCTCATGGAATCTCCGTATTCGGTGGTGTGACTGGATCTAGCCACTGACGAGACGGTCAGTGGCGTGGCGCAAACGACAAAACCCGCTGCGGCGAAACCGAAGCGGGCTTGCGGACATCAGCGACTCGCCGGGACAGACATCGCCGTCACCGGGTCTTGGCCGGCTGATCTGTAATTAGTACAGTTTCTTCGGCAGTTGCTGGCTGCGGATGCGCTTGTAGTGACGCTTCACGGCAGCTGCCAGCTTGCGCTTGCGCTCTGCGGTAGGCTTTTCGTAGAACTCGCGTGCGCGCAGCTCAGTCAGCAGACCGGTTTTTTCGATGGTGCGTTTGAAGCGACGCATTGCGACTTCGAACGGCTCGTTTTCTTTAAGGCGGATAGTGGTCATGTAAAAATTGAACCGTTGGATTTAGACAAGAACGAAATTCTAGCATCGTTTGTCGATCAATGGAAGCGTTTATGTCGCCGTCAATCGCGGTGTGCCGCGATTGACACATCAGCCATTGGCCAGCGCCAGGCCGGCCGCGACGCCCGATGCCCAGGCCCACTGGAAGTTGTAGCCACCCAGCCAGCCGGTGACGTCGACCGTCTCGCCGATGAAGTATAAACCCGGCACTTTATTGGCCATCATGGTCTGCTGCGACAATTCCCTGGTGTCGACGCCGCCCAGCGTCACCTCGGCCTTGCGATACCCTTCCGAGCCGGTCGGCACGATAGCCCAGCGGTTGATCGCGTCGCCCAGCTGGCGCAATTTCGCGTCGGTCATGTCGGGCAGGCGCGCGGCTGGGTCGAAGCCATTGGCCATCAGCAAGCCGTCGGCCAGGCGCGCCGGCAGCCATTGGGCCAGCACATTGCCCAGCTGTTTTTTCTCGGTCTTCTTCAGGCCGATCAGGGTCTCCGCCACGTCCATCTCGGGCAGCAGGTCGATCACGATCGGCGTGCCCGGCTGCCAGTAGCTGGAAATCTGCAGGATCGCCGGGCCGGACAGGCCGCGGTGCGTGAACAGCAAATCTTCGCGAAAATGGCCGCGCAAGCTCCCCTTCCCTTTCGCGCTGCCCGTGCTCACCTCGACCTCGAGCGCGATGCCTGCCAGCGGCACGAAGGGCTCCCAGCTGGGGCCGTCGAAGGTCAGCGGCACCAGGCCGGGGCGGGTTTCCACCAGTTTCAGGTCGAATTGTCTGGCGATGCGGTAGCCGAGGTCGGTCGCGCCGATCTTGGGGATCGACAGGCCGCCGGTGGCAACCACGACATTGTCGACCAGCAATTCGCCGCCATCCGTGTCGATCGAGAAACCTGCCTCCAGTTTTTGCACATTCGCCACCTTGCAGGGCATGCGCCATTCCACGCCGCCGGCATCGCACTCGGCGCGCAGCATGGCGATGATCTGCTCGGCCGAATCGTTGCAGAACAATTGCCCTTTGTGCTTTTCGTGGTGGCTGATGCGGTATTTCTTTACCAGCGCCAGGAAATCCTGGGCCGTGTAGCGCGACAGCGCGCTCTTGCAGAAGTGCGGATTCTGCGACAGGTAGTTTTGCGGGCCGGCGTTGATATTGGTGAAATTGCAGCGGCCGCCGCCCGAGATGCGGATTTTCTCGGCCAGCTTGCCGGCATGGTCGATCAGCACCACATGCTTGCCCTGCTGCGCCGCCACGGCCGCGCACATCATCCCGGCCGCGCCCGCGCCGATCACCGCCACATCGTATTGTTTTGCCATGCCTGTTGCTTCCCGCCTTGCGTCGAACCCGCCATTGTAATGCCAGCGGCGGGTCCCGGTCAGCCGCTATTCCAGCGGCTGGCTGCGCGCGCGGATCTTGCGCGACACTTCCACGCAATACGCCACCTGGGTCGCGATCGAGGCCGGCACCGGCACTTCGCCGCGCAGCGCGGCGCCGATCCAGGCCGCGGTGGTGGCCGCGTCACGGCCATCGGGCACCTCGGACAGGTCGTCGGTCGGCGCATCGCGCTCGACCAGCAGCGCGCGCTGGCCGGCATGGAACCAGTCGATACGCTGGGCGCGGTGCGGATGTGCCACTGTCTCGCCCTCGGTGCCGCGCATCAGGAAGGCGTCGCCCTGCGTCTCGCTGTCCACGCCCTCGAAGAATCCGCCCAGGGTTTCCAGATACTCGGGATGGGTGTACGACACCAGGCGCAGCGCCGGCCCATCGAAAGGCTGCAGGATCTTGACCAGGGTGTGGGTCGAATTGCGCACGCCCAGCACCCGCCGCAGCGCCAGCATCTGGGCCAGTCGCGGGGCCAGGTGCTCGATCGGCATGAAGGCCGGACGCAGGTGGACGAACTCGTTCTGCACCTCGGCGGCGGTCGTGGCTTCAGCCAGGCCCAGCGCCTGCAGGATCTCGGCGGTGGTCACGCGCCCCGGGTCGGTGCGCACGCCATGCACCAGGGTCGGCACGCCTTCGCGCGCCAGCAGCAGGGCCAGCAGCGGCGTCAGGTTGGCCAGCTTGCGCGCGCCGTTATAGGTCGGGATCAGGACCGGGGCGAACTCGCCGCGCGGCGTGGGCAGCGGCGCGAACGAGGCGGCGGCGGCGTCCATGAAGCCGCCAAGCTCTTCCACGGACTCGCCCTTGATGCGCATGGCGAGCAGGATGGCGCCCAGTTCGAGGTCCGAGACCCGGCCTTCCAGCATGGCGGCGTAGAGCGCGCGCGCATCCTCGCGCGTCATGCTGCGCGCGCCTTTGACGCCGCGGCCGATTTCCTTGATGAAGGGGGCGGCGACAAAGCGCTCGATGTCATTCGTGTCGGTAGTCATGGCAAAAGGATACACGGGAACGGGACTGGCCTGCAGCACAGGCAGCAGCGGCATATGGTTTTTGCGATATCGCTTGTGCACGTGCAGCAATTTCCGTCTACACTGGCCGATCCACCTGAAAAAACCAGATAGCATCATGACCAGCACGCCTCAAATCGAAAATACCAATGTCAGCTCGTTCACCCGCATGCCCACGCCGGTCGAGCTCCATGCGACCCTGCCGCTGAGCGACCGCGCCTATGCGACCGTCATGGGTGGTCGCGAGACGCTGCGCAATATCCTGGATCGCAAGGACAAGCGCCTGTTCGTCGTCGTCGGCCCCTGCTCGATCCACGATCCCGAGGCCGGCCTCGACTATGCGCGCCGCCTGAAGGCGCTGCAGGACGAAGTCAGCCAGACCATGGTGCTGGTGATGCGCGTGTATTTCGAGAAGCCGCGCACCACCACCGGCTGGAAGGGCTATATCAACGATCCGTTCATGGACGACTCGTTCCGCGTCGACGTCGGCATGGAACGCGCGCGCCGCTTCCTGCTCGACGTGTGCGAGCTGGGCTTGCCGACCGCGACCGAGGCGCTGGACCCGATTTCCCCGCAATACCTGGGCGACCTGATCGCCTGGACCGCGATCGGCGCGCGCACCACCGAATCGCAGACCCACCGCGAGATGTCGTCCGGCCTGTCCACGCCAGTGGGCTTCAAGAACGGCACCGACGGCGACGTCAGCATCGCGATCAATGCGGTGCTGTCCTCGGCCAATCCGCATGCCTTCCTGGGCATCAATGGCCAGGGCTCGGTATCGATCGTGCGCACCAGCGGCAATGCCTATGGGCACGTGGTGCTGCGCGGCGGCGGCGGACGGCCGAACTACGATTCGGTGTCGGTGGCGATTGCCGAGCAGGCGCTGACCAAGGCCAAGCTGCCGGCCAACCTGGTGGTCGACTGCTCGCATGCGAACAGCTACAAGAAGCCGGAACTGCAGCCGCTGGTGATGTCGGACGTGATCCAGCAAATTCGTCATGGCAATCAATCGCTGGTGGGCGTGATGATCGAGTCGAATATCGTCAGCGGCAGCCAGGCGATTCCCGCCGACCTGTCGCAGCTGAGCTATGGCTGCTCGGTGACCGATGGCTGCATCGGCTGGGACGAGACCGAGAGCATGTTGCGTCAAGCGCACAAGGAGTTATTGCAGCGTCCGTGAATTCGAACGAACCGTACGGTAAAATCGACGGTTCTGCCTAATTCAAACTGCTCCTCCCATGATCGTTCTCGGCGTCGAATCCTCCTGCGATGAAACCGGCTTTGCTCTGTATGACACCGAGCGCGGCCTGCTGTCCCACGCCCTGCACTCGCAGGTCGCCATGCACGAGGAGTATGGCGGCGTGGTGCCGGAACTCGCTTCGCGCGACCATATCCGGCGCGCCATTCCGCTGCTGGACGAAGTCCTGAAACGCGCGGACTTGCCGGCGTCGAACATCGACGCCATCGCCTACACGCAAGGACCAGGCCTGGCCGGCGCGCTGCTGGTCGGCTCCTCGGTCGCCTGCAGCCTGGCGCTGGCGCTCGATAAACCCGTGCTCGGCGTGCATCACCTCGAGGGTCACCTGCTGTCGCCGCTGCTCGCTTCCGAGCGCCCGGAATTCCCCTTCCTCGCCCTGCTGGTCTCGGGCGGGCATACCCAGCTGATGCGGGTCGACGGCGTCGGCAGCTATACGCTGCTGGGCGAGACCCTGGACGACGCGGCCGGCGAAGCCTTCGACAAGTCGGCCAAGCTGCTGGGCCTGGGCTACCCGGGCGGGCCGGCAATTTCTCGCCTGGCGGAGTTCGGCGATCCGACCGCCTATACCCTGCCCCGTCCTATGCTCCACAGCAAGGATTTCAATTTCAGTTTCTCGGGACTGAAGACGGCGGTGCTCACCGTGGTCAAGAACCACCAGGAAAAGGTCATCGCAAATATCTGCGAGCAGGACAAGGCGAACATCGCGCGCGGCTTTGTCGATGCGATCGTCGACGTGCTCACCGCGAAATGCGTCAATGCAATGAAGCACACGGGCCTGAAGCGCCTCGTGATTGCGGGTGGCGTCGGCGCCAACAAGCAATTGCGCGAGTCGCTGAACGCGGCCGCTGCCAGGCGCAAGTTCAAGGTCTATTACCCGGAGCTGGAATTCTGCACCGATAATGGGGCCATGATCGCCTTTGCCGGCGCCATGCGTCTCGAGCGCAATCCGGCCCTGGCCCAGCGCGATTACGCCTTCACAGTGCGTCCGCGCTGGCCGCTGGACGAGCTCGAAGCTGCCTGAATAACAAGGGAATTGCTCGAATTCGCCATTGAACTTGCCAGCCTGACATCGATCCTACCGTGTGACCGTTGCTCGCCAAACGGTGGCAATATCCGTCGATCAAGATTTACGGAGGTGAACAATGCGCGTAGTAAGCTGGAATATTCGTTGGGGTTGTGGCAAGGACGGGAGGATACGCATCCATGCGATCATCGACGTGCTGCGCCGGCTGAACCCCGATGTGATCTGCCTGCAAGAGGTGGCCGCCAACCACCCCGAGCTCGAGGGCAGCGCCAGCGCCAACCAGTTCAAGCAGCTCAGCGGCGCATTCGGCGGCTACCACGCGATGGAGCACGCCCCGAGTGAAATCTACAAGAACAATGTTCCGCGCATGTTCGGCAACCTGATCCTCTCCAAGTACCGCATCTCGCAGGTGCACCGCCACTTGCTGCCCTGGCCGGCCGATCCGGAGCACCCCGCCGGCATGCCGCGCGGCCTGCTCGAAACCGTGATCGATGCGCCAGCCGGCAAGCTGCGCCTGCTGACCACCCACCTGGAATACTATTCGCCGCCGCAGCGCATGGCGCAAGTGGCGCGCATCCGCGAGCTGCATGCCGAAGCCTGCGCCCGCTCGCGCCTGTTCCAGCCCGATCCGAACCTCGATGCGCCATTCCAGCTGGGCTTCCGGCCCGGTTCGGCGATCCTGTGCGGCGATTTCAATTTCGCACCCGATGCGCCGGATTACCAGGCACTCCTGGGCGCGCCTGAACCTGGCGCGCTGCCGCTGGTGGACGCCTGGCGCGTGCTGCACGGCGACATGGCGCGCGCACCGACCACCGGGCTGCACGGTTTCCCGTGGCCCGAGCGGCCTGAGTGCTATGACTATTTCTTCGTCACCGACGACCTCGCGTCGCGGCTGACGGCGCTCGACGTGCAGTCGGAGACGGCGGCGTCGGATCATCAGCCGGTGGTGCTGGAATTGACGTAAGTCCCTAGAGCCGCATGGAACATACACAGTATTAGGTCGCCCCAAGACCGTCGTTCCCGCGCAGGCGGGAACCTAAGTTGTTCGCGTTACGACAGCGCTAGCAAACTTGGGTTCCCGCCTGTGATGTGACCCCTTAAACTGAGACGGGTGGATGTTCGTTTAGACGGCCTGGGCTCTGTATTGCAC
>NZ_JBDGJG010000016.1:0-54602 GCF_057657035.1 Massilia sp. Soil_C_3
CGTTTAACCATCTACCCCTCGAAAGTGGACAATAGCTGTCCGACTTTCTTGTGGCAGTTCACTTCGCGGGAACGACGGGCGGGAGCTAATGGTCTCTTGAAACGCAGCCAGCTCAGCCCAGCGCTTCCAGCCTGATCCGCGTCACCTTGCCGATCACCGCCGGCAAGCCTTCGATCTTGGCGATCGCCGCGTCGATGTTCTTTTCGCGCGTCTGGTGCGTCAGCATGATGATGTCGATGTCGACCCGGTTGCCCGGTTCCTTCTGCAGCACGGCATCGATCGAGATGCCGGCATCGGCCAGGATGCGGGTCAGGTCGGCCATCACGCCCAGCTGGTCCTGCACGTGCACGCGCAGGTAGTAGCTGGTGGTGATCTCGGACATCGGCATGATCGCCACGTCGGTCATCTGGTTCGGCTGGAACGCCAGGTGCGGCACGCGGCTGTACGGGTCGGCGGTCAGGAGACGGGTCACGTCGACCAGGTCGGCGATCACGGCCGATGCCGTGGGCTCCGAACCGGCGCCCTTGCCGTAGTACAGCGTGGCGCCGACCGCGTCGGCCTGCACCAGCACCGCGTTCATCGCGCCTTCGACATTGGCGATCAGGCGCGCGGCCGGGATCAGGGTCGGGTGCACGCGCAGCTCGACGCCCTCGCCCGACTCGGTGTGGGTGCGGCGCGTGATGCCCAGCAGCTTGATGCGATAGCCGAGCTGTTCGGCGTAGCGGATGTCGGCCGCCTGCAACTGGCTGATGCCTTCGATATAGGCCTTGTCGAACTGGACCGGGATGCCGAAGGCGATTGCCGACATGATGGTCAGTTTATGGGCCGCATCGACACCCTCGATGTCGAAGGTCGGGTCGGCCTCGGCATAGCCAAGTTCCTGCGCCTGTTTCAAGACAGAAGCGAAATCCAGACCCTTCTCGCGCATCTCGGTCAGGATGAAGTTGGTGGTGCCGTTGATGATGCCGGCCACCGATTCGATGCGGTTGGCGGTCAGGCCTTCGCGCAGGGCCTTGATGATCGGCACGCCGCCGGCGACGGCCGCCTCGAAGGCCACCATCACGCCTTTTTCTTGCGCGGCGGCGAAAATCTCGTTGCCATGCAGCGCCAGCAGCGCCTTGTTGGCCGTGACGACATGCTTGCCGTTGGCTATTGCTTGAAGTACTAGTTCGCGCGGCAGCTCGTAGCCGCCGATCAGCTCGACGACGATGTCGATGTCCGGATTGTTGACCACCGCAAACGGGTCGGCCACGATGTCGACCTTACCGCCGGTCACTTCGCGCGCGCGCTCAATATTGCGCGCCGCAATCATCGCAATCTCGATGCCGCGTCCGGCGCGGCGGCGGATGTCTTCCTGGTTGCGTTGAAGGACGTTGAAGGTACCGGCACCCACGGTGCCGATGCCCAGGAGGCCAACTTGAATCGGTTTCATAAAATCTGTTTCTCTTGATGGTCAGGACGCCGGTCCCGTTCAGGCATGGCGTCGTCGGTAACCGTCGAGGAAGCGCGCGATGCGTCCGCAAGCGTCGGTCAGGTCGTCGGAATTGGGCAGGAACACCAGCCGGAAATGGTCCGGGGCGATCCAGTTGAAGCCGGTGCCTTGCACCAGCAGCACTTTTTCCTCGGACAGCAGTTCGCAGATGAACTGCTGGTCGTCCGTGATCGGATACATCTTCGGATCGAGGCGCGGGAACATGTAGAGCGCGGCTTTTGGCTTGACGCAGGACACACCCGGTATATCGGTAAGCAATTTATGCGCGAGGTCGCGCTGTTTCAGCAGGCGCCCGCCCGGCCCCACCAGGTCGTTGATGCTCTGGTAGCCGCCGAGGGCGGTCTGGATGGCGAACTGGCCCGGCGCATTGGCGCACAGGCGCATCGACGCCAGTATGTTCAGGCCGTCGATATAGCCCTTGGCGTGGCGCTTCTCGCCCGAGACCACCATCCAGCCGGCGCGATAGCCGCAGGAACGGTAGTTCTTCGACAGGCCGTTGAGGGTCACGAACAGCACGTCGTCGGCCAGCGAGGCCATCGAGACATGCTCAAAGCCGTCATACAGGGTCTTGTCGTAGATCTCGTCGGCGTAGATGATCAACTGGTGCTGGCGCGCCAGCTCGATGATGTCGAGCAGCACTTCGCGTGGATACAGGGCGCCGGTCGGGTTGTTCGGGTTGATGACGACGATCGCGCGCGTGTTCGGCGTGATCTTGCGGCGCATGTCCTCGATGTCGGGCAGCCAGCCGGACTGCTCGTCGCACACGTAATGGATCGGCGCGCCGCCGGCCAGACTCACGGCAGCGGTCCACAGCGGATAATCGGGCGCCGGCACCAGCACTTCGTCGCCGTTGTTCAACAGGCCCTGCATCGCCATCACGATCAGTTCCGAGGCGCCATTGCCAAGGTAGATGTCGTCGATGCCCACGCCGGCGATGTTCTTTTCTTGCGTGTAGTGCATGACGGCCTTGCGCGGCGCGAACATGCCCTTGGAGTCGGTATAACCGGCCGCGCCATGCATATTGCGGATCATGTCGCTGACGATCTCGTCCGGCGCGTCGAAGCCGAACACGGCGAGGTTGCCGATATTGAGCTTGATGATCTTCTGGCCGTCTTCTTCCATCTGGCGCGCCTTTTCCAGGGCCGGTCCACGGATTTCGTAGCAGACGTCGTCGAGCTTGTTGGATTTGGCGATCGGTCTCAAAATTTCCCCAGATGTGAGCGTGCTCTGTTGCAGTGCGAAAAATACCATTCTGCCGAAAGCGCCCCATTTAGGCAACCTTGCCGATCCGGTTACAATGGGCCTTTGCCAGCACACGGGATTTCAGCAAACGTCATGAAGCTTCATTCCGACAACACCCAACAATACCAGACCGTCACCGGCTACGACGCTGCGGGCGTGGAAATCAATGCCGAGCGCTTCAATTACAGCCTCACCGTGCTCCCGGAGATCGCGCCGCGGCCGTGGAACGTGACCCGCTTCGACGAACTCACCGCCGCCCATTTCGAGGAGATCGCAAAGGACGCGCCGGACGTCGTCATCCTCGGCACCGGCGCGCGCCAGCGCTTCGTGCACCCGCGCCTGGTGGCCAGCCTGTCGGCCATGCACATCGGCGTCGAAAGCATGGACAACGCGGCCGCCTGCCGCACCTATAACGTGCTGATGGGCGAAGGCCGCAAGGTCACGCTGGCGCTGATCCTCGACGCCGCCGCCTGAACCACGGGGCTTGGACAGGCGGAAACGTTTCATAAACCACGTAAATAGTGCGATTCTGTCCAGCCGGACACTAGCGGCAGGTGGCATGGCCGGATTATCATGCCAGTGCCGCTCCCCGCCACCATGCGCCGGGAGGTTAATATCGCAGCGCAACGCGCTGTCACTGCCCAGGAGAAGCCCGTGGCCGAGAGCCCAGCAACCATCGCCCCATTTTCCGCCCCGATGACCGGTGGCCACACCTTCGAGCTCTTTGGCCGTCCCGCCAGGTACACCGTGCTGTACTTCTACCCCAAGGACAATACGCCGGGCTGCACCACCGAGAGCATCGCCTTTCGCGAAGCCTGGCCCGAATTCCAGGCGCTGGGCGCCGAGATCTATGGCCTGAGCCGCGATTCGCTGCGCTCGCACGAGAACTTCAAGGCCAAGCTGGGCCTGCCCTTCGAACTGATCTCCGATCCGGACGAAGCCGTCTGCACGCAATTCAATGTCATGAAGATGAAAAATATGTATGGCAAACAGGTGCGTGGAGTCGAGCGCAGTACGTTTGTCATTGACGCTCAAGGCCGATTGGTGAAAGAATGGCGTGGCGTGAAAGTCAACGATCACGTCACCGAAGTGCTGGAATTTTTGAAGAGCCAGCCCTGAATTACGGATGGCTCCAGTTTGTTCAACCTGCTGGATCGCTATCCTTTATTTTGAGTCAACGCGTAATTCATCCGCATCCTTCCAATCTGGTTTCCCGCCGGGCCGGAGTATTTCCGGGCTCGGCCTTACTGCAGACATTTTTCGTCGCAGTCCACGCGGCGGTTCATCCGCCACTCCCGTTAGTAGCATCGACTCCGTGCGGCAGCGCGCCACGTGGCCAGCGCGCGCACGGCCATCCAGACTTTTTTTAGATTGAGAACCTGATGCCACTGCCAAAGATGCCTACCCAGCCAGCGACCATGCTGCTGGCAAAAGATTACCCCAAGGCCGAACCCGGCAAATCGCCGGTACGTCCCGTCTCGGCCCAGGCCAATGACGAGGTCGAGGACCTGATCAGCGGCCAGGCCGTGCCGACGCCGAAATCGCGCGCACGCCGCAAGGCGCAAGACACCCTCGCCGCGGCGCAAGCACCCGCGGTTGTTAAACCTGTCGCAGCCGTACCAGCCGTCGCCGAACAGGCGGCCCAACCAGAGCGCAAGACTGGCAAGCAAGGCAAGCAGAACTGGCCTGAAGCCGCCCCTGCGCAAGCCAAGCTGCGCGAGACCGACGCCGATCAACCGCATCCGGCCAAGCACAAGCCGGTCGAAGTGACCATCAAGTCGTCCACCAGCCGCAAGGCCGATCGCTCCGGCGCCACCAAGGTGTTCGTGCTCGATACCAATGTGCTGATGCACGATCCAAGCTCGCTGTTCCGCTTCGAAGAGCACGACGTCTACCTGCCGATGATGACGCTCGAAGAGCTGGACAACCACAAGAAGGGCATGTCCGAAGTGGCGCGCAATGCGCGCCAGGTCTCGCGCACGCTCGACGCCCTGATCGCCAACGTCGACGACGACGCCATCGAGTCCGGCATTCCGCTGTCCAAGCTGGGCAACAAGGATGCCAAGGGCCGCCTCTTGTTCCAGACCCGCCTGAACAGCGCCGCCCTGCCCGAAGGTCTGCCGTCCGGCAAGGCCGACAACCAGATCCTGGGTGTCGTGCGCGCGCTGGAGCAGCAGATGGCGGGCCGCGCCATCGTACTGGTGTCGAAAGACATCAATATGCGCATCAAGGCGCGCGCCATCGGCCTGCCGGCCGAGGATTACTTCAACGACCACGTGCTGGAAGACACCGACCTGCTGTACTCGGGCATCGTCCAGCTGCCGGACGACTTCTGGGACAAGCACGGCAAGGACGTCGAATCCTGGCAGGAGAACAAGAACGGCAGCTCGGCGACCTATTACCGCGTCACCGGTCCGCTGATCCCGAGCCTGCTGGTGAACCAGTTCCTGTTCCTCGAACCGAAGGACGGCCAGTCGCCGCTGTACGCGCAAGTCAAGTCGATCAACGGCAAGACCGCGGTGCTGCAGACCCTGCGCGACTACAGCCACAACAAGAACAACGTCTGGGGCATCACGGCGCGCAACCGCGAGCAGAACTTCGCCCTCAACCTGCTCATGAATCCCGAGGTCGACTTCGTCACCCTGCTGGGCCAGGCCGGTACGGGTAAAACCCTGCTGGCGCTGGCGGCAGGCCTGGCGCAAGTGCTGGAGACCAAGCTCTACAACGAGATCATCGTCACCCGCGTGACGGTGCCGGTGGGCGAGGACATCGGCTTCCTGCCGGGCACCGAAGAAGAGAAGATGTCGCCATGGATGGGCGCCTTCGACGACAACCTCGAGGTGCTCATGAAGTCGGACGGCGATGCCGGCGACTGGGGCCGCGCCGCCACGCAAGACCTGATCCGCTCGCGCATCAAGATCAAGTCGCTCAACTTCATGCGCGGCCGCACCTTCGTCAACAAGTTCCTCATCATCGACGAGGCGCAGAACCTGACGCCGAAGCAGATGAAGACCCTGGTGACGCGCGCCGGTCCCGGCACCAAGATCCTGTGCCTGGGCAATATCGCACAGATCGACACGCCTTACCTCACCGAAGGTTCGAGCGGCCTGACCTATGTGGTCGACCGCTTCAAGGGCTGGAGCCATGGCGGCCACGTGACCCTGGCGCGCGGCGAACGCTCGCGCCTGGCCGATCACGCGAGCGACGTGCTCTGAGCATGACGGTCGTTTGACCACCGACGCCCGCCCTCACCGGCGGGCGTTTTTATTTGTACGCCACGATTTCTGGAGCCCCCATGACCGATATCGAGAGGAACAAGGCCAATGTCGTCGCCTTCTACGAGCTGATGTTCAACGAATGCCGGCCGCGCGAGGCAATCGAACGCTATGCCGGCGACGTCTACATCCAGCACAACCCGCATGTGCCGGATGGGATCGACGGCTTCATCGCCTATTTCGAGCGCATGGCCCGGGAGTGGCCCGGGAAACGCGTCGACATCCGGCGCATGGTCGCCGAAGCCGATCTGGTGGTCCTGCACTGCCGCCAGCACTGGCCGGGCGACCACGACTACGCCGCCATTGACATTTTCCGGCTCACGCCTGAAGGAAAGATTTTCGAGCACTGGGACGTGCTGCAGATCATTCCCAAGGAATCGGCCAACCCCAACGGCATGCTGCCTTGAGGCGCTTCGATCGGTGGTCTTGAATACCGCACCGCAGCGTGCCTACGCCATTGCCGAAGCCGTAGAATGGCCGGGTTCACCCACATCACAGGAGATCCCATGCCCCACATGCTGCTCATTCACGAGCCGGTCGGCCAGCGCGCCACCCGCAGCGATGCCGAAGGACGCGCCGCCTACGAGCGCATGCTGCGCTGGGGAGAGGACCTGAAGGAACGCGGCCTGTTGCTGGCGGCCGAATCGCTGGCGTCCACGGAGAGTGCGGTGCGGGTGACCGTCCCGGCCGGCAAGGCGCGCATCGTCGATGGCCCGTTCGCCGAAGCCAAGGAAATGGTGGGCGGGTTCTTCATGGTCAATGTTGACTCGCGCGACGAGGCAATCGCCCTGGCGGCCGAGTGTCCGGCCGCCGAATGGGCCACGGTCGAGGTGCGCGCGCTGGCGCCCTGCTTCATGCGCTAAAGATATTTTTCATGATTGATCGTCGGGATTGTCGAAAACGGTGAGTGCCGTTCGTCGTGGACCATGCAAGGCCTGCTGCCGCGGGCCACTCACCACCACAGGAGAACCCCATGCGTTTCATGATCATCGTCAAGGCCAGCGCCGCAAGCGAAGCGGGAGAGATGCCGCAGGAGTCGCTGCTCGCCGAAATGAACGACTACCACCAGGAGCTGGCGCGCGCCGGCGTCCTCCTCGACGGCAATGGCCTCAAGCCCACCAGCCAGGGCTGGCGCATCCGCTACGAGGGCGGCGAGCGGCGCGTCGTCGATGGCCCCTTCGCCGAAACCAAGGAGCTGATCGCCGGCTACACCCTGATCCAGGTCCGCTCGCGCGAGGAAGCGCTCGAATGGACGCGCCGCTTTCCCAATCCCCAGGGCCCGGGCCTGGAAGCCGAGATCGAAGTGCGCCAAGTGTTCGAACTGGACGACTTCGCCCCCAGCGAGACCATCGAACGCATGCGCGCACAATAAGCCTGAGACCGGAGAATCTTCATGAGCAACCAGCAAATCTACGTCAACCTGCCCGTCAAGAACCTCGAGGCCAGCCGCGCCTTCTTCGGTGCCGTCGGCTTCAGTTTCAATCCCCAGTTCAGCGACGACAACGCCGCCTGCATGATCGTCAGCCACGGTCACATCTACGTGATGCTGCTGACCGAGCCCTTCTTCCAGACCTTCACCAACAAGAAGATCGCCGATGCCCGCACCAGCACCGAAGTGCTGCTGTGCCTGTCGCGCGACAGCCGCGCCGCGGTCGACGACACGGTCGCGAAGGCGGTGGCGGCCGGCGGCAGCATTCCGCGCGAAGCGCAAGACCACGGCTTCATGTACCAGCATGCCTTCGAGGACCTCGATGGCCATATCTGGGAGCTCGCCTACATGGAAGAAATGCGGGAAAGCATGCCGCCGAGCGAAGGACAATGACGGGCAAGGTCGAGGACACCATCGCGGCGCTGTGGAGGATCGAATCCGGCCGCATCGTCGGCAGCGTCGCGCGCATCGTGCGCGACGTCGGGCTGGCCGAGGAGCTGGCCCAGGACGCCCTGGTGGCGGCGCTGGAACGCTGGCCGCGCGACGGCATACCCGACCGTCCCGGCGCCTGGTTGCTCACGACGGCGCGCAATGGCGCCTTCGACCTGCTGCGGCGCGATCGCAGCCTGCGCCAGAAACTGGAACAGATCGGCCTCGACCTCCTGGCCCAGGAGGCCGGAAGAAAGGAACTGAGCGTGCCGGATTTCGTGGATGACCTCGACGCGAGGCGCAGCGACGTGCTCAAGGACGACCTGCTGCGCCTGATGTTCACCGCCTGCCACCCGGTACTGTCGCTCGATGCGCGCCTGGCGCTGACGCTCAAGCTGCTTGGCGGCCTGGCGACCGGCGAGATCGCGCGCGCCTTCCTGGTGCCCGAGAGCACCATGGCCCAGCGCATCGTGCGCGCCAAGCGCACCCTGGGCGAGGCGAAGGTGCCGTTCGAACTGCCGCCGCCTGGCGAGCTGGGCGAGCGCCTGGGCGCCGTGCTGGAGGCGGTCTACCTGATCTTCAACGAGGGCTATACCGCCACGGCCGGCGCCGACTGGATGCGCCCGGCCCTGGTCGACGAGGCGCTGCGCCTGGGCCGCATCCTGGCCGAGCTGGCGCCGAACGAGCCCGAGGTGCATGGCCTGGTGGCGCTGATCGAGCTGCAGGCTTCGCGCATGGCGGCGCGCCTGGACGCGGCACGGCGGCCGGTGCTGCTGCTCGACCAGGACCGCGCGCGCTGGGACGGCGTGCTGGTCCGGCGCGGCCTGGCCGCCCTCGAGCGCGCGGCGCGCATCGCCCTGCCACGCGGATCCTACGTGCTGCAGGCCGAGATCGCCGCCTGCCACGCGCGCGCCCACCGTGCCGAGCTGACCGACTGGCGCCGCATCGCCGACCTGTACGGAGAACTGGCCGCGGTCCAGCCCTCTCCGGTCGTCGAACTCAACCGCGCGGTGGCGGTGGGCATGGCCGACGGCCCCGCGGCCGGCCTGGCGCTGGCCGACCGGCTGCTCGCGGACAGCCGGCTGGACGGCTATCACTGGCTGCCGAGCGTGCGCGGCGACCTGCTGTTCAAGCTCGGCCGACGGCCGGAAGCGCGCGCCGAATTCGCGCGCGCGGCCGCGCTCACCGCCAACGCCGCCGAGCGCGAACTGCTGCTGGCGCGGGTGCGTGACGCTGGCGATGCCTGACATTGAGCACGCACAATTGTGCTCAAATCATTGATCTTCATGCTAGAGCGATAATGACCCGGTATCATCGAGGCTGTTTAGAATAAGAACGAGATGATCGTGACGGGAGAACTGCAATGAAATTCCGGTTCTGGGGAGTGCGTGGATCGATCCCGTCGCCGGGTCCGCGTACCGCGCGCTACGGCGGCAACACCACCTGCATCGAGGTGCGCACCGACGCCGGCGCCCTCCTGATCCTGGACGGCGGCACCGGGCTGTTCCCGCTGGCCCAGCACCTGGTCCAGCAAGGGCCGGTGGCCGCCAATATCTTCATCACGCACAGCCACTGGGACCACATCCACGGACTGCCCTTCTTTGCGCCGCTGTTCGTCAAGGGCAACCGGGTGCGCCTGCACGGCGCCCACGACGAAATCACGGGCCACGGCATCGAGCACGTGATGAACGTACAACTACAGAACAGTTACTTCCCGGTCGGCGAGGCCGAGATGAGCGCCACCCTCGACTACCGCACGCTCGACATCGAAACGCCGATCGCGGTGGAAGACGCCGTGGTGTCGAACGTGGCGATGAACCACCCGGTGCTCAACCTCGGCTACCGCATCGACTGCAACGGCAAGTCGCTGTTCTTCACCGGCGACCATGAGCCCTGGCCCAACCCGCACCCGGCCAGAAGCGACGCGCACGCTGCCTGCGAGGAACACCTGCGCGAGCGCGAACGCCGCATGGATGCCGTCATGCGCGGCGTGGACGCCCTGATCGTCGACTGCTCGTACACGCGCGACGAATACCCGTCCAAGCGGGGCTGGGGCCACGGCACCTTCGACGGCGCGTTCGACATGGCGCTGCGCGTGGGCGCGCGTACGCTCTACTGCACCCACCACGAGCCAACGCGTGGGGACGATGAACTGGAAGCGGTGTTTGCCGAGGTGATGGCGCGCCATGCCGGACGCCTGGACGGCCTGCGGGTCTTCCTGGCCTACGAAGGCCTCGAGGTCGACCTCGGCTAGCACGGCGCGCGACGCGCGGCACCTGCCAGAATCGAGAGGAACCACCCGTTCCGCTGGCGGTAGAATGGATCCGGGCTGTCAATACACACAGACGACCCGTCCTTCCCAGTCCACGAAAGAGCATCGAATGAAGATCATCCTGATTGTCCCGGCGGCGGCCCTGCTGCTTGCGGGCTGCGCATCCACCACTCCGAGCGGCGATGCCGCCGCCAGCGCCAGCGCGCAGGAAGAACGCTATGTCCCGCTCGGCACCTACCTGCCGCGCAAGCGGGGGCAGACCGCCAACAACGCCAGCTCCGTCGACAAGACCGACCTCGAGAACATGAAGAACGCCGGCAACGGCACCGGCGTCAACGAAGGCCTGACGCGTTGAACCGGCGAGCGTGTGCAGCGCAAAAAAAAACCGGAGCCGCGCGGCTCCGTTTTTTTTGCGCTTGAAAAGCGCTGTTACATGATGTGGGTCCCAACCCACCACGCCACTGCCGCCATGAAGGCCGACGCCGGAATGGTAAAGATCCAGGCCCAGACGATATTGCCCGCCACGCCCCAGCGCACCGCCGAGGCCTTTTGCGAGGCGCCCACGCCGACGATGGCGCCGGTGATAGTGTGGGTGGTCGACACCGGGATGCCGAACGCGCTCGACATCAGGAGGGTCATCGCGCCGCCGGTCTCGGCGCAGAAGCCGCCCACCGGTTTGAGCTTGGTGATCTTCTGGCCCATGGTCTTGACGATGCGCCAGCCGCCGAACAGCGTGCCGAAGGCGATCGCGGCATAGCACGAGATGATGACCCAGGCCGGTGGATGCGCGTCGGCGGCATTGACGTAGCCGGCCGCGATCAGCAGCATCCAGATGATGCCCATGGTTTTCTGCGCATCGTTGCCGCCGTGGCCCAGCGAATAGGCCGCGGCCGAGACCAGTTGCAATTTACGGAACAGGCCGTCGACCTTGCGCGGCGTCGCCTTGACGAACACCCAGGCCACGATCAGCATGATGATCGACCCCAGCGCAAAGCCCAGCAGCGGCGCCACCACGATGAAGGCCACAGTCTTGAGCAGGCCACCGGAGATCAGCGAACCGGTACCGGCTTTCGCTACCGCCGCGCCGACCAGGCCGCCGATCAGGGCGTGCGAGGACGAGGACGGGATGCCGTAGTACCAGGTGATCAGGTTCCAGGAGATCGCCCCGACCAGGGCGCCGAAGATCACGTAGTGGTCGACGATGTTCGGGTCGATGGTTCCCTTGCCGATGGTTTGCGCCACCTTCATGTTGACCACGAAGATCGCGATGAAGTTGAAGAATGCGGCCATCGCCACGGCGTGCTGCGGCTTCAGGACGCCGGTCGACACGACGGTGGCGATCGAGTTCGCCGAGTCGTGGAAGCCGTTCATGAAGTCGAAGATCAGCGCCAGGACGACCAGCATGCCCAGCACGTAAATGCTGATATGTAGAGTTTCCATAATCGTTACCGGTTCGAAGGCGCTTACGCGTTCTCGACGATGATGCCTTCGATGATGTTGGCCACGTCTTCGCAGCGGTCGGTAACGGTTTCCAGGATCTCGTAGATCGCTTTCATCTTGATCAGGTTGCGCACGTCCGGTTCGTCGCGGAACAGCTTGGACATGGCAGCGCGCATCACGTGATCGGCGTCCGACTCGAAGCGGTCGATCTCTTCGCAGATGGCGACGATCTTCGGCGCATTGTCCATATCGTGCAGCATCGAGACGGCTTCCTGCACCTTCAGGCAGCACGACAGGCACAGCTCGGCCAGGCGCTTCGCTTCCGGCGTAACCGCGTGCAGGTCGTACAGAGAAACGGTCTGGGCCGCGTCTTCCATCATGTCCAGGATGTCGTCCATGCGCGTGATCAGCTTGTGGATGTCGTCGCGGTCGAGCGGGGTGATGAAGGTCTTGTGCAGCAGGTCGACCGTGGCGTAGGTAATCTTGTCGGCCTGCTTCTCGATGGTCTCGACCGCGTGGGTACGGGTTTCCAAGTCATCGAAGTTGGTCATCAGGCCAACCATCTCGTGCGCACCCTTCACGCACAAGGCCGCGTGTTGGTTGAACAGTTCAAAGAAATTGCCCTCTTTGGGCAGGAAACGTCCAAACATTATTTTTCTCCGTGGAGTTCTCTCTGGGTCATGCCGCCGTCGTGGACAGATGACGACACTGAATATCGGTTTAATCGCCCTGATAAACGGCGAGGTTACCGCTGTAGTTGCCAAATTTGGTGTATTGGCCAATCCAGGTGAGGCGAATCGCCCCAATCGGACCGTTACGCTGCTTGCCGATGATGATCTCGGCAGTGCCCTTGTCGGGCGAATCCGGGTTGTAGACTTCGTCGCGGTACAGGAAGATGATCACATCCGCATCCTGTTCGATAGCGCCGGATTCGCGCAAGTCGGACATCACGGGACGTTTATTGGGGCGTTGTTCCAGCGAGCGGTTCAGCTGCGACAACGCGATCACGGGGCACTGCAGCTCTTTGGCCAGGCCTTTCAGCGAGCGCGAGATCTCGGAGATCTCGGACGCGCGGTTGTCGCCCGGCTTCGAACCCTGCATCAGCTGCAGGTAGTCGACGATGATGAGCCCGAGCTTGCCGCACTGGCGCGCCAGGCGGCGCGCGCGCGCGCGCATCTCGATCGGGTTCAATGCGGGGGTTTCATCGATGTACAGCTGCGCATCGTTCATCTTCTGGATGGCGTGCGTCAGGCGCGGCCAGTCCTCGTCGTTCAGTCGGCCGGTACGCAGGCGGTGCTGGTCGAGCTGGCCGACCGAGCCGAGCATACGCATGGCCAGCTGGGTGCCGCCCATCTCCATCGAGAACACGGCGACCGGCAGGCCGGCCTCGATCGCGACGTTCTCGCCGATGTTCACCGAAAACGCGGTCTTGCCCATCGACGGACGGCCGGCGACGATGACGAGGTCGCCCGGCTGCAGGCCGGAAGTCATGCGGTCGAGGTCGATGAAGCCGGTCGGCACGCCGGTGATCTCGCCCTGGTTCTCGCGCGAGTACAGTTCGTCGATGCGCTCGACCACCTGGGTCAGCAGCGGTTGCACCGCCAGCCAGCCCTGGGCGCCGCGAGCCCCCTGCTCGGCGATGGCGAAGATCTGCGATTCCGCTTCGTCGAGCATCTGCTTGACTTCCTTGCCCTGCGGATTGAACGCATTGCCGGAAATCTCGTCGGCGACGGTGATCAGCTGGCGCAGGATGCCGCGGTCGCGCACGATCTCGGCGTAGCGGCGGATATTGGCGGCCGACGGCGTGTTCTGCGCCATCGCGTTCAGGTATTGCAGGCCACCCACCTCCTCGGCCTTGCCGAGCTGGTTGCAGGCTTCATAGACCGTGATCACGTCGGCCGGCTTGCCGGCGTTGATCAGGCGGACCATCTGTTCGAAGATGATGCGGTGATCGTAACGGTAGAAGTCTTCCGCATGCATGAAGTCGGCGATGCGGTCCCAGGCGGCATTATCGCGCAGCAGGCCGCCGATGACGGACTGCTCTGCTTCGATGGAATGCGGGGGGATGCGCAGGGCTTCGATCTGCGGGTCTGAGGGTGCTGCGTTCATGGGCGGCATTATACCTTCTCCTGTCACACGGCTGTCATAATTGGTGAGTTTCAAAAGCAAAAAAGCCGGGAGAACCCGGCTTTTTTGTGTACTGCTTTTACTTCAGTTCAGCATTCGCTTAGGCAGCTTCGCCCACGACAGCGATGGTGATTTCCGACACGACGTCGGTGTGCAGTGCGACTGCAATCGGGAATTCGCCGGTGGTCTTCAGCGGGCCGGTCGGCAGGCGAACGGCAGCTTTTTCGACCGGGAAGCCTTGCTTGGTCAGCGCTTCAGCGATGTCAGCGTTGGTGACCGAACCGAACAGACGGCCGTCGACGCCGGCCTTCTGGCCGATGGTGACGGTCAGGCCGCTCAGCTTGTCGCCTTGGGCTTGGGCGGCTGCCAGTTTCTCGGCGGCTGCTTTTTCCAGTTCGGCGCGCTTGGCTTCGAACTCGGCGACGGCGCCGGCGGTAGCGCGGCGGGCCATCTTTTGTGGGATCAGGAAGTTACGTGCGTAACCGTCCTTGACTTTGACGACGTCGCCCAGGTTGCCGACGTTGAGAACTTTTTCCAACAGAATGATTTGCATGTTTTATCTCCAGGATAGCTGACGTAACCGATTAACCGTGGTGCAGGTCGGTGTACGGCAGCAGCGCCAGGTAGCGGGCGCGCTTGATGGCGGTGTCGACCTGACGCTGGTAGTGCGCCTTGGTGCCGGTCAGACGTGCTGGCATGATCTTGCCGTTTTCCTGGACGAAGTCCTTCAGGGTGTCGACGTCTTTGTAGTCAACCTGCTCAACACCAGCGGCGGTGAAGCGGCAGAATTTCTTGCGCTTGAACAGCGGGTTCTGCTGTTTGCGCTTGAGTTTTTCTTTAGCTTTGTTTTTGTCGAACTTTTTACCGAATGCCATTTGAGGCTCCTGTATATCTAAATTGCCGGTTAAGCGGCACTGAAATCAATGATGTGAAACACCAGGGCTTTGCTGTTGCGATTTTTTCGTGCAAGGAATCCATTGAAGCGGTAGCTGGCGCCGAGCTCGGCGCTGCCGAACCTGCCCGAAATCTCGCCCGCGGCGAACGCGGGGACTTCGAACTCGACCAGGCGATCGACCCCCGCCTCTCGCTGATGCGAACTGTGCATCAGGACGGCTGAAACGATCGGCACGCCGGCCGGGGTGTAGCGCAGGACATCACGCTCGGCGATGGTCGCCACGAGCTGGAACTGATTCACCCGGTTCTTCTACTACTTGCTTGTTACGAATTCCTGGAAAAAATCTTAGGCAGCGGCAGCGGCTGGAGCAGCAGCTGCAGGAGCAGCGGCTTCTGCACGGTGGCTCTTGGCTGCGTCTTCGCGCTGCACCGATTTCATCATCGGCGACGGTGCGGTTTCTGCTTTCTTCATCTTGACGGTCAGATGACGCAGAACGGCATCATTGAACTTGAATGCGGTTTCCAGCTCGACCAGGGTCTCGTTGTCGCATTCGATGTTCAGGCAGATGTAGTGTGCTTTTGGCAGCTTCTGGATCTGGTAAGCCATTTGACGGCGGCCCCAGTCTTCGACGCGATGGATGTTACCGCCGCGGCTGGTCACCGTGGTCTTGTAACGCTCGATCATCGCCGGGACTTGCTCGCTCTGGTCCGGGTGGACGATAAAAACGATTTCATAATGACGCATGCATTACTCCTTGAGGACGTTTTACATAAATGCCCACCTCGGCGTCAAGACGAGTGTGGGAAGGGAACAGCCAGCTAGTATAGCGTGAAATGGGCAAAATGGGAACCTGGCTGTCAAGCGCCTGATCCTGGCGCCACTGTCACTCGACAATTACCCTTGCACGAAGCGTATTTTTTGTGTTGCGCGCGCTTTTTTTGCGCTTTTTCGTGTATATCCCTTGCGTATAGCAGAATACTGTACAAAAATACAGTCTATCTCTACTAACCCGTTTCGCAAGATATTTATGCTCAAGCTCACTGCAAGGCAAGAACAGATCCTTAACCTGATCAAGGAAGCGATCGAGAACACGGGTTTCCCTCCGACCCGGGCCGAAATCGCGGCCGAACTGGGCTTCCGCTCGGCCAATGCGGCCGAAGAACACCTGCAAGCCCTGGCGCGCAAGGGCGCGATCGAGATTTCGCCGGGCACCTCGCGCGGCATCCGCCTGGTCGGCGCCAGCGTCGAGCAAATTCCGATGCCGCCGCCTTCCCTGATGTCGCTGCCGCTGGTCGGCCGCGTTGCTGCGGGCAATCCGATCCTGGCGCAAGAACACGTCGAAGCCACCTATAACGTCGACACCGCCATGTTCGCGGCGCGGCCCGACTTTTTGCTCAAGGTAAAAGGCTGGTCGATGCGCGACGCCGGCATCATGGATGGCGACTTCTTGGCGGTCAAGAAGATCGACAGCGCCAAGAACGGCCAGATCGTCGTCGCCCGCCTGGGCGAAGAAGTCACCGTCAAACGCTACCGCAAGACGGGCGACCTGGTCGAACTGCTGCCCGAGAACCCCGACTTCAAGATCATCGAAGTCACGCCCGACGAAGAGTTCGCGCTCGAGGGGCTGGCGGTGGGGTTGATGCGTAGCTGGAACTGATTCAGCCGTCGATCCGTCGTTCCCGCGAAGGCGGAAACCCCAGTTTGCATGAGTCGCCGCCACAATAAGCGATCGTGACGGTGCTGAGGGCTTGGGTTCCCGCCTTCGCGGGAACGACGTTTATAGGCAGTCTTTACTGCTTGGCCTTGTTGACCACCGCATTGTGCTGGTCGACAAACGCTTCGGTCGCGCTGCGCCATGCGGCGAAATCGGCCAATACCATCTTCGAATTGACTTTCGCTCCCTCGGCGATGTTCTGGCGCACCTGTTCCAGGTAGGCGGTCGATGCTTCGGTTTCCTGCTTGTTCATCAGCTTGGCGATATCGGGCGGGATGCGCTTGGTCAGCGGCGATTGCGTGTTCAGGTTGGTCACCATCTTGTTGTAGCAATCCTGCCAGCCGGTCACCGCCTTGTTCACGCGCTCGATCTCGTCATTCACCTTCGACACCGGCGGGATGCGCGGCGACGGGCAGCGGTACTCGCCGGCCTGCAACTCGGCGCCATCGTAGCCCTTGATCCAGTAATCGATCTCGGCGCGGCGTTCGACGCGCTGCTGCATGATCACGAGCGAATCGGCGGCGACCTTGTTGCCCTTGGCGGCCGACTTTTCAAACAATTCCTTTGCCTTGGCCTCGTCGACCGCGCCGGCCTCGCCATACCAGTACATCTGGCCCAGCTGCTGCTGGGCTTGTGGGTTGCCGGCATTGGCCAGCTTGGTGTACAGCTTGAGCGCACCCGCAAAGTCTTTTTTCTCGAACAGGGCATTGGCATCCTCGAGTTCGCCGGCGAAGGCGACGCCACCGGTTGCGAACAACGCCGCGAGGGACAGGCAGGACAGGAATCGTTTCATGGGCATACCGTAAGGCTGGGCTGGTAAAAGTCCATGATAGCCGTGTTTTACGGCTGGGCTCAACCGCAAAAATGACAGGGCCGGCAATTGCCGGCCCTGTCAGGACAGTTTTACTCCGCTTTACGCATCCAGCGCCTGGCGGAAGTCGCCGACCAGGTCATCGGTGTCCTCGATGCCCACCGACACCCGGATCAAGCCTTCCGCAATGCCCATGCTGGCGCGCCGCTCGGGGCCCATCTCGAAGAAGATCGTGTGCGCCACCGGAATCACGAGCGTCCGGTTGTCGCCCAGGTTCGAGGCCGGGATCGCCAGTTTAAGGCGATTCAGGTAGTCGAACGGGTCGATGTCTTCTTTCAGCTCGAAGCTCAACAGCGAGCCGCCGGAGCGGAACAGCGCATCGACGATCGCGTGCTGCGGGTGCGAAGCCAGGCCCGGGTAATGCACGGCAGCGACGCGCTCGTCGGCCTCGAGCATCGTCGCCAGCGCCAGTGCATTGGCGCAGGTGCGCTCCATGCGCAGGGCCAGCGTCTCGGCGCCGACCGCGATGTGGTGCGCCGCTTCCGGCCCCAGCGCGGCGCCGAAGTCGCGCAGCGCCTTGGCCCGCAGCTGGGCCATGCCTTGCGCACCTGGCGCCTGCTTTCTGAAGTTCTGGGCGATGTTCGGATACGCGGCCCAGTCGAAGAGGCCCGTGTCGGTCAGCGCGCCGCCCAGTGCGATGCCGTGACCGCCGATCGACTTGGTCAGCGAATTGACCACCAGCCCGGCATGCACGTCTTTCGGACGGAACAGCCAGGGCGTGGTCATCGTGTTGTCGACCACGTACAGGATGCCGCGCGCACGGCACAGTTCGCCGATACGGGCCAGGTCCGCCACCTGCGTGCGCGGATTGGCGATGGTCTCGACGAATACCAGGCGGGTGTTCGGCTGCAAGGCCGCTTCGACCTGGGCCACGTCGGTAGCGTCGACGAAACCTACATCGACGCCCTGCCCCGCCACCGTCTGCCACAGGCTGTTGGTGTTCCCGAACAGGAAGCTCGACGACACGATGTGGTCGCCGGCTTTCAACAATGCCTGGAACAGCGCGCCGATCGCCGCCATGCCGGTGCCGAAGCACAGGGTGGCGACGCCGTCTTCCATCTTGCTGATCTTGTCTTCCAGGGCCGACACCGTCGGGTTGCCCTGGCGGCCGTAGCGAAAGCCCGGCTCCTTGCCCTGGAACACCGACGCCAACTGGCGCGCGTCGGCATAGCCGAAGGCGACCGAGGTGTGCACCGGCTTGTGCAGCGAACCCTGCTCGATCGTCTTGCGGCGATCGTTGTGCAGGATGGTGGTGGTGAAGCCGTAGCGCTTGTTATCCGACATGGCTTACTCGGCGGCCACCGGCGGGTTCAGGTTGAGCTGGGTTCGCACCTTGTCCTCGTTGCCGTCCTTGCTCGACGGGGCGTGGCGCGCCGATTCCTGGCGATCCAGATACTCCGGGGTCACGTCGCCGGTGACGTAGACGCCGTCGAAGCACGAGGCCTCGAAGTTCTTGAGCTCGGGATTGACGTCCGAGATCGCACGCTTCAATGCGTCGACGTCCTGGTACACCACGCGGTCGGCCGTGATCTCGCGGCACACTTCTTCCGTCGTGCGGCCGTGGGCGATCAGTTCGTCGCGGGTGGGCATGTCGATGCCGTACACGTTCGGGTACAGCACCGGTGGCGCGGCCGAAGCGAAGAACACCTTGCGGGCGCCGGCTTCGCGCGCCATCTGCACGATTTCGCGGCTGGTGGTGCCGCGCACGATCGAATCGTCGACCAGCAGCACGTTCTTGTCCTTGAACTCGGAGCTGATCGCGTTCAGTTTCTGGCGCACCGATTTCTTGCGCATGCCCTGGCCCGGCATGATGAAGGTGCGGCCGATGTAGCGGTTCTTGATGAAGCCTTCGCGGTATTCGACGCCCAGTTTCAAGGCCAGCTGGATCGCGGCCGGACGCGAGGAATCGGGGATCGGCATCACCACGTCGATCTCGTCGACCGGGATTTCGCGGCTGACCTTGTCGGCCAGGTATTCACCCATGCGCAGGCGCGTGGCATACACCGAGGCGCCGTCAATCACGGAATCGGGACGCGCCAGGTAGACGAATTCGAAGGCGCACGGGTTGAGCGATGGATTTTCGGCGCACTGGCGCTCGTGCAGCTGGTTGTTTTCGTCGATGAAGACCGCCTCACCCGGCGCGATGTCGCGCACGAAGCGAAAGCCCAGGCCTTCCAGGGCGACCGATTCGCTGGCCACCAGGTATTCATTGCCCTGCTCGGTCTCATTGATGCCCAGGCACAGTGGACGGATGCCGAACGGGTCACGGAAGGCCAGCAGGCCGTGGCCGGCGATCTGCGCCACCACGGCGTAGGCGCCGCGCACGCGGCGGTGCACGGCGGCGACCGCCTTGAACACGGCGTCGGCGTCGAGCGAGTAGCCGTCGGCCGCTTCCTGGATTTCGTGCGCCAGCACGTTGAGCAACACTTCGGAGTCGGAATCGGTGTTGATGTGGCGGCGGTCGTTGCGGAACAGCTCGTCCTTCAGCACTGCCTGGTTGGTCAGGTTGCCGTTGTGGGCCAGCGTGATGCCGAACGGTGCGTTGACGTAGAACGGCTGCGCCTCTTCTTCGCTCGACGAACCGGCGGTCGGGTAGCGGCAGTGGCCGATACCGGTATTGCCCTGCAGCGAACGCATATTACGGGTGCGGAACACGTCCCGGACCAGGCCATTGGCCTTGAACATCGAGAACATGCTGCTGTGATTGGTCGCGATACCCGCCGCGTCCTGGCCGCGGTGCTGCAGCAGCAGCAATGCGTCATACAGCAACTGGTTGACGGGAGAGTGAGAGACGACGCCGACGATGCCACACATGGTGTGCTCCTAAAAGCTTGAGTGCTTGATTACAGAAAAAGTTCTACGACTGAGGAATGCTGGTCAAAAATTCACGTGCTGCGCCATGGCAGCGGGCAGGAAGGGCTTGACGGTACGGGCGCCGGTCTCGGCGATCGGCGACAACAGGGCCTCTTGCCAGAATGCCTGCTTAGGGATGTCCGTCATCCCACACAATATGACGCCGGCCAGCACGATTACAATGCCGCGCGCCAATCCAAACAAGCCGCCAAGGCCGCGGTCCGCAAGCGAGAGGCCGGTGGCTTCCACCAGGGCCCCGATCGCCAGCGATAGCAGGCCCATCAGGATACGCACGCCAAGGAACAGCGCGATGAAGGCCACGATCAAGCGCGCCGTGTCGCCGGGAATTACTTCCGGCAGCAAGGGCGCGAGCCCGGCGCCATAGGCATTGGCCACCACGAAGGCGACGATCCAGCCCACCAGCGACAGGATTTCCTTGACCAGGCCGCGCAAGGTGCTGATGACAACGGAGGCGATCAGCACGAACAGCACCAAGTAATCGAAAATCGTCACGCTTTTAGGACAAGGTCAGAGCGGCACCATGGTGCCGGACAGGCCGATGCCGCCCAGCTTGGCGCGCGTTTTCTCGGCTTCTTCCTTGCTGAACGGACCGATCCGCACACGGATCAGTTCGCCAGACTTCTGGGTGAACGATGCGATGCCGGCGCCGCGCAGGCGGTCCTGCAATTCCGTGACCTTTTCCTGGCTGCCCAGGGCGGCGACCTGCACCACGAAGCGCGGCGCCGGGCCTTGCGGCTTTTGCGGCTCGGCCGGCTTGCCTTCGAGGATGGCAATGGCGCGCGCGGCGTCGTCCTTTGGCGCGGGCTTGGCGACCTGCTCGGCCTTCGGATGCGTCTCGGCCGGTTTCTTCGCTGGCTCGGGTTTCTTCTCGGGCGTCGGCTCCCGTTTGGGTTCCGGCTTGGCTTCGGGCTTCGGTTCTGGCTTGGGCTTGACTGGTTCGGGCTTCGGCTCCGGTTTCGGCGGCTCGGCCGGTTCCAGCATGCGCATCGGCGGCGGATCGCCGGCTACAGGGGCCGTCACGGGTGCGCTACTTGCTCGGGCACTGGCCGCAGGGGCCGAGGCCGTGGGACCGGCGGCCGGTGGCGCGGAGTCTGGCTCGACGATCTCTTCGTCGCTGTCGACGCTGGCCATTGGTGCCACCTGCTCGGACGGCACGGGCAGCGGGGCTGCCTTGTCCTTGTCCGGGATGTGGATGGCGATGTCGGTGGCGAGCGGCTTGGGTTCGGAATCGAGCAGCATCGGCAGCGCGACGACGGCCGCCAGGACCAGCGCGATGGCGCCGACCAGGCGGCGGCGGGCGCGCTTCTTCTCGGGCAGGATCGGGTCGCCACGGCTGCTGCGGCGGCCCGCCTCGCCTGCGGAGCTTGCGCGCTTGGAACGGGCGCGCTCGGTATAGGCGGAATCGTCGTCCTTGACGAAGTGCCCACTGTCCTGGACAGTTTCTTGCTTGTTTTTATTGCCGAACGAGAACAAGCCCATGTGGTTCAGGTAATAGCGTGAAGAAAGTCAGTGAAGACTCGATTTACGGGCCGCCATGACGCCTGCAACCGTGTAGAAAGAGCCAAAGACCACAATTCTATCATTCTCCCCTGCCCGGCTCAGCGCATTCGCATAAGCCTCGGCTGGCGATGCGAAATTAGTCACAGAAAAATCGTCATCCTTGGCGCCGGCCGGCCGCAATTCGCGCAGCTTGTCGGCCAGCGCATCGGGCTGTGCCGAGCGCGGCGAATCGAGCTTCGTCACGCACCAGTGATCGACCAAACCGGCCATCGGCGCGATGACGGCGTCGATGTCCTTGTCTTCCATGATGCCGAACACGGCATAGGTGAAACGGTGGAAACCCATATTGCCCAGGTTCTGGGCCAGGGTGGCGGAGGCATGGGGATTGTGGGCGACGTCCAGCACCTGGGTCGGACGGCCCGGCAGCACCTGGAAACGGCCCGGCAGTTCGACCATGGCCAGGCCGGCGCGGGTTTCCTGGGCGCCGCACGGCAGCTGCATGCGCAGCGCCTCGAGCGCGGCCAGCGCGGCCGAGGCGTTGAGCAGCTGGTTGGCGCCGCGCAGGGCCGGATAGGCCAGCGAGTTGCGGCGCTGGCTGCGGCCGCCATAGCTCCACTGCTGCTGGTCGCCCTGGTAGTTGAAGTCGCGGCCGAGCAACCACAGGTCGGCGCCGATCTGTTCCGCGTGGTCGATCAGCGATTGCGGCGGCACCGGGTCGCTGCAGATCGCCGGCTTGCCCGGACGGAAGATGCCGGCCTTCTCGAAGCCGATTTTTTCCCGCGTATCGCCCAGGTAAGACGTATGGTCGATGTCGATGCTGGTGACCATGGACACGTCGGCGTCGATGACGTTGACCGCATCCAGGCGTCCGCCCAGGCCGACTTCGAGGATGGCGACGTCGACGCCGCTCTTGGCGATCAGATGGGCGATGGCCAGGGTGGTGAATTCGAAATACGTCAGGTCGGTCGCGGCGCGGGCGGCTTCGACTTCGTTGAAGGCGCCCACGAGCGCTTCATCGGACGCCATCTCGCCATTGATGCGGGCGCGCTCGTTGAAGTCGAGGAAGTGCGGCTTGATGTAGAGGCCGACGCGGTAGCCGGACTGCAGCAGCACCGATTCGAGCATCGCGCACGTGGAACCCTTGCCATTGGTGCCGGCGACCATCATCACCGGGCAATCGAAGGCCAGCCCCATGCGCTCCTTGACGGCGCGGACGCGGTCCAGGCCCATGTCGATATGGGTTTCGGCATGGCGCGACTCGAGCAGGGCCAGCCAATCGGGCAAGGTGGTGGGAAGTGGGGACATGGTGGGTACGGTAGTGTTTCGGTGCGATGCGGACATGAAAAAGGCGACCGGCGAGGCAAGATGTTCGCTTGCCCGCGCCGGCCGCCCTTCGTGTCGACTTAAGCCAGGACTTCGGTCGCCTGGTTTTGCAGCAGGGCCAGCAGGCGCGCGATTTCTTCGCGCATCTTGCGGCGGTCGACGATCATGTCGACGGCGCCCTTGGTGACCAGGAACTCGGCGCGCTGGAAACCTTCTGGCAATTTCTCACGCACGGTGTTCTCGATCACGCGCGGGCCGGCGAAGCCGATCAGGGCCTTCGGTTCGGCGATGACGACGTCGCCCATGAAGGCGAACGAGGCCGAGACGCCCCCCATGGTCGGGTCGGTCAGCACGCTAATGAACGGCAGCTTCTTTTCGGACAGCTTGGTCAGCATGGCAGTGGTCTTGGCCATCTGCATCAGCGACAGCAGGCCTTCCTGCATGCGGGCGCCGCCGGTGGCGGTGATGCAAATGAACGGCACCTTCTGCTCGAGCGCGATTTGCGCGCCGCGCACGAAGCGCTCACCAACGACGGAACCCATCGAGCCGCCCATGAATTCGAATTCGAAGGCGGCGACGACCACCGGCAGGCTCATGATGGAACCGCCCTGCACGATCAGCGCATCGGTTTCGCCGGTGGCTTCCATGGCCGACTTCAGGCGATCCGGATACTTCTTGCTGTCCTTGAACTTCAGCGTATCGACCGGCAAGGTCTCCTGGCCGATATCGTAGCGGCCGCCTTCATCGAGCAGCGCATCGAGGCGATCGCGGGCGCGGATGCGCATATGGTGGCTGCACTTCGGGCACACGTGCAGATTGGACTCGATGTCCGCACGATACAGCACCGACTCGCACGACGGGCACTTGACCCACAGGCCTTCCGGCATGGTCTTGCGGTTAGCGGCATCGGAGCGCTGGATCCGAGGGGGCAGCAACTTTTCCAACCAACTCATATTCTCTCCTTTGCGGCAAATCTTTCAGGTGGCGTAGTGTATCCGCTCAGGCCCGGCTTGTCGAATCGTAGCAAGCTGCCAATTGCCTGTTTGACATCCCCACCCGCCCACCCGCAAGGTAGGGTCAGAGTCGAATTGTTTGACAACTTTCGGAGTTGCCCAATAAATCAACTCTGACCCCCGCCATTTTTTTCTAATACAAATTCCTTTCACTCATATTAGGGACAGAGTCACGCCCTTCTAGACGTCAATCAATAGCCCAACAATTAGGGTCAGAGTAGATTTATTGGCCAATATTCCTATAACAATGTGCCGATTACTAACTCAGGAAGTGATTTCGGCGGTCGTATATTCGAAGCCACCAACCCGATTGGCCACGAGGTTATAAATCCACGCACACAACAGCCCACCGAGGTAGCTGAAGAACGCGTACACGAAAGGAAGCAGGATCAGGCCGCCAACGCCGATGCTGGCCTTCCCGGCAGCCATCGCCACCATGACAACCAGCGCAACGATGGGCAGCGAGATGACGAAATAAATGCCGGCAATCATCTTGGCGCACTGGGCAACGCCGACATGCTTGATGCGAATCTTCACTGAATCCTCCCAAAATCGAAAATGGAAGACACAATTTACCCGAGGCAACTCCTCGAAGAATAGCGCAGGAGCAAACCTGGATTTGCGCGATGGCAATTAATAGCGGATAAGGAAAGGTTGCATACCCAAGCCGGCGAAAAGTTATCAAACAATTCGACTCTGACCCTAATTGTTGGGTAATGTCTGCTGTGAAAGCTAAAAGAGGGTCAGTGTCGAATTGAATGACAACATTGAGTCAAGAAATTGCTCAATAATTCAACTCTGACCCTAATTAATGGCTTAGCGTGCGTCGAGGGCGGTGCGGATGCTTGAGGTGAAGTTGCGGACGGCTTCGACGGCCTCGCTTGACGGATGCGCTTCGATTTCCTGGATGATGCGGCTGCCGATCACGACTGCGTCCGCCACCTGCGCCACCGCCCTGGCGGTCGCGCCGTCGCGGATCCCGAAGCCGACGCCGATTGGCAGCTTTACGTGTTCGCGGATCGCGCTCACGCGGCGCGCCACGTCGTCGGTGTCGATGGCGCCGGAACCCGTAACGCCCTTCAGCGAGACGTAGTAACTGAAGCCGCCGCCATGCCGGGCTACCTGCTTTACCCGTTCGGTGGTCGAGGTCGGGGCCAGCAGGAAGATCAGGTCAAGGCCGTTGTCGCGCATGGCGCTGGCAAAATCCTGGCATTCTTCCGGCGGATAGTCGACGACGATGGCGCCGTCGGCGCCCGCTTCTTTCGCGCAGCGGATGAATTCACCCTGGCCGATGCGCTCGATCGGGTTGGCGTAGCCCATCAGCACGACAGGGGTGCTGGCGTTGGTCTGGCGGAATTCACGCACGAAGGCGAAGACGTTCTTCAGGCCAATGTTAAATTTGAGCGCGCGCTCGCAGGCGCGCTGGATCACCGGGCCCTCGGCCATCGGATCCGAGAACGGTACGCCCAGTTCCAGGACGTCGGCGCCGCCCTCCACCAGGGCGTGCATCAGCGGGACCGTCAGTTCGGGGCCGGGGTCGCCGGCGGTGATGAAGGTCACCAGGGCGGTCTTGTTCTGCGCCTTGAGTGCGGTAAACGTGGGTTCGATGCGGGACATGCTGTTTTCCTTTTTTAAAAGTCACGGATGGTGCGGCGCTCCAGCCGATGTGCGGCTGGAGCCAGATGAAACTGGATTTCAGCCGAAATCCAGCCCCATCCGCTGCGCCACCGTGTGCATGTCCTTGTCGCCGCGGCCCGACAGGTTGACCAGGATGATCTTGTCCTTCGGCAGGGTCGCTGCCAGCTTCACGCCATAGGCGATCGCATGCGACGATTCCAGCGCCGGGATGATCCCCTCGATGCGGCAGCAGTCGTGGAAGGTCTGCAGCGCCTCTTCATCGGTGATCGACACGTATTGCGCGCGCGCCGAATCCTTCAGCCAGGCGTGCTCCGGACCGACGCCCGGATAATCCAGGCCGGCCGACACCGAATGCGTCTCGATGATCTGCCCGTTCTCGTCCTGCAGCAGATACGTGCGGTTGCCGTGCAGGACACCCGGCAGGCCGGCCGTCAGCGAGGCTGCATGCTTGCCCGAGTCGAGTCCCTCGCCCGCCGCCTCGACGCCGATCAGCTGCACGCCCGGCTCGCCGATATACGGGTAAAAAATGCCCATCGCGTTCGAGCCGCCGCCGATGCAGGCGACCACGTAGTCGGGCTGGCGCCCCGCCATGGCAGGCATCTGCACGCGGCATTCCTCGCCGATCACCGACTGGAAGTCGCGCACCATCATCGGATACGGGTGCGGGCCGGCCACCGTGCCGATGATGTAGAAGGTGTTTTCGATATTCGTGACCCAGTCGCGCATCGCCTCGTTGAGCGCGTCCTTCAGGGTCTTGGAGCCCGATTCCACCGGCACCACGGTCGCGCCCAGGAGCTTCATGCGGTACACGTTCTGCGCCTGGCGCTTGACGTCCTCGGCGCCCATGTACACGACGCACTCCAGGCCGAAGCGCGCGCAGATGGTGGCGGTGGCCACGCCGTGCTGGCCGGCGCCGGTTTCGGCGATGATGCGCTGCTTGCCCATGCGCCGCGCCAGCAGGGCCTGGCCGATCACGTTATTGATCTTGTGCGCGCCGGTGTGGTTCAGGTCCTCGCGCTTGAAATAGACCTGGGCGCCGCCGGCCATCTCGGACCAGCGCCGCGCGTGGTACACCGGCGACGGACGGCCGACGAAGTGCGCCAGCTCGTAGCGGAATTCCTCGAGAAATTCGGGATCCTGCGCATACTTCGCATAGGCTTCGTTCAGCTCGGCCAGCGCATGCGACAGGGTTTCGGCGACGAAGCTGCCGCCATAGGGGCCGAAGTGCCCGACCGCGTCGGGCAGGGCGTAATCCGGGGTCTTGAACAACGGCGCAGCACCAGGCTGGCCGTCAGGGGTGAGAACTTTCGTGGTCATGGTGCGACTCGCTATCGATGGTGGCATCGGCTGCCCGCACCGCCGCGACGAAGGCGGCGATCTTGCGGGCGTCCTTGATCCCCTTCGCTTCCTCGACACCACTGCTGATGTCGACGGCGAAGGGACGAACACGTGCGGTCGCCTCAAGGACGTTGTGTACGCTCAACCCACCACTCAAAACGACCCGAGGCGCGAGCTCTTTTGGAATTAGAGACCAATCGAAGACCTTTCCTGCGCCGCCGTAAGCGTCTACCCAGGTGTCGAGCAAAAGGCCCGAGAACCACGGACTGGCGGCGCGGTATGCAGATTCACATTCTAGCAAAGCCGCAGGCGGCGTGTCAGGCTTGATGCGGTAGGCGCGCACGAAAGGCCGCTGGACGGCAGCCGCGATGGCGGCGCACTGCTCTGCCGTTTCGTCGCCATGGAACTGGATCAGCCCCAGCGGCATGCTGCCTGCCACCTCGCGCACCTCGTCGGGCGTCGGGTTCACGAACAGCGCCACGCCGCTCACGAACGGCGGCAGGAGCGCGCACAGCTCGGCCGCGCGCGCCGGCGTGACGTAGCGCGGGCTCTTCGGATAGAACACGAAGCCGAGCGCGTCGGCGCCTTGCTCGACCGCCGCGCGCAGGTCTTGCTCGCGGGTGATGCCGCAGATTTTGATACGGGTGCGTCGCATGGCTAGTCCTGGAAATCGATCACAGCCACGGCAGGGGCACACTGGCCTCCTGCGGCAGCTTCCACTTCGGATCGTACTCGATCTTGGCGAAATACAGGCCGTCCGGCATGAAGGTCGGCGCGGCGACGTCGCGCGAACGGGCTTCGAGCACCTCGCGCATCCAGTCCGGCTCATTGCGTCCGGTGCCGATGTACACCAGCGAGCCGACGATATTGCGCACCATATGGTGCAGGAAGGCGCTGGCGCGCAGGGTGAACACGATGATGTCGCCATGGCGCGCGATGCTCAGCTCGTGCATCTCCTTCACCGGCGTATTGGCCTGGCAGCTGCTGGCGCGGAAGCTCGAAAAATCGTGGGTGCCGATCAGGTGGCGCGCGCCTTCGCGCATGCGCTCGACGTCGAGCGGGCGGAATACCCACCCTGCCCGCTTGGCCAGCAGCGCCGATGGATTCGGGTGGTTGTAGAGCACATAGTGATAGGTGCGCGAACGGGCCGAGAAGCGGGCGTGGAATTCCTGCTCCCCCTCTTGCCCGTCGACTGCGGCGGCCCAGCGCACCACGATCGACTCGGGCAGGAAGGCATTCACGCCGCGCACCCAGGACTGGACCGGGCGATTCAGGTCGGTATCGAAATGGATGACCTGCTCGATGGCGTGCACGCCGGCGTCGGTACGGCCGGCGCAAGTGGTGGAGAGCGGAACGCAGGCGAACTTCTCCAGCGCGATTTCGAGACGGTCCTGGACGGTGTTTCGTTCCGGCTGTTTCTGGTAGCCGTTCCAACCGGTGCCGATGTACTGGACACCCAAAGCGATACGGGTCACGCCAGTAGTTCCCTCATCGCGCTGGCCTTGCCGACCTGCTCGCTATTGCCGCCCTTGATGACTTCGTCCAGCAGCTCGCGCGCGCCTTCCTTGTCGCCGATCTCCTGGTAGGCGATGGCGAGATCGAGCTTGGTCTCCATCTCCATGTGCTCGGGCGACATCTGGCCCGGCGCCTCGGCGGCTGCACCGGCTGCACCGGCTGCACCGGCCGCATCCAGCGGCTGCGCGGTGGCGGGCTCGGATGGCGGCAGGTCGAGGTCGAAGTCGGCCAGGTCGAACGATGGCGCGGCCTTGTCGCCGGCCGGCGTCGCATTGAGCTCGAATGCCTCACGCGCCGAGACTTCCTGCGGCGCTGGCACCGGAGCCGGGGTCTCGGGCAAGTCGAAGGCGTCGAACGGATCGTCCACGCGCGCACCGAAATCCTTCGGTTCGGCGCCGCCTGCGGCGCGCGGCTCGTCCGGCGTCCCGAAGTCCATGCTGTCCAGGTCGAACAGCGGATCTTCCGATGCGGTGCTCGCCTGGGCGGGACGCGCTGGCGTCTCGTCGAACGACGGCGTCACAGGTGTGGTAGGCGCGGAAAAATCCATGGTATCGAGATCGTGCAGCGGATCGGCCTGCGCCACGGTCGTGCGTGGGGTGCTGCCCGGCAGCGGCGGCAAGCCCTCGAAGTCCTTGGCCAGGCCGGCCATGTCGACCGGGGTCGCCTGCACTTGCGCCTGCGGCGACAGGTCGAGCGTGAAGTCGTCGTCGTCGTCGACCGTGGCAGCGCCTGCCGCCGGCTGGGCGGTCGCCGGGGTGTCGAAGTCCATGTCGAAATCGAGGTCGTTCGCGTCCGGCGTGCCCTCGCCCTGCCCGGCCACCGGCGCGCTGCCTGGTGGGGCGAACGGCGCCATGTCGAATTCGAGGTCGGGTACGGCGGTTGCATCCGGATCCGGACGGCTGGCCGCAGGCGGCGCCGTGTCGGTATTCGTCACCGGCTCGAACGTCAGGCCGCCGAGGTCGAAGTCGAGCGTGTTGTCGTCGTTGCGGGCGTCTGGCGCGGATTCGGCTTGCGGCGCGGCCGTGCGGTCCTCGTCGTCCTTGGCCAGGGCCACCGCGGCGGCGCCGGCAGCAGCGCCGGCAGCAACGCCAGCAGCAGCACCGGCGGCCGCACCCGCGTCCACCGACGGGCCGCCACGGAAGGCGTCCTCGAATTGCTGCGACAGGATCGCCTGCTGGTTGCGTTCCTGCGGCGATGGCGCCGGGGTCGACGCCGGGGCGGCGCTCGCATACAGCGGATTGGCCGGGTCCAGGCTCAGGCCCAGCGCGGCAGCCTGGGCCCATTCGTCGCCCTGGCCGCCGGTGAAGGCATGCAGCTCGCGCGCCTGGGCTTCGAAAGCGCGCACGTCCTTGCGGGTGGCGTAGATCTCGAGCAGCTTGAGGCGCACCGGATGGCGTTCCGGATGGACGCGCAGCGCTTCCTTCAGGATTTCCTCGGCCTGGGCGTCGCGGCCATAGGCGATGTAGACGTCGGCTTCGGCGACCGGATCGACCTCGTTGGTGTCGAGCTGGCTGGCCGATGGCGCGAAGCTGGAGTTGAATACGCTGTTATTCGTGTCCACGCTCTGGCCGCCGGTCTCGGCGAACAGCGAGTGGGCGCTGGCGCCGGGCACGCCCAGCACCGACGGTTCGGCCGCCACCGGCTTGACCGCCTGCGCATTGCGCTTGCGGCGCTGGGAGATGCCGAGCGCCGCCAGCAGCAGCACCAGCGCGCCGGCGCCGATGTAGAGCATATTGTCCAGGATGGTGTCGACCAGGCTTTTCTCCGGCGGCGGGGCCGGCCTTGCAGGACGCGGGCGCGGCGCGGGCTTGGCCACCGGCTTCTCCGCCGCGGCCGTGGCAGCGGCGGCGGCGGCTGCCTGCTCGGCCTCGGCGCCGGCGCGGCTCGGCACCGTCATCAGGTTTTCGAGTTCGTTGACGTTGCGTTCCAGTTCCTTCACGCGCGCCTCGGCCTGCGCCAGTTCGCGCTCCTTGGCCACCGTGTCCTCGACACTGGCGGTGCCGTCGGCCGGCGCGCCGGCCCCACCGGGCGTTGCCTTGGACAGCTGCAGCTTGTCCTGCGCTTGGCTGACGGCGGTCGGCTGCTGCTCGACGCGGGCGGTGACGCGGCCGCTGGCGCTCTGGCCGCCCTGCGGCGTGGCGCTCGGCGCGCTGCTGGCGACCTGGCCGGCCAGCTTGTTGCGGTAGGCGTCGAAGTCGGCCGCATGGGCCACGACCACGCCGCGCGCCTCGCCCTGGCTGGCGCCGCCGCGCAGCGAATCGGCATCCGGAATGCTCAGGATCTGGCCCGACTTCAGGCGGTTCATATTGTTGCCGATGAAGGCGTCGGGATTGGCGCGATACAGCGCGACCAGCATCATGTCGAGCGAGATGTCGGCCGGCTTGACGTCGAGCGCGATGCCGCTGAGCGTATCGCCGCGACGCACGCGGTAGTTGTCCTGCGCTTCTCGCGCCTGGGCTTCGCGCGCCTGGCGTTCGGCGCCGCGACGGGCGGCGGCAATCCTTGCTTCACTCGGCGATTCATTCGGCGCGGCAGCCGCTGGAGCCGGGCGCGATGCAGCGCTCGGCGCGGCCTGGCGGGTTTGCGGCGCCGCCGCCACCTGGGCCGGCTGGGTCGTGCGCAGCTCGGCCGGGTCGAGCAGGAAGGTGTATTCGCGCACCAGGCGGCCGTTATTCCAGGTCAGCTCCAGCAGCATGTCGACGAAGGGCTCGTTGAGCGGCTGGGTCGAGCTGACCCGGATCACCTGGCGTCCGGCCCGCTCGTCGACCGCGAAGCGCAGCGACAGCAGGGCCGGGTTGAATTCGATGTTCGCGGCGCGGAAGGCTTCGGGCGAAGCCAGCTTGACCGCCATGCTTGCCGGGTCTTCACCGGCGCCGGCCGTCAGCTCGATCTCGGCGCGCAGCGGCTGGCCAAGCGCCGACAGCACCGTCAATTTCCCCAACCCGGCAGCATGGGCAGCGGAAGTCAGGAACACTGCACTGGCCACGGCGGCGGTGATCGATTTCAGCGCGGTTGCCACGAGCGGAGATTGGTGCGAAGAATGCATAGTTAGCAGCGAAATGAGTTGGCCGAGGGAAAGGCGGTTTCCCGGAGTCTCAACATAACATCATGCTCTGGAGCACGCAAGGTCTCGACGCACCCGGACGACCGGAGTATGCACCTTCTTCAAAGCGAATGCCCCGTAGACGGGGCATTCATTATTCAGACTGCATGTCAGTTGCCATTGGGGCAACAGATTGGATTAACGCTCGAGCACGATGCGCAGCATGCGGCGCAGCGGTTCGGCCGCGCCCCACAGCAGCTGATCGCCGACCGTGAAGGCCGACAGGTAATCGTCGCCCATCGACATCTTGCGCAGGCGGCCGACCGGGATGCCCAGGCCGCCGGTGACGGCTGCCGGCGAGAGGTCGCGCATCGACGCTTCGCGGGTGTTCGGCACCACCTTCACCCACTGGTTGTGCTTGGCGATGATGTCGTTGATCTCGTCCAGCGGCACATCGCGGGTGAGCTTGATGGTCAGTGCCTGCGAGTGGCAACGCATGGCGCCGATGCGCACGCACAGGCCGTCCACTGGAATGGCTTTGCTGTCGAAGAGCGCGCCGCGGCCCAGGATCTTGTTGGTCTCGGCGCCGGCCTTCCACTCTTCTTTCGACTGGCCGTTGCCCAGGTCCTTGTCGATCCACGGGATCAGGTTGCCGGCCAGCGGCACGCCGAACTGCTTCGTTTCGTCGGCCGACAGGCCATGCTGGGTCGCCAGCACCGTGCGGTCGATCTCGAGGATGGCCGATGCCGGATCGTCGAGCAGCGATTTCACCGAGCTGTTGATGGTGCCGAACTGGGTCAGCAGTTCGCGCATGTGCTGGGCGCCGCCGCCCGATGCCGCCTGGTAGGTCATGGAGGTCATCCACTCGACCAGGCCGGCTTCGAACAGGCCGCCCAGGCCGATCAGCATGCACGACACGGTGCAGTTGCCGCCGATGAAGTTTTTCACGCCTTTCGACAAGGCGGCGTCGATCACCGAACGGTTGACCGGGTCGAGCACGATGACGGCGTCATCGTTCATGCGCAGGGTCGATGCGGCGTCGATCCAGTAGCCGTTCCAGCCGGCCGCGCGCAGTTGCGGGAACACCTCGCTGGTGTAGTCGCCGCCCTGGCAGGAGATGATGATCTCGCATTTCGACAGTTCGGTAACATCTAGCGCGCTTTTCAGGATGGTTTCGTTCTTCGCCATCGAAGGCGCGGCGCCGCCCGGATTCGAGGTGGTGAAGAACACCGGCTCGATGTGGTCGAAATCGCCTTCCTCTTGCATGCGCTGCATGAGAACCGAGCCGACCATGCCGCGCCAACCTACCAGACCAACTAATTTCATCATCTTCTCTCAGGGTTAACTTAATTTTATGCGAGCGCCGCGACCACCGCGTTGCCCATCTCTTCGGTGCCCACCTTGGTGGAACCTGCTTCGAAAATATCCGGCGTACGCAGCCCTTGCGCCAGCACGCGCTTGACGGCGTTCTCGATGCGGTCCGCCTGGTCAGGCAGGCCGAGCGAGAAGCGCAGCATCATCGCCGCCGACAGGATCGTCGCCAATGGATTGGCCACGCCCTGCCCCGCGATGTCGGGCGCCGAACCATGCGACGGTTCGTACAAGCCTTTGTTGTTGGCGTCGAGCGAGGCGGACGGCAGCATGCCGATCGAACCGGTGAGCATCGCGGCCGCATCCGACAGGATATCGCCGAACATATTACCAGTAACGATCACGTCGAACTTCTTCGGCGCCCGCACCAGCTGCATGGCCGCGTTATCGACATACATGTGTTCGAGTGCGACGTCCTGGTATTCCTTGTGCACGTCGGTGACGATGTCGCGCCAGAACTGGAAGGTTTCCAGCACATTGGCCTTGTCGACGCTGGTCACCCGGCTTCCGCGTTTCCTGGCGGCCTGGAAGGCGACGTGGGCGATGCGGCGGATCTCGCCTTCGGCGTAGCGCATGGTGTCGAAGCCTTCGCGCTGGCCCTTGAACGGGCCATCCGGGCATTCGCGCACGCCGCGCGGCTTGCCGAAATAGATGTCGCCCGTCAGTTCGCGGATGATCAGGATGTCCAAGCCCGAGACCACTTCTGGCTTGAGCGTCGAGGCGCCGGCCAGCTCGGGATACAGGATCGCCGGACGCAGGTTGGCGAACAGGTTCAACTCGCGGCGCAGGCCGAGGATGGCCTGCTCCGGACGCAGCGCGCGCTCGAGCGTATCGTACTTGTAGTCGCCGACGGCGCCGAACAGCACCGCATCGGCCTGTTTCGCCAGTGTCAATGTGCCTTCGGGCAGCGGATGGCCATGGGCCGCATAGCCGGCGCCGCCGACTTCCGCGCTTTCCATCTCGAACGGTTCGCCGAGGGCGTTCAATACCTTCACTGCTTGCGCGGTGATCTCCGGGCCGATGCCGTCACCCGGCAGGATCGCAATCTTCATTGAGCTGCTTTCTTTGTTCAGATGGTGTTGGCGAGCCACGGCTGGGCCGCGACGTGGCGCTGCTCGAAGGCGCGGATCTCGTCCGCGTGGCGCAGGGTCAGGCCGATGTCGTCCAGGCCGTTGAGCAGGCAGTATTTGCGGAAGTCGTCGATGTCGAAGCCGTACGACAGGCTGCCGTCCTGGGTGCCGATGCGCTTGTTCTCGAGGTCGATCACGAGCTGGAAGCCTTCGTTCGCTTCGACCGCCTGGAACAGGGTCTCGACTTCTTCTTCGGACAGCGCGATCGGCAGCAGGCCGATCTTGAAGCAGTTGTTGAAGAAGATATCGGCGAAGCTCGGCGCGACCACGGCGCGGAAGCCATACTGTTGCAGCGCCCACGGCGCGTGCTCGCGCGAGGAGCCGCAGCCGAAGTTCTTGCGAGTGAGCAGGATCGAGGCGCCGGCGTAGCGCGGCTGGTTCAGCACGAAGTCCGGATTGAGCGGACGGGTGCTGCAATCCTGGCCCGGCTCGCCGTGATCCAGGTAGCGCCATTCGTCGAACAGGTTCGGGCCGAAGCCGGTGCGGCGGATCGATTTGAGGAACTGCTTCGGGATGATGGCGTCGGTGTCGACGTTGTTGCGGTCGAGCGGCGCCACCAGGCCCTGGTGTACGGTAAATTTATCCATGTTTCCCTCATCCCCGCTCCGCGGGGACCAATCAACGTCATCCCCGCGCAGGCGGGGACCCAAGTTTATCCCCGCGCAGGCGGGGATCTTAGTTATTTACCTTCCGCCGGCGCTGGTGACGACCTGCCCCACTTTCGACACATCGCGGCCAATGCCCGAGATGGTGTTGCAGCCGGCCAGCAGAACCGTGATGAGGGACAGTGCGAGTGCTTTTTTCATGATCTTCCTGTTACTTGATATACGGTCGTGTCCTGTTAACGCATCAGAGCGCACGTACGTCGACAAAGCGGCCCGCGATCCCCGCCGCCGCCGCCATCGCCGGCGACACCAGGTGGGTGCGTCCGCCCTGGCCCTGGCGGCCTTCGAAGTTGCGATTCGAGGTCGAGGCGCAGCGCTCGCCCGGCTCCAGCCGGTCGGCGTTCATCGCCAGGCACATCGAGCAGCCCGGCTCGCGCCATTCGAAGCCGGCATCGATGAAGATGCGGTCCAGCCCTTCGCGCTCGGCCTGTTCCTTGACCAGGCCCGAACCCGGCACCACCATGGCCAGTTTCACATTCGCCGCGCGATGCCGTCCGCGCACCACCTCGGCGGCGGCGCGCAGGTCTTCGATGCGCGAATTGGTGCACGAGCCGATGAATACCTTGTCGATGGCGATTTCATCGATCGGGGTGTTCGGCGCCAGGTCCATATAGGCCAGCGCCTTCTCGATCGCGCCGCGGCGCACCGGGTCAAGCTCGTTTTGCGGATCGGGCACGCGGCCGTCGATCGCGGTGACCATCTCGGGCGAGGTGCCCCAGGTGACCTGCGGCTGGATGTCTTTCGCGTCGAGTTCGACGACGGTGTCGAAGGCCGCGCCGTCATCCGTGTGCAAGGTGCGCCAGTAGGCGACGGCTTGGCTCCACTGCTCGCCCTTGGGCGAGAACGGACGGTCCTTGACGTAGGCGATCGTGGTGTCGTCGACCGCCACCATGCCGGCGCGTGCGCCCGCTTCGATCGCCATATTACAGACCGTCATGCGGCCTTCCATCGACAGCGCGCGGATGGTCGAACCGCCGAATTCAATGGCGTAACCGGTGCCGCCGGCGGTGCCGATCCGGCCGATCACGGCCAGTACGATGTCCTTGGCGGTCACGCCGGGATTGAGTTCGCCCTCGACCTTGACCAGCATCGATTTCGATTTCTTGGCCAGCAGGGTTTGCGTGGCCAGCACATGTTCGACTTCCGAGGTGCCGATGCCGTGCGCCAGGCAGCCGAAGGCGCCGTGGGTCGAGGTGTGCGAATCGCCGCAGACGACGGTCATGCCCGGCAGGGTCGCGCCCTGCTCAGGCCCGATCACGTGCACGATGCCCTGGCGCTTGTCGTTCATGTCGAAATACGTCAGGCCGAAGGCCTTGGTGTTGGCGTCGAGCGTCTCGACCTGCAGGCGCGAGGTCGGATCCGCGATGCCTTGCCCGCGGTCGGTGGTCGGCACGTTGTGGTCGGCCACGGCCAGGTTCGCGGACACGCGCCATAGTCCACGACCCGCTTCGCGCAGGCCGTCGAAGGCTTGCGGACTGGTGACTTCGTGCACCAGGTGGCGGTCGATATAGAGGACTGTGGTGCCATCGGCGTCGGCACGCACGACATGGGAATCCCAGAGTTTGTCGTAGAGCGTTTTTTGCATGGTCGATCCAGTGTTGCGGTGAGATGGTGCACGGTCTGTCGAGACCGGGTTTTCGATTATGCCATAATTGTGCAGTGCCGCACCAAGCCGGGGCGACGCACGTTTATGCCAACGACCTTACCACGCAGCAAATAATATTTGCAAGGGGTTTGCTGGATGCAAATAAAAAAAGCCCGTGTCACAAACACAGGCTTTTGTCTGCGCTTTTGGCGCAAGCGGCGATAAGCGTCGCTTTTTATGCAGCCAGGCGCACGCTGCTCCTGCACCCGTCCATGAGGAACGACAGGCCAACCACCAGCACCAGTTCGCCCTCGGCCGAACGCGCGGTGCCGGTGATGCCTTCGACCGTCAGCGCGGTCATCGGCTTGATCACCAGGTCGGCCGTGCCGTCCACCGCTTCCATCGCCAGGATGTAAGGCTGCGGCGCGTTGATGACGATGCCCACCTTCTCCGAAGCAGCCTCGTAGCCCAGCGCCAGCGCCAGCGAACGCACCGGCAGTGGGCGGCCCTGGTCTTTCAGCACCGGGGCGCCGCCGACGCAGGCGAAATCGTCCGGCAGCTCGACCACGCGCTCGACGACGGCCATCGGCAGCGCCAGTTGCGCACCCGAGGTCGACACCAGCATGGTCGGCACGATCGACAGCTCGATCGGCAGGCGGATCGCGAAGCGCGTGCCTTTACCCAGCGAGGATTCGATGCGGATTGCGCCGCGGTTCTTCTCGACCGCCGTTTTCACCACGTCCATGCCGACGCCGCGGCCCGACACCGAGGAAGCCACTTCCTTGGTCGAGAAGCCCGGCAGGAACACCAGCTGATAGGCGTCTTCATCGCTCTGGGCGCCGTTCTCGCCGATCAGGCCCTTGTCGACCGCTTTCTTGCGCAGGACGACCGGGTCCATGCCCTTGCCGTCGTCCTGCAGCACGATCATGACGCTGTTCGCTTCCTGCCAGGCCTTCAGCAGGATGTACGCCTTGGCCGGCTTGCCGGCGGCGACGCGCGCTTCAGGCGCCTCGATACCGTGGTCCAGGGCGTTCCTGAGCATGTGCACCAGCGGATCGTACAGGCTGTCCACCACCACGCGGTCGACTTCGGTCTCGGCGCCTTCGATGGTCAGCTCGACGTCCTTGCCGAGGTCTTTCGCCAACTCGCGCACCAGGCGCGGGAATTTCTGGAACAGGCGGCCCACCGGCTGCATGCGGGTCGCGAGCGTGGCGCGCTGCAGCTCGGCCGAGTAGCGCGAAGCGCGCTCGAGGGTCTCGGTGAGCGTGGCGATCAGCACCGCAGCCTGGCCTTCGAACTTGAACTGCTGCAGGCGCTCCAGCAGCACCGCGGCCTGGTTGGCGGCCTGCACCGATTCGCCGGCCACTTCGAGCAGCGCGTCGAGCTTGACGGCGTCGATACGGATGCTCTCGTCCTTGGCCGGTGCGGCAACGGCAGGCTTGTTATCGGTGCGGCGCTCGACGCCGTCCCAGTTCTTTCCGCCAGCGGCAGGTGCAGCGGGCGCAGCGGCAGCCGGTGCGGGCGCCGCTGCCACGGCCGCGACCGCAACAACGACCGGCGCAGCGGCAACATCGGCGTTGGCGCCGATGGCGTTCGCCGCCGGCACCACAGCGTTGTACATGCCGGCCCAATCGAGGCCATCGGCATCGGTCGCAGCCGGGGCCGCAACCACGGCCGGCGCGGCGGTCGCGACCGGGGCGGGAGCGACCGGCGCGGCGGCGGCAGGCGCCGGCGCATTGTCCTTGCCTTCGATCGCGTCCATCAGGATGCGCTCGAGGTCGCCCGGCATCTGCGCCAGGCCTTCCGGCGGCGTGCCGTTGTTCAGGTCACCGAGCTGGTCGGCCACGAAGCCCGAAGCCTGCAGCGCCGCTTCGATCGCGAGCGGCGTCACCGGCGCGGCGCCGGTGCGCAGCGCGTCGAACAGGTTCTCGGTCAGGTGGCAGGCCGCCACCAGCGCGGGCAGGCCCATGAAGCCGGCGCCGCCCTTGATCGTGTGGAACGACCGGAACACCGCGTTCAGCGTTTCCTTATTCTCGGGGTCGCGTTCGAGGCGCAGCAGGTGCTCTTCTACGTTTACCGCCAGATCCATCGCCTCGACGACGAAATCCTTCAGCATATCGTCCATTAGAATCCCAGATCGGCAAGTAGATCGTCAACATTGTCCTGGTTCAGCGCCGCATCCGGCACCGATGGGCCCTGCATCAGTTGCACGGGCGCAGGCTGCTCCTGTTCTTTCTTGGCCAGCTTTTCCTTGACATCAGGAGGCGCGTTGTCGCGCAGCAGCTGGGCCAGCTCGCTCTCGACGGTCTGCGTGATCTTGACGACCTTCTTGATCAGCTGACCGGTGATGTCCTGGAAGTCCTGGGCCATCATGATCTCGAGCAGGCGTGCGCGCTCGGCTTCGGTCGCTTCATTGACGCGCGCCGCGAACTGGCGCGAATCGCCAGCCAGGGCCTTGAACTCGTCCAGGCTCATCCTGCCTTCGAACAGGTCGGCCCAGCGGGTTTCCATGTCCTTGGCCTGCTTTTGCAGCTGGTCTTGCGCCGGCATGCCCTCGTCCAGGGTGTTGAGCACCTTGTTGGCGGCCTGTTCGGTCAGGGTGGCGACGTATTCCAGGCGGTCCTGGGCGTCGACGATCTGCGACGACGCCTCGGTCAGCGCCTTGTCGTAACCCAGTTCGCGCAGCGAGTCGTGCAGCAGGCGGACGATGCCGCCCAGGCGTTCGAACATGCCGCCTTCGTGGCTATCCTCGGCCGGTGCGGCTGCGGGCGCCGCCGGCGCGACAGTGGCGACGACAGCGGTGGCAGCCACGGCGGCGACGGCCGGGGCGGCGGTGGCCGATACCTGGTCGAACAAGGATTCCAGGTCGTCCTCGTCGTTGCTGGCGGCGGCCGGGGCCGGCTCGGTCGCTGCGGAGGGGCCGGGCGGTGCGCTGGTGCGCTGCGCCGCCACTTCCTCGAATAGTGCGTCGAAATCGTCAGCGGCGTCGGTCATAATCCCTGCTTCTCCATAATGTATAAATGAGCAATCAGCTCTGCAATCCGGGGGTTCTGCTGCGTCCACCGGGCCGGTTAGGCCGGTTAAGTTTCGGTGGAGTAATTGAAGCGAGTGTAGCAGCGTGGTTGCCGTAGGTAAATCTCAGAGAAGGCAATGCAACAAAATGGACAAGGAAACTTAATTCCGCGACAATTAAAACCGGGTGTTCCTGATGCTTTTAATAAGGTCGGTGTTGTATTTTGTAATCGCAGGTCAGTTTTCCAGGTTTAGTGTCGCATCGCGGCAGCTTGCGTTCATTTGATGGAACTCAACTGTTTGCGTCTCAGAAATCGCCATCCTGCACTGTGTCGTCTGAATGTGCGTGGCCAAGTAGGAGGAACCAACCATGTACCGCAAGATCCTGATCACCACCGACGGTTCGGCCGTGTCGCAGCACACCGCCTGCGCCGGCGTCAAATTTGCGCAACAGATGGGCGCCGAGGTGCTGGCCCTGTTCGTCGCCCCCGAGTACCAGTATCCCGTGTACGTCGAGATCATCCCGCCCGCCTACCCGAGCGAAGAGGAATACATCGCCCAGATGCGGCGCATGGGCGAGGAATACATGGGCAAGATCACCCGCTCCTGCGCCAGCGCTCTCCTCCACTGCCAGTGCATGACGGCGTTTTCCGATTCGGCGGCGCTCAAGATCGTCGATGTCGCCGAGCAGGAAGGTTGCGACCTGATCTTCATGGGCTCGCACGGCCGCAGCGGCTGGAACCAGCTACTGCTGGGCAGCGTCACCAACAAGGTGTTGTCGCACACGACCAAGCCGGTGCTGGTGCACCGCCTGATCGCCGAACCGGCGGCTTCTTGACCCCGCCACCCCGCGCCCGTGTATTTACGGCTACAATAGTTTTTTCGCTGATCCAGGGTAGGAAACCGCTTCAGGTTCAAGGGAATCGATAATGGTAAGAATCGTCATCGCCGATGACCACACGATCATGCGCGAGGGCCTCAAGCGCATCCTGGACGGCGCCGAGGAAGTCGACATCGTGGGCGAAGCCACCAATGGCTTCGAAGTATTGTCGCTGGTACGCCATGGCGGCTTCGACCTGCTGCTGCTCGACCTGTCCATGCCCGGCCGCAGCGGCGTCGACCTGATCCGGCAGGTGCGCAGCGAGGCGCCCAAGCTGGCCATCCTGATCCTCACCATGCACGAGGAAGAGCAGTACGCGGTGCGCGCGATCCGGGCCGGCGCCCAGGGCTATCTCACCAAGGAAAGCGCGGGCACGCAGCTGGTGGGAGCGATCCGCAAGGTCGCCTCTGGGCGTCCCTACATCAGTACCGAAGTAGCCGAACAATTGGCGCTGAACATCATGGCGCCAAGCGAACAATTGTTGCACAAGCAGTTGTCAGACCGCGAATTCGAGGTATTTTCGCTTTTGGTGAGCGGCAAGTCGATCACCGAGATCGCCAACGGCCTGCACCTGTCGGTAAAAACCGTCAGCACCCACAAGACCCGCATCATGCAGAAAATGGGCATGAGCTCGCTGTCCGAGATGGTGCAATATGCCGTCGCACACCGCCTGTTGTCGCCACTAAAGGCGTGACACGCTGATTTTCTTTGACCGCCGCGCGTGGTTTTCGTGCGGCGCATGCCCCATATCCCCGGCTGGCTCCGCCACCGCGTCACACCCCGTCTGTTTCCGTTCTGCCACCTTCCGCCATTCGTGCAGCGTTCTTGGTGGTAGGAGTATTCCTACGACCGCACCATCTGTCCTACCTACATATTCAGGCAACGCTGATATTCGTGCCGGACTCGTGTTGGCATACTGAATTCAGCGTTTCGACTTGCTTGCGATCCAAGTCACGGCGTCAGCCATATAAAACCATGGCATGGCAGACGCGCTACCGCACTGCCGTGCCGCCGGGATCGCGTGAAACCTGAGTTCCCTTACCGGAGATGAGCATGCAGTCCCAGCCACCGTCAGATCAACGCAACGTTACCCAGCCTACCCTGCATTCCCCGATGGAAGCGGGACGGCAGCGCCAGGGTCGCCTCTGGTCCAACCTGAAAGAAGTGTGCGACCTGCTCCGTATTCCAGCCAGCGTGTCGGTGAGCTCCGAAGAATTGCTGTTCCAGCATGTGCAGTTCAAGACGGGGCAGCGCGTGCACACGATCGGCCAGGCCTTCGACACCCTGTACATCGTCAACTCGGGCTTCCTCAAGACGGTGCTGATCGACGAATTCGGCAATGAACAGGTGCTGAGCTTCCCCATGAAGGGCGATATGCTCGGCGTCGATGGCATCCACACCCGCCACTATGCCTCCGAGGCCGTGGCCCTGTCCGACTGCGACCTGATCCTGCTGCCGTTCAAGAAACTGACAGCACTGGGTCGCGTCCACAGCGAACTCGAGAACATGATGTACGGCGTGATGAGCCGCGAACTGGTGCGCGAGCAGACCATGATCGGCATGCTCGGCGCCCTGTCGGCCGAGGCGCGCGTGGCCCGCTTCCTGGTCTCGCTGGCCGACCGCTTCGCCGCGATGGGTTATTCCAGCAAGCTGTTCAACCTGCGCATGACGCGCCACGAGATCGGCAGCTACCTCGGCCTCACGCTCGAGACCGTCAGCCGCACCTTGTCGGCTTTCAACGAAATCGGCCTGATCACCGTCGACCAGCGCACCATCGGCATCAAGGATGCCGAAGCACTCAAGACCCTGCGCCGCCTGCCACCCTCGCGTTCGCGCACCAAGGGCGCCGCCAAGCAGAAGGCCGAGCTCGATCAGCCTGGTGATGACCAGGTGCTGGCAACGGTTTGAGCCAACGTTTTGAGCTGCGGTGTCTCCACATTAGTTAGCCCCAAGACCGTCGTTCCCGCGCAGGCGGGAACCTAAGGTTGCCAGCGTCCCGGCGATGCAAGCTACTTAGGTTCGCGCCTGCGCGGGAACGACGTGCTATTGCTAGTGGCCGTTTTTGACTCCGTCACTATTCTTTGTCCAGCGACAACACCCCATCGTTCACACGCACCCGGTCTCCCTTGCGATATCCCGGATTGTTGTCATACTCGATCGCCTGGGTCGCTTCGGTCGTATCGAAGCGCACCGTCACCCGATACCGCTGAGCGGCCTGCACGTCGCTGGCCAGCGGCCGCGCGGCCCCGGTTGCCTCACGCACGATCTCGATCTTCTCGACGACCGCACAGCTGGTGCAATAACGCGCCACACGTGGCCGCTCGGTCGTGCGCGGCGGTGGCGGCGGCGCGGCGCCCGGGGCCGCGCTGACGACACCGGTATCCTTCGACGCCAGCTGCCGCACCGACTCTTGCGACTGCGCCTGCGCTGCGGCGCCATTCACCAGGCCGTCACGCAGCACGGTGGTCGCGATCTGGCTGCCCAGCCGCATCTCTGCGGTCACCGGGCTGTCGGGCTGGAAGCGGTCGTGGTTGCCGATCACATAGCTGCCGCTGTACCGGCCGGGGTCGGTTTCCTGCATCTGGGCGCCGCGGGTGGCGCCGTCGATGGTCACGTTCACCGTGGCGTTCCGGGTCCCGTACACATGAAAGTGCAAGGCGGCACCCTGCTCCAGGCGTGGCACTTTTTCGACGTGGAAGCCTTCGATGGCGGGCGTCACGGTGCGGCTCTGCGGCGCCGTCTGCGCCAGGGCCGTGCTGCTCGTCGCCAGCAGCATGCCGGCCGGCGCCAGGGCCGCCACCAGGGAACACATCAGGATGCGTTTTTTCATGGCAATCTCCCAATATCCTACAAATTAGCGGGACGGCATGACACCGCCTTCGATCCAGACAGACAGTACCCCGGTGAAAAAGTAAGGTCCGTACGGTTACGAACCAACGGCAAGCATGGGCTAACAGACGGCGTGGACGGCGTCGCCCGACGTCACATAGATGTGGTCGCCCGGCCCCGGCTTGACCGCGTGGCCGCCGGTGAACGCACCGAAGGATGGCAGGATCAATCCCTGCTCGCCGACGACGAAACACGGCAGGCGCAGCGCGTCGAAACGCGTCGCCAGCACATATACCGGATGCACGTGGCCTGCCAGGCCATAGCCTGGCGCGTCGACGCCGGGATGGTGGCAGAAGGAAAACGGTCCGATCGCATGCGGCTCGTCCACCAACCCCATTCCCAGCGCCGCCGCCGGATCGCCCGCGTGCAGGTCGTGGTTGCCGCGCACCAGCATCAAGGCCAGATCGGGATGGCGTCCGCGCCAGGCCAGCATCGCCAGCTGGGTCGAGCTGGCGTGGGCGGCGCGCGCATGCAAGAAGTCTCCCAGGAAGGCGACTTGGCGCACGTCGTGCGCCGCCACCAGGGCGTCGAGACCGGCCAGGTTTTCCGAGGTCGTGCCGCGCGGTACCGGCACCCCGAGCGCACGGAATGCGGCTGCCTTGCCGAAGTGGATATCGGCAATGATCAGCATCCGCTCGCGCGGCCAATAGATGGCCTTCTCCGGCAACAGCAGGAGCGATTCGCCGGCCACCTCCACCATGACGCCGCTCATGCCGCCGCCTTCTCGAGTTCGCGCAGCATGCGCGCCACGCGGTCATTGAGTTTCTCGGTGCTGACCTTTTCGCGGAAGCGTTCGACCATCAGGGCAAACCCGAATGGCGTCGCACGTTTCACCTCGCGATAGGCGATCCTCCGCGCGTGCAGCTCGGTCAGCGTGTCGCGCAGGCGCGTCAGCTCCAGCTCCTGCTCCATCACCTCGCGCTCGGCCTGGGTCAGGAGCAGGTTGCCGGCATCGTGCTTGCGAAACACCTCGAAGAACAGCGAAGACGAGGCTTGCAACTGGCGGTTCGACTTCGGCTGCCCGGGATAGCCCGAGAACACCAGGCCGGCGATCCGCGCCACCTCGCGAAAGCGCTGCTGCGACAGCTGGGTCGCGTTCAGGCTGTCGATCACGTCTTCCAGCAGGCGGTCGGTATCGAACAGATCCACGCCGGCGCCCGTCGGCGTGTCGAACATGCCCGCCCAGTCGACCGGCTCGGGCGCCATCAGCTCGAAACCGTAGTCGTTGATGGCGATCGAAAACGTGATCGGCTGCGCGCGGCCGACGCGAAACGCGATCAGCGAGGCCAGGCCCATATGCACCGAGCGACCCGCGAACGGATACACGAACAGGTGGTAGCCTTCGCGGCTCTTCATCGACTCGAGCACCAGCACCTCGCTCGTGGGCAGCGCCGACCAGCGTTGTTGAATCGCGATCAAAGGCTCGATGGCGCGCATCTCGGGACCGTCGAACACGCCCTGGTCGGCCAGGCGCAGCTCTTCGAGCGCGGCGTGGGCCAGCTCGTTCGACATCGGCATCTTGGCGCCCTGCCAGCGCGCGATCGCGCCGCGGGAGCCGGTGGCGCGCTTTACAAAAGCGGTCAGCTCGTGCACGCGCACGAATTCCAGGATGCGTCCGCCGAACAGGAAGCGGTCGCCGGGCTTCAGGCGCGAGATGAAGGATTCCTCCACGCTGCCAATGCGCCCGCCGCTCATGTATTTCACCTGGATCGTGGCGTCGGACATGATGGTGCCGATGCCCATCCGGTGGCGGCGGCCGATGGCGCTGTCGGGCACGCGGTAGACGCCCTCGTCGTCCGGCAGCACGCGGCGGTATTCGGGATACACGGTCAGGCTCTGGCCGCCGCGCGCGACGAAGTCGAGCGCCCACTGCCATTCGTCAAGGGTCAGTTGGCGGTAGGACCAGGCCTGCCGCACTTCCTCGTACAGCTCTTCGGAACGAAAGCCCCCGCCCAGCGCCACCGTCACCAGGTGCTGCACCAGCACGTCGAACGGTTTATTCGGCACGTAGCGGCCTTCGATGCGGCGCGCAGCCACCGCCTTTTTCGCGCCGGCCGCTTCCAGAAGTTCCAGGCTATTGGTCGGCACCAGGGTCACGCGCGAGACGCGGCCCGGCGCATGGCCGCTGCGGCCGGCCCGCTGCAGCAGGCGCGCGATGCCCTTGGCGCTGCCGATCTGCAGCACGCGCTCGACCGGCAAAAAGTCCACGCCAAGATCGAGGCTGGCGGTGCAGATCACCGCCTTCAATATGCCGCTCTTGAGACCCAGTTCGACCCACTCGCGCACCTCGCGGTCGAGCGAGCCATGGTGCAGCGCGATCACGCCGGCCCAGTCGGGCCGCGCCTCCAGGATGTTCTGGTACCAGATCTCGGCCTGCGAGCGGGTGTTGGTAAACACCAGGGTCGCCTCGTGCCCCTCGATCTCATTGATCACCGGCTGCAGCATCTGCAGGCCCAGGTGGCCGCCCCAGGGAAAGCGCGAGACGTTCTCGGGGATCAGGCAGTCGACCACGATTTTCTTGCGCGTGTCGCCTTCGACCAGGACGCCCGCATTGCTGCCCTCCTCGCCTCCCAGCAGCACCTGGCGCGCCAGGTCGAGGTTGCCCATCGTGGCCGACACGCCCCACACCAGCAGCTCGGGGCGCCAGCGCCGCAATCTTGCCAGCGCCAGCTGCACCTGCACGCCGCGCTTGCTGCCCATCAGCTCATGCCACTCGTCGACGATGATCATGTCGAGGTGCCGAAATTGTTCATGGGCGGCGGCATTGCTGATCATGAGCGTCAGGCTCTCGGGCGTCGTCACCAGGGCCGCCGGCATGCTGCGCGCCTGGCGCGCCCGCTCGGCCGGCTTGGTGTCGCCGGTGCGTGCGCCGATGCGCCATTCGGGCAGCAGCTCGGCGACCGAATCCTCGAGCGCGCGCTGGGTGTCGGCCGCCAGCGCGCGCATCGGCGTGATCCACAGCACGCGCAGGCCCGCCCTGGCCCTTCCCGTCTCCAAGCCGGCGCGCTGCAGGGCCGCGAACCAGACGGCAAAGGTCTTGCCGGCACCGGTATTCGCATGCAGCAGGCCAGATTCGCCCTTCAGTGCGGCCTTCCACACCGCACGCTGGAATGGAAAGGCGGTCCAGCCGCGGCTGGACAACCATGCGTCGATGCGGGTGCTTACTGGATTACGACTCATGCGGTGGCCGCCTCCAGCAAGCCCTTGAGCGTGTCGAGCGTATCGGCTTCTTCGACCGGCTTGTCGGTGCGCCGGCGCAGGATGCGCGGAAAGCGCACCGCGATCCCCGCCTTGTGGCGCGGCGACAGGGCAATGCCCTCGAAGCCGATCTCGAACACCATGGTCGGCTTGACCGAACGCACCGGACCGAATTTCTCGATGGTCGTGCGCCGGATGGTGTTGTCGACCTGGGCGATCTCGGCGTCGGTCAGGCCCGAATACGCTTTCGCGAACGGCACCAGCTTGCGCTCTGCTCCTGCCCCGTCCCACACCGCAAAAGTGTAGTCGGTGTAGAGCGAGGCGCGCCGGCCGCTGCCTGGCTGGGCGTACAGCAGCACGGCGTCGATGGCGTAAGGGTCGATCTTCCACTTCCACCACGTGCCCACGTCCTTGGTGCGGCCGACGCCATATTGCGCCGTGCGCGACTTGAGCATCATGCCCTCGACGCTGAGCGCGCGCGAGCCGGCGCGCAGGGTCGCCAGCGCTTCCCAGCTATCGGCATGGACTAGCGGCGACAGGCGCAACTGCGGCTGGTCGAGCTTCGCGACCTCCACTTCGAGCAGCGCACGCCGCTCGTGCTGCGGCAGGCCGCGCAGGTCGACGCCGTCGAGCTCCAGCAGGTCGTAGCAGCACAGCACCGCCGGCAATTCGCCCAGCAGCTTGGCGGACAGGGTCTTGCGGCCGATGCGCTTCTGCAGGTCGGCGAAAGGCGACGGCATGCTCGACCCGGGCTGCCAGATCAGCACCTCGCCGTCGAGCACCATCCCGTCGGGCAGGCGCGTCGCCGCCAGCTCGGGAAAGCGCTCGGTGATCAGGTCTTCGCCGCGCGACCATAAAAAATTCTGGCCGTCGCGCCGCACCAGTTGGGCGCGGATGCCGTCGTACTTCCACTCGACCAGCCAGTCATCGAGCTCGCCCAGGCTGGCCGGGTCGCCATTGAGCTGGTGCGACAGGAAGAAGGGGTAGGGTTGGCCGCCGCGCAGCTTGTGTTCTTCATCCGATTGCTCGGCGATCAGCTGAAGGAAGCCTGCCGCGGTCGGTTTCACGCGGCCATCGGTCCAGCCCATCAGGCGCTGGGCGATCAATTTGCTGTCGACCGCCGCGATCGCGGCCAGCGCACGCGTGACGAGCAGTTTCGAGACGCCGACCCGGAAGCCCCCGCCGATCAGCTTCACCAGCAGGAAGCGCTCGCGCCAATCCAGCTCGTTCCAGTACGTGAACAAGGCTTCGCGGATGCGGCCGGGATCGGCGCCGCGCAAGGGGCCGATGCGTTCTTCCATCCATTCGGCCAGCCCGACGTCTGAGCGTTCGGTGGGCGGCGGCAGGATGTGGGCGATGGTCTCGGCGAAGTCGCCCACCGCATGATAGGACTCGTCGAACAGCCATTCGTCAAGTGCCGCGTATTCGATGGCGAACTGGCGCAGCAGCTTGGTCGGCACCGCCTGCCGCGGCTTGCCGCCGGCCAGGAAATAGACCGCCCAGGCGGCGTTCTCGGGCGCGGCATTGGCGAAGTAGCCCTGCAGCGCGTAGAGCTTGCGGGTGGTCGACGTAGTTTCATCGAGGTCAGCGTACAGGCGCGCGAATTCACGCATTGGTGTCTCCTGCTGCCGGTGGCGATGGCTTCTCTACTGCGTCATCGTCTTCCTCATCGCCGTATTCGGTCTCGAAGCCCGACGCATCCAGCCCGTTCTGGCACAGCCAGCGCACCAGGGTCGGGATCGAGCCGTGGGTCACGATCACGCGCTGGGCCTCGGTTGCCTTGATGGCGCTCATCAGCCCGGGCCAGTCGGCATGGTCGGACAACACGAAGCCGCGGTCGACGCCGCGCCGGCGCCGTGCGCCGCGCAGCAGCATCCAGCCGCTGGCGAAGGAATCGCTGTAGTCGCCGAAGCGCTTCATCCACGTCGAGCCGCTGGCGGACGGCGGCGCCACCACCAGCGCGCGCCGCAGCGCCGCCTTCTCGATATCGGTGACCAGCACCGTCGGCGGGATGTCGACGCCTTCCGCGCGATACGCACGGTTGAGCGGCTCGACCGAGCCATGGCAGACAATCGGGCCGATCGACGGATCGAGCCCCGCCAGGATGCGCTGCGCCTTGCCGAAGGAATAGGCGAACACCACGCTGCAGCGACCCTCTTCCGCATTCTTGCGCCACCAGGTGTTGATCTCTTCCATCAGCTGGGCTTCCGGCTGCCAGCGGTAGATCGGCAGGCCGAAGGTCGATTCGGTGATGAAGGTGTCGCAGCGCACCGGCTCGAACGGCGCGCAGGTTTTATCCGGTTCGACCTTGTAGTCGCCCGACGCCACCCATACTTCGCCGCCGCATTCCATGCGCACCTGGCTTGACCCCAGCACATGGCCGGCCGGGTGCAGCGAGATCGTCACGCCGTTGTGGACGATCTTTTCGCCGTAATCGAGCGCATCGACCGAGATATCGCCCAGCCGCGACTTGAGCACGCCGATGCCGGGCGCCGCCGCCAGGTAGTGGCCATGGCCGACGCGCGCGTGGTCGCCATGGGCATGCGTGATGACGGCGCGCGCCACCGGCCGCCATGGATCGATATAGAAATCCCCTGGCACGCAGTACAGCCCCTCCTTGCGGACGACGACCATGTCTCCCATCGGCATCCTTTACGTGGCTACCTGATCGAGGAAATCGGCCATGAAGCTGCGGCTTTCCCCATCCGGGAAGTCGACCGTCACCTGCTCGCCGGCGATGGCGACCACCACCCCGTCGCCATACTTGGCCGACCTGGCGCGCGCGCCGACCTCGAACTTCGGCATCAAAGTTTCTTCAGCCGGCTCACGATCGAATTCGTCGTCGCGGATCGCGATGTCTTCGGAGAGGCTCATCGCCGGCGGGTTCAGGCAGTTGTCGCACTTGCAGCAGCTTTCAAAACCGGGCGCGTGGTCGCCGAAGTAATCGAGCAGCAGCTTCCAGCGGCAAAAGCCGCTGACGGCGTAGCCGACCATCTGCTCCAGCGCTTCCTTGTCGCGCTCCTGCTTCTGGACATACACCTGGGCCAGGCGCGCATACACGCCGGGACGCGGCTCGCCCGCGCTGGGCAGGTAGTCCAGCTTGCGGTTCTGGCGCACCAGCTTGGCGTCCTTGAGCAGCTTGAGGCAGACCTTGATATTGGCGTCGGCGATGTCTTCCAGCGCGTCCTCGAGGCGGCGGCCGGTGACAGCGCCCTCCTTGGCCAGGGTGCGTACGGTCTCGTGCACCAGTTGCAGTTCTTGCGCATCGGGATAGTGCTTGACCAGGAAGAACTGCTGGATGCGCTTGTCGTCCTGCAGGAACAGCAGCGTGCATTCGGCGTCCAGGCCGTCGCGACCGGCGCGGCCCGATTCCTGGTAATACGATTCGAGGTTGGCCGGGATCTGCAGGTGGACCACGAAGCGGGTATCGCTCTTGTCGATGCCCATGCCGAAGGCATTGGTGGCCACCATCACGCGCCGCTCGCCTTCCATGAACAGGTCCTGGTTCATTTTTCGTTCGGCGGAAGACAGCTTGCCGTGGTACAGGGTGACCGATTCGCCGGCTTCTTCGAGCACGGCCAGCATCTCCTCGGCCACCTTGACGGTGGCGGCATACACGATGCCCACGCCCGGTGTCTCCTGCACCAGGCGCAGCGCCTCCTGGTATTTCTCTTTGGCGCTGGTGACTTGCCGCACGCGGTAATGCAGATTGGGCCGGTAGATGCCGGTATTGATCACGTTCAGCTTGCGGCCCAGCTGCTTGCCGATGTCGGCGATCACCTCGTCGGTGGCGGTGGCCGTGAGTGCCAGCACCGGCGGGCGGCCGATCGCCTCGATCGCGGCGGCCAGGCCGATATAGGCGGGGCGGAAGTCGTGACCCCATTGCGAGATGCAGTGCGCCTCGTCGATCACGACGATGTCGAGCGTGACCTTGCGCAGCACTGCAATGAATTCGGGCGAGACCAGGCGTTCGGGGGTGCAGAACACGATTTCGCACGATTCGTTGGCAATCGCTTCGAGCGCGGCGTGTTCTTCTTCCGCGCACAGGCTGCTGTTGACCTGGACCGAGCGGATGCCGATCTCTTCCAGCTTCTCCAGCTGGTCTTTCATGAGGGAGATGAGCGGGGAGACAACGACCGTGATCCCCTCCAGCATCTTGGCCGGGATCTGGTAACACAGCGACTTGCCGCCGCCGGTGGGCATGATGGCCAGGGTGTCCTTGCCGTCGAGTACGCTGTCGATCACGCGCTGCTGGCCTTCGCGCAGCTGCGCGAGACCGAACACGGCGTTCAGGAGGCGTCGGATGGTATTGCGGCGCACGGCGAGCAGGCCGCGGTGCATGAGGGTGGGGTCGTGTCGGGTCATGACGCCGACTTTATTAGTACGGCGACAACTCGACTATAGGACGCCACCTACTTCAGGCGTAGGAGGTCAACGTTTGGCGGGGTCGTCACGTTATAGGCAGGTGCTACTGCTCATTGTGTCAATTGTGCGACACAAATTCTCGACAAGGTTTAGTCCTACAACTAGACGGATATTTGACCGATGCCGGGTGTCCAGCTAGACATTTACTATTGTGACCATCAATCACAGCCCCGCCATCTTCAGGAGAACCATCATGTCCCGCCGCCCTATGACCTGGACCGCAGTCCACCTGGCCCTTGCCAGCGCGGCCACCTGGTTTCTCCTGGAGTCCGGCGCGCTGTCGTCGGCGTTGCTGTTCTCGTTCCACTGATTCCCATTGCATAAAAAAAGGCGCTGTCATCGTTAGATATGGATGAGCATTGAACTGCTGAGCTGATCCGCGGTCCAATCCTGGTCGTCATCGATCGGGAGCGCACGATGAAAGCGCCGAAGTTTGAGAAGCTGTTCGCCCAGCTGCCTCAACTCAACCAGCCGCAGCGCCAGCTGGTGCTCGCCGCCCTGCATCCGGCTGCCGGGCTCGACCGGGTGGTTGCCCTCATCGACGAGATCCGGTCAAAGGGGCGGTGCTGCCCGGATTGCGGCTGCGATCGTTGCCACCGGCATGGCCAGGCCAACGACCTGCAACGCTTTCGCTGTTGCGCGTGCGGACGCACCTTCAACGACCTGACCGGCATGCCGCTGGCGCGGCTCAGGCACAAGGGCAAGTGGCTCGATTATCTGGACACGGTCCTCGATTCCCGCACAGTCCGCTCTGCGGCCAAGCGTGTCGGCGTGCACCCCAACACCACGTTTCGCTGGCGCCATCGCTTTCTCGACCGGGTCAAGGACGACCGGCCCGAGCGCCTGGCAGGCATCGTCGAGGCCGACGAAATGTTCCTGCTCGAATCGCAGAAAGGGGCACGCAAGCTCGATCGCAAGCCGCGCAAGCGTGGCGGCAGGGCTGCCCTGCGCGGGATTTCGCATCACCTCGACTGCATCCTGGTAGCGCGCGACCGCAGCGGGCAGACCATCGACGCCGTGACCGGACGCGGCGCCCTGAAGGTGACCCAACTGGTCAGGCACCTGCTGCCGAAACTCGATCCCCAGGCGCTGCTGGTCACCGATGCCAACGCCGCCTATCCCGCCTTCGCCCGTGCCCATGGCATCGCCCACCAGGCCGTCAATCTCAGCGCTGGCGAACGCGTCCGCAAAGGCGCCGAGGGCGCCATCCACGTTCAGAATGTGAACGCCTATCACCGGCGCTTCAAAGAATGGCTTGCGCGCTTTCATGGCGTGGCGTCACGCTGGTTACCCAACTACCTGGGCTGGCATTGGGCGCTCGATGGCGGCCGAGTCACTTCTGTCGAGCAATTGCTGCGTATTGCATTCGGGGTCATCAACAGGTAACGATGACAGCGCCTAAAAAAACGCCGCCTTCCAGTGGAAGACGGCGTTCATTTTGTTGACGTAGCGGGCCGCATGGCCCGCTCCAGTCATCAAGCAGCTTTCTGCTCTTCCTCTTCCACCGGCAGGCGAATCAGGTGATCGAAGGCGGCCAGCGATGCCTTGGCGCCCTCTCCCACGGCGATCACGATCTGCTTGAAAGGCACCGTGGTCACGTCGCCGGCGGCGAACACGCCTGGCAGCGAAGTGTGGCCGCGGGCGTCGACTTCGATCTCGCCGTGTGCCGACAGGTCGATCGTGCCCTTGAGCCATTCGGCGTTCGGCACCAGGCCGATCTGCACGAACACGCCTTCCAGCTCCAGCTTGTGCAGTTCGCCAGTGGTGCGGTCCTTGTAGCTCAGGCCGTTGACGATCTTGCCGTCGCCGTGGATCTCGGTGGTCTGGGCCGACTTGATCACCTTAACGTTCGGCAGCGAGTACAGCTTGCGTTGCAGGACCGCATCGGCGCGCAGCTCATTGCCGTATTCGATCAGGGTCACTTCCTTGACGATGCCCGCCAGGTCGATCGCCGCCTCGACGCCGGAGTTGCCGCCGCCGATCACCGACACACGCTTGCCCTTGAACAGCGGGCCATCGCAGTGCGGGCAGTACGCCACGCCGTGGTTCTTGTACTCTTTCTCGCCCGGCACGTTGATCTCGCGCCAGCGGGCGCCGGTGGCGATAATCACCGACTTCGACTTGAGCACCGCGCCGGTCTCGGTATGCACTTCGATCATTTTTCCGCCCACCAGCTTGCTGGCGCGCTGGGTGTTCATGATATCGACGTCGTATTCCTTGACGTGCTCTTCGAGGGCGACGGCGAACTTCGGACCGTCGGTGGCCTTCAACGACACGAAGTTCTCGATCGCGAGGGTGTCCAGCACCTGGCCGCCGAAGCGGTCGGCCAGCACGCCGGTACGGATGCCCTTGCGGGCGGCGTAGATCGCGGCTGCCGCGCCGGCGGGGCCGCCGCCGACGATCAGCACGTCGAACGGGTCTTTCTGGCTCAGTTCGGCAGCCTTGCGCTCACCGCCCTTGACGTCGATCTTCGACAGGATCTCTTCGACGTTGGTGCGGCCCTGGCCGAAATGCTGGCCATTGAGGAACATCATCGGCACGGCCAGGATCTGCTTGTCTTCCACTTCCTTCTTGAAGACGCCGCCATCGATCGTCACGACCTTGATGCGCGGGTTGATGACCGACATCGTGTTCAGTGCCTGCACGACTTCAGGGCAGTTATGGCACGACAGCGAGATGTAGGTCTCGAAAACGTAGTCGCCGTCCAGGGCTGCGATCTGGTCGATGACGGATTGTTCCAGCTTGATGGTGTGGCCGCCGACATGCAGCAGGGCCAGCACCAGCGAGGTGAATTCGTGGCCCAGCGGGATGCCGGCGAAACGCACGCCGATATCGGTGCCGACGCGGTTGATCGCGAACGACGGGGTGCGCTCGTTGGCTTCCTGGCGAACGGTGATCTTGTCGGACAGGGCTGCGATCTCATTGAGCAGCTCGTCCATTTCGCGCGATTTCGGCGAATCATCCAGCGCTGCAACCAGCTCGATCGGCTGCACCACTTTTTCCAGATAGGCTTGCAACTGTTTCTTGAGGGTTGCGTCCAGCATGATGTTTTTCCTTTGATTCTATTTGACTTGAATTCTATACAGGCCGGGCGTACAACGGGCCGCCGCAGCGGCCCGTCACGGGTGCTACTTGACTACTACCTTACTGCTTAGATCTTGCCGACCAGGTCCAGCGACGGGGTCAGGGTTTCTGCGCCTTCGGTCCACTTGGCTGGGCAGACTTCGCCTGGGTGCGAAGCGACGTACTGGGCTGCCTTGACTTTGCGCATCAGTTCCGAAGCGTCGCGGCCGATGCCGTTGTCGTGCACTTCCATGATCTTGATCTGGCCTTCTGGATTGATCACGAAGGTGCCGCGCAGTGCCATGCCTTCTTCTTCGATCATGACTTCGAAGTTACGCGACAGGACGCCGGTTGGGTCGCCGATCAGCGGGTAGTTCACTTTCTTGATCGCTTCCGAGGTGTCGTGCCATGCCTTGTGGGCGAAGTGGCTGTCGGTCGACACGCCGTACACATTGACGCCCAGCTTTTCGAATTCCGGCTGGAATGCGGCCAGATCTTCCAGTTCGGTCGGGCAGACGAAGGTGAAGTCGGCCGGGTAGAACATCACCACCGACCAGGTACCCTTGAAGTTCTCTTCGGTCAGGTCGATGAACTTGCCGTTGTGGTAAGCGGTGGCTTTGAACGGCTTGATCTGGGTGTTGATGAGGGACATGTAATCTCCTGTTTGGGGGTTGATGAAACGTATGACAAGCAGTCTACCGCCCTGCCCGCCGTTTGTGAAATTGATTGATTCGATATTCTTGATTGATTTTAGCTATCAGTCAAGTGCAACTCTGCCGTCCCGGGCAAAGGAGGGTCTCGAACAAACCCGGACAGTGTGTCGCAAATGGCAAGCGGGTGCAACCGCCGTCTCGCTGTCCCTTCCAAGCAATAGCCCAACAATTAGGGTCAGAGTGAGATGCACCGGAATGGTGGACAGGGTTAATCAGGCACAGCTGAGAATTTTTTCCACCT
>NZ_JBDGJG010000017.1:0-13556 GCF_057657035.1 Massilia sp. Soil_C_3
ACCGAAGTTCTTGGCACCTTCATCAAACGCCCACACTTATCGACTGTTAATTTTTAAAGAACTTTATTCGGTACTGCTTTCTGCATTTTGCTTCGAAGCGTTGTGTTCGTCAGCAGCAGAGAGGCGAGATTATCAGGTGTTTCGCGATTTTCGTCAACCTCTTTTTTCTCTTCGTTTTCGCTACCGTGAGGTGGCGTCTGCGTCGAGGAGCGAGACTATAGCAAGCCGAAGGCCGGCTTGCAAGGTTTACGATTGTGATATCTTAGCCGCCGCATTCAGCGACCTTCTCTTACATACCCTTATATGATTCCTACGATCGTCCCTATCGCCGACGCCGCCCTCTCCCAGTCCCTGGCGGACGCCATCAATAACAAGACCAAGCCGCTCGGCAGCCTGGGACGACTGGAATCGCTCGCCGCCCAGCTGGGCCTGATCCAGCGCTCGACCAAGGTCAGCATCGACCGGCCCGCGATCCTGGTGTTCGCCGCCGACCACGGCGTCGTGGCCGAAGGGATCTCCGCCTTCCCGCAAGACGTCACCTGGCAGATGGTCGAGAACTTCCTGGGCAACGGCGCCGCCATCAATGTGTTCGCGCGCCAGAACGGCTGCGCACTGCACGTGGTCGACGCCGGCGTGAACCACGATTTCGGTGACCGCGCGGGCCTCGTGCATCGCAAGGTCGCCAATGGCACCCGCAACTTCGCGATCGAACCCGCCATGACGGCGCAGGAATGCGCGACGGCGCTCGAACACGGCATGGCCTTGGCGCGCGACCTGCCCGGCACCGTGGTCGGCTTCGGCGAGATGGGCATCGGTAATACGACGTCCGCCGCGGCCCTCATGCACACGCTGACCGGACAGCCCCTGGCGCGCTGCGTCGGCGCCGGCACCGGCCTCACGCTGGACGGCATTCGCCACAAGGCCGACGTCGTCGCGGCAAGCGTGGCCCGTCACGCCCATGCCGTGCAGCCGCTCGAGGTGCTGGCCACCTTCGGCGGCTTCGAGATCGCGATGATGGCCGGCGCCATGCTCAAGGCGGCTGAGCTGCGCAAGGTGCTGCTGATCGACGGCTTCATCGTCACCAGCGCGCTGCTGGTCGCCGCGCGCCTGCAGCCGAACATCCTCGACTACTGCGTGTTCTCGCACTGCTCGGGCGAGCATGGCCATGCCCTGCTGCTCGAGGAGCTCGGCGCCCGCCCGCTGCTCGACCTCGGCCTGCGCCTGGGCGAAGGCACCGGCAGCGCGCTCGCCCTGCCCCTGCTGCACGCCGCCGCCAACTTCCTGAACGAGATGGCCACCTTCGCCTCGGCGCAAGTGAGCGAACGCTCGGCATGACGCACCAGCTGCGCCTGTTCTTCATCGCGCTGCAGTTCTTCACGCGGCTGCCGATTCCGCGCTGGGTGGGCTTCGAACCGGCCTGGTTGAACCACGCGTCGCGCTACTTCCCGCTGGTCGGCGTGGTGGTGGGCGTCATCGGTGCGGCGGTGTATCTGGTGGCGGCGCAGTGGTTGCCGGCGGCGGTGGCGGCCGTGCTGTCCACCGCCGCCACGATCTACATTACCGGCGCATTCCATGAAGACGGCTTCGCCGACACCTGCGATGGCCTGGGCGGCGGCATGACGAAGGAACGCGCGCTAGAGATCATGAAGGACTCGCGCGTCGGCGCCTATGGCGCGATCGGCATCGTGTGCATGCTCGGCGCGAAGTTGGCCGCGCTTGCCAGCCTGCCGCCAGCCAGCGCCATCGGCGCCCTGTTGCTGGCTCATCCGCTCTCGCGACTGGCCGCCACATCCCTGATCTGGCAGATGGAATACGCCCGCTCCGAGGGCAAGGCCAAGCCGCTGGCGGTGCGCATGAGCGACCGGGAATTCGGCATCGCCACGCTCACCGTGCTGCTGCCCGCGCTCGCGCTGCTGGCCTTCGGCTTGCTCGACCTGGCCGCCGTCGTCGCCGCGACCGTCGCGGCGCTTGGCGCAACCTGCTGGCTCGCGCGTAAATTCACGCGGCGCTTGCAAGGCTATACCGGCGATTGCCTCGGCGCCGTGCAGCAGCTGGCAGAAGTAGCCATCTATATCGCGGTGCTCGCCACGCTCGGACACGGCGCGCTGGACTGATGCGTATTTACCTGGTGCGCCACCCGCGGCCCGAGGTGCCGGCCGGGCACTGCTACGGTCGCAGCGACCTTGCGGCGAACGAAGCCGACGTCGAACGGGTGCTGGCCACATTGGCGAGCCAGGGGCTGCCCGGCGCGATGCCGGTCTACGCCAGTCCACTCGCACGCAGCGCGGTCCTGGCCCAGCGGCTCTCACCAGCGCCAACCTTCGACGCGCGCCTGGCCGAGATGGACTTCCGGGCCTGGGAAATGCGTAGCTGGGACGACATCCCGCGCAGCGAGATCGACGCCTGGAGCGCCGACCTGCTGCACTACCGTCCCGGCGGCGGCGAAAGCGTGATGGACGTGGCCGCGCGCGTGGCCGGTTTCGATGCCGACATCCGGCGCGAAGGGCATGCGCAGGCCCTCATCGTTTGCCACGCCGGCACCATGCGCCTCATGCACTCGCTGCACCTCGGCGGCAAGCTGGTCGATGCCGCGCTGCGCGCCGCCCAGGCGCCACACCGGATTGACTACGGCGAAGTGATGATGCTGGAAACCTGACAACGCCTTATAATGAGCGCGTTTTGGTGCTCGCGCCTGCGTTCGCAGTCGCAGTTAAACGGGAAACACGAAGCCCCATCAAGGGCCAACGTGTGCTGCCCCCGCAACGGTAAGCAAGTGCCGCATGCTCTCCACGAGCCATGCGGCAAACCGCCCCCTCATACCACTGTGCGCATGCATGGGAAGGTCGGACGGCCATACTTGTCAGCCCGGATACCGGCCAAAAGGTGGCGTCGCTTCGCGCGATGCCGTTCAATCTGGCCTACGGGGACGTCGGCTGGTTGCCTTTGATAAGAAACAGTTCATGAACTTTCCAGTAACCCGGCAAGCCGCCGCGGTCTCGCTCGCCCTCGCCGTCATCTCGTCCGCCGCTTTCGCCGACGCTCCTTCACCTGACGCCATCCCCACCGCCGACACCGTCGTCGTCACCGCGACCCGCAGCGCGCAGCGTGCCGCCGACGTCATCGCCGACACCACGGTCATCGATGCCGAGGAAATCGCGCGCTCGGGCGCCGGTTCGGTGGCCGACATCCTGCGCCGCCAGCGCGGCATCGAAATCTCGCGCAACGGCGCGGCCGGCACCACCACAAGTGTCTTCATCCGCGGCGCCAACGCCAACCAGTCCGTGGTCCTGGTCGACGGCGTGCGCTTCGGCTCGGCCACCACCGGCACGGCCAGCTGGAACGCCATCCCGCTGGGCGCCATCGACCGTATCGAGATCGTCTACGGACCGCTCAGCACCCTGTACGGCGCCGACGCCGTCGCCGGCGTGATCCAGATCTTCACCCGCAAGGGCGAAGGCGCCCCGGTTGTCACCGGTTCGGTGGGCGTGGGCAGCAACGCCACCCGCCAGGCCGATGCTGGCATCTACGGCAGCAGCGGCGGCCCGAACGCCATCAGCTACGCCTTCGGCGCCGGCTACGAGGACTCGGACGGCTTCTCGTCCACCCGCCCGGGCGCCTCGGGCTACAACCCGGACGAAGACGGCTACCGCCGCCGCAACGCCAACGGCCGCGTGACGATGGCGCTCGCACCAGGCCACGAGATCGGCGCCCAGTTCCTGGTCAGCCGCCTGTTCAGCCAGTACGACAGTGGCACCGCCAACTACGACGTCCACAGCGACAACGACCTGAACACCGCCGCGGTCTTCATGCGCAACCAGGTCCTGCCGAACTGGCACAGCACGCTGCAGTACGCGCGCTCGGAAGACAAGTCGGGCAACTTCACCAACGCGACGCCATCCGGCGCCAGCCAGATCGATACCCAGCAGGATGAGTTCAGCTGGCAGAACGACATCGCCATCGGCCGCGACACGCTGCAGCTGCTGTACACGCACCGCAAGGAAGAAGTGCCGTCGATGGGGCGCTCGCGCATTACCAACTCGTATGCGGCCGCCTACTCGGCCAAGCGCGGCGCCCACCTGGTCGACGTCAGCGCGCGCCACGACCGCTCGGTCTACGGCAGCAAGAACACCGGCGCCGCTGGCTACGGCTATGACTTCGGCAACGGCCTGCGCGCCACCGCCAGCGTCGGCACGAGCTTCCGCGCTCCGACCTTCAACGAGCTGTACTTCCCCGGCTACGGCCTGGAAACCAACAAACCCGAAAAAGGCCGCAACCGCGAAGTGGGCCTGCGCTACGACGGCAACGGCTACCAGCTGGACGCGACGTACTTCCACAACCGCCTGACCGACATGATCGTGTCGAGCACCCCATGCCCGGATGGCGTCAACAAAAGCTGCGCCTACAACGTCAACGAAGGCTTGCTCGAAGGCGTCTCACTGGCCGGCAGCACCCGCCTGATGGGCGTCGACCTGCGCGCCAGCCTCGATTGGCAGGATCCGCACGACGAGACCACCGGCAAGCAACTGCAGCGCCGTGCGAAGAAGCACGCCAACTTCGGCGCCGACTACACGATCGGCACGCTCAAGACCGGCGTTGAACTGACCGTCTCGGGTGAACGCTTCGATGACGCCGCCAACAACCGTCGCCTGGGCGGCTACGGGCTGCTGAACCTGCACACGACCTGGCAGTTCACGCCCGACTGGTCGCTGCTGATGCGCCTGGATAACGTCGCCGACAAGCAGTACGAGATCGCGCGTAACTACGGCACCAGCGGCCGCACCTGGTTTGCGGCCCTGCGCTACGGCATCCGTTAAGCTATAACCCCTGCCCGCGGCAACCAGGCCGCGGGCATCCGATCAATCGACAGGGCCAGCATGCAAGCATCCGTCCCGCCGCTACGCCAGCGCGCCACGTTCATCGTTGGCGCCATGCTGGCGTTTTCCATTGCCACCCTGCTGTTCGCGGGCATGACCGGATCGATCCGGGTGCCGCTCGACGACATTCCCGACGCCCTGCGCCAGCTCGCCGGCGGCCAGCCCGATTCGCTCTCCGCCTCGCTGCTCGAACTGCGCGCCAGCCGCGCGCTGGTGGCGTTCGCGACCGGCGGCGCGCTGGCCCTGGCCGGCCTCATGATGCAGGCGCTGTTGCGCAATCCCCTGGCCGACCCGTATGTGCTGGGCGTCTCGTCCGGCGCCTCGGTCGGCGCCCTGCTGGCGCTGCTCCTGATGGCCTCCACGCTGATGGTCGACATCGCCGCGCTGGCCGGCGCCATCGGCGTGGCCATGCTGCTCTACCTGCTGGCCCGGCGCGGCTTGCGCGGCGACCAGGCGCTTGACTCCGGCGCCTCGATGCTGCTGCTGACCGGCGTGATCGTCTCGGCCCTGTGCGGCTCGGTGGTCACCCTGATGCTGTCGATCGCGCCCGAGGGACGCCTGCGCAGCATGATCTTCTGGCTGATCGGCGACCTGGCCGGCGCGCCGCTTCGCCTGCTGCCCTGGCTGGTACTCGGCGGTTGCCTGCTGTTCGCCATGCGCAATGCGCGCGCCATGAATATGGTCGCGCTGCACGCAGAGAATGCGGTGACCCTGGGCGTGCGCGTCGGCGCGCTGCGCAAGGGCCTGTTCTTTATCTCGGCGCTGCTCACTGCGAGCGCGGTCACCAGCGCCGGCTCGATCGGCTTTGTCGGCCTGATCGTGCCGCATGCCTGCCGCTTCGCCTTCGGGCCCGACCACCGGGTGCTGATCCCGGCCGTGGTGCTGGCCGGCGGCGCCTTCCTGGTGTTGTGCGATACGCTGGCGCGCACCATCATCGCGCCGCAGCAGCTGCCGGTCGGCGCCATCACGGCAATGATCGGCGCGCCGGTCTTCCTCTACCAGCTGCACCGCCTGCGCAAATGAACTCAATCTCCACCCACGACCTGCTGCTGTCCATCGGCCAGCGCACCCTGGTGCGGGGCCTCGACTGGACCGCGCGCGCCGGCGAATGCTGGAGCATCATCGGCCGCAACGGCGCCGGCAAGAGCACCTTGCTGCGCACGCTGGCCGGGCTGCAGCAGCCGAACGGCGGATCGGTGCAAGTGAACGGCCGCGCCGTGGCGGACTGGCCGCTGACCGAACTGGCGCGCGAGCGCGCCTTCCTGGCCCAGTCGCGCCACGACGCGTTTGCCTATACGGTGCTGGAGAGCGTGCTGTCGGCGCGTCACCCCTACCACGCCAACCGCTACTGGGAGGGCAGCGACGACCATCAAGCCGCCCTGCTGGCCCTGGCGTCGATGGAAGTGGACGACCTGGCCGCGCGCGACGTGCGCACCCTGTCCGGCGGCGAGCGCCAGCGCGTGGCGATCGCCGCCCTGCTGGCGCAGCAGACGCCGCTGCTGCTGCTCGACGAGCCGGCCAACGCGCTCGACCTGGCGCACCAGGTGAGCGTGATGGGCCTGCTGGCCCGCCTGTGCCGCGAACAGAACCGCACCGTGGTCATGATCGGCCACGACCTGAACCTGGCCAGTCGCATTTCTACCCATGCACTATTACTGATGGGTGACGGCCGCTGGACGGCCGGCGCCAACGACCAGATCATGCGCCCCGCGCTGCTGGGCGACTACCTTGGCCATCCGATCGACATGATCGAACACGAAGGCCGCCGCATCTTCATCCCCAAGGAGGGTTCCGCATGACCGACATGACTCAAGAACAGACCGCCGCCCTGAACGAGCGCCATCGCGCCCGCATGGAGCGCAAGAAGGCGGTCATCGACGCCAAGATCGCCTCGGCCGACAAGGAAATCGGCATCGTCATCGTCAATACCGGCAACGGCAAGGGCAAGAGCTCGAGCGCGTTCGGGATGGTGGCGCGCGCGCTCGGCCACGGCATGAAGGTTGGCGTGGTCCAGTTCATCAAGGGCGCCCTGTCGACCGGCGAAGAAACCTTCCTGCGCCGCTTTCCCGACGAAGTGAGCTTCCATGCGATGGGCGAAGGCTATACCTGGGAAACGCAAAGCCGCGAACGCGACATCGCCAAGGCCGAAGAAGCCTGGGCGCTGGCAAAGCAGTTCCTGTCCGATCCCGCGATCGGCATGGTGGTGCTGGATGAACTGAACATCGCCCTGAAATACAAGTACCTCGACGTACACACCGTGATCGCCGACCTGCTCGACCGTCCGGTGATGCAGCACGTGGTGATCACCGGCCGCGGCGCGCCACCGGAACTGATCGCGGTGGCCGATACCGTCACCGAGATGAACGTGGTCAAGCACGCTTTCAAGTCGGGCATCGCTGCCCAGGCGGGGACCGAATGGTGACGGGCGCCCGTATTGCCCTGGTGGCGGCGATGTCGTCCGGCCAGGGCAAGACGACGGTGACGGCCGCGCTGGCGCGGCGGCTGGTCCGCATGGGCAAGCGCGTGCGGGTATTCAAGTGCGGCCCCGACTTCATCGACCCGATGCTGCTCGAACGCGCCTGCGGCGCGCCGGTCCACAACCTCGACCTGTGGATGGTGGGCGTCGATGCCTGCCGCCAGCGCCTGGCCGACGCCGCGCATGAGGCGGACGCGATCCTGGTCGAGGGCGTGATGGGCCTGTACGACGGATCTCCCTCGGCGGCGGACCTGTCGCGCGAGTTCGGGATTCCCGTGCTGGCGGTGCTGGACGCGTCGGCGATGGCGCAGACTGCCGGCGCGGTGGCGCAGGGCCTGCGCGACTATGGTCCCGTTGAGATGGCCGGCGTGATCGCCAACCGCGTCGCCAGCAGCGGCCACGCGGCGATGGTGAAGGAGTCGCTGCGCGACATCCCGCTGATCGGCACCCTGGCGCGCCAGGACGAGCCGCTGCCCGAGCGTCACCTGGGCCTGGTCGTGCCGGGCGAGGTCGAGGAGCTGGACGGCATCCTGGATGCGCTGGCCGACAGCATCGATTTCGATGAGGCGGCGTGGGATGCGCTGCCGCTTTTGTCGCCCGCTTCCGCGCTCCCGGCGCCGGTAGAACCGCTGCTTGCGGGCCGCACGATCGCGATCGCACGCGATCCTTCCTTCGTGTTTGTCTATCCTGCGAACATCGACCTGCTCGAGCAGCTCGGTGCGCGCATCACGTATTTCGCGCCGTTGTCCGATGAAGCGGTGCCCGACAATGCCGACGCCGTGTATCTGCCGGGCGGCTATCCCGAGCTGCATGGCGCGCAGCTGCAGGCTGCCCAGCGCTGGCGCGACTCGATCCGCACCGCGCACGCGCGTGGCGTGCCGATTGTCGCCGAATGCGGCGGCATGATGGCGCTTGCCGATGGCCTGACCGATGGCGAGGGACGCCGCTTCGAGATGGCCGGGCTGCTCGCCGGCGAAGTCAGGATGCAGAAGCGCCTGGGGGGACTCGGCATGCATGCGATGCCGACGCCGCAGGGCGAGATCCGCGGCCATACCTTCCACTATTCATTGCTGGACTCCCCGGTCGCGCCGCAAGCCCATACCGTGAAGCAGAGGACCGGCACGCAAGGCGAAGCCGCCTACCGGGTCGGCTCCCTGTTCGCGTCCTACTTCCACGGCTACTTCCCTTCCAATCCGCGCGCGGTGGCCGTCCTGTTCGGAGCGCAGCCGTGAGCGTGACGCTGGTCTTTGGCGGGGCGCGCTCGGGCAAGAGCGCCTACGCCGAACGCATGGCGCGCGAATCGGGCAAAGAGATCGTCTACGTCGCCACCTCGCGCGCCGGCGATGGCGAGATGGCCTTGCGCATCGCCCACCACCGCGAGCGGCGCCCGCCCGAATGGCGGACGGTCGAGGAAGAACTGGCGCTGGCGCAGACGCTGCGCGACTGGTGCGCACCGCAGCGCCTGGTGTTGGTCGACTGCCTGACGCTGTGGCTCAGCAACCTGATGTTCTGCGATGGCCGCGACTATCCTGAGGTCGGCGCGATCGACTTGCCGCCATGCTTTCATCAGGAGCGCGCGGTGCTGCTCGACCTGCTGGACGGGGAGCTGCCGGGCGACCTGATCCTGGTGTCGAACGAAGTCGGCATGGGCATCGTGCCCTGGGGCGCGATCTCGCGCAGCTTCGCCGACGAAGCCGGCCGCCTGAACCAGGCGGTGGCGGCGCGCGCCGACCGCGCGGTGCTGGTGGCGGCGGGCCTGCCGCTTGTCCTGAAAGGTTCCCAGTGCTGACTGGCCTGCCGCTCTCCACCGTCGCACTGCTGCTCGTCGCCGGCATCGCGCTCGACCTGCTGCTGGGCGAGACGCGGCGCTGGCATCCGCTGGTTGGATTCGGCAAGCTGGTCAATTTGATCGAACGCAGCCTCAATCGTGGGCGGTCTCGCCTGGTGCGCGGATGCATGGCCTGGATGCTCGCCGTCCTGCCATTGAGCCTGCTGTTCCTGGCATTGACCGACCTCGCCGGCGTGTGGCTGCACGCGGCGCTGCTCTATTTCTGCATCGGCCTGCGCAGCCTGCGCGACCATACGCTGCCGATCTATTCAGCGCTGTGCGCCGGCGACCTGGCGCAAGCGCGCGCGCTTACCGCACGCATCGTCAGCCGTGACACGGCGAACGCCGACGAATCCGACCTGGCCAAGGCCAGCGCCGAATCGCTGCTCGAAAACGGCAATGACGCCGTGTTCGGCACGCTGTTCTGGTTCGTCCTGCTGGGCGGACCGGGCGCCGTGCTGTTTCGGCTGGCGAACACGCTCGATGCGATGTGGGGTTATCGCAGCGAGCGTTTCAACCTGTTCGGCCGCTGCGCGGCGCGCATCGACGACGGATTGAACTACGTGCCCGCGCGCCTGACTGCGCTGTCGTACGTGCTGCTGGCGGGTAGCGGCCGCGCGCGCGCCTGGCAATGCTGGCGCACCCAGGCCCCGGCCTGGAGCAGCCCGAACGCGGGGCCGGTAATGGCCAGCGGCGCCGGCGCCCTCGGCGTGTCGCTGGGTGGCGCCGCCGTCTACGATGGCGAAGTCGAACAGCGTCCGCCGCTGGGTCTTGGGCCTGCCGCCTGCGCGGGCGACATCCTGCGCGCCTGGCGGCTGGTGCTGCGCACGACGTTGCTGTGGGCCGGCGTGGTCTGCCTGATGGCTGTCGGAGTTTCATATGCTTGAACACGGCGGCAACCTGCGCGACGCGGCGCGTCACTATGGCCGCGACGACTGGGTCGACCTGTCGACCGGGATCAACCCGCATGGCTATCCGGCGCCGGCGCCGTCGAGCGCGGCCTGGCATCGCCTGCCGGAGCCCGATCCGGCCCTGCTCGCGGCAGCTTGCGCGTTCTATCGTGCGCCGCAACTGTTACCGGTGGCCGGTACCCAAGCGGCGATCCAGGCCCTGCCGCGCTTGCGCGCGCCATCGCGCATTGCGGTCTCGAGCCCTTCTTACGCCGAACACGCGCACCACTGGAAAATGCACGGCCACACGCGGCAGCTGGTGCCGTACGCGGAACTGGAAAGCGCGGTCGACGACAGCGACGTCGTCGTGGTCGTCAATCCCAACAATCCCACCGGCGAGACCATCGCACCTGAACGCCTGCTCGACTGGGCGGCGCGGCTGCATGCGCGCGGTGGCTGGCTGGTGGTCGACGAAGCCTTCGGCGATACGGCGCCCGCACTGAGCGTGGCGCCGCACGCGGCGCATCCGGGATTGATCGTGCTGCGCTCGATCGGCAAGTTCTTCGGGTTGGCGGGACTGCGCGTGGGGTTCGTCGCGGCGCACGAGCGCGTGCTGGCGGACCTGGCCGACCTGCTTGGGCCGTGGGCCGTCAGCGGTCCGGCACAGGAGATCGCCATTCGGGCGCTGGCCGACACAGGCTGGCAGCGGGAAACGCAAGAGCACCTCGCGCAGGCCGGTGAACGGATGGCGCGGCTGCTGCAGGAGAACGGCATCGCCAGCAGCGGCACGCCGCTGTTTCGCTGGTGGCCCGAGGCGCGGCCAGAAGCCTTTCATGAACACATGGCCGCGCGCGGCATCTGGTGCCGGCTGTTCCGCGATGCGGCGCGCGGCATCCGGGTCGGCCTGCCCGCCACCGAGGGTGACTGGCGGCGCTTCGAACAAGCACTTCACGAATGGAGCACGCAATGAAGAAAACGATGCTGCTGGCCGGCCTGATCGCCGCTGGCCTGACGGCGCACGTCCAGGCCGCGATCACGGTCAAGGATGATGCGGGACTGGCGGTCACCGTCGCCAAGCCGGCGCTGCGGGTGGTGTCGATGGCGCCCAGCGTCACCGAGCTGCTGTTCGCGGCCGGCGGCGGCAACCAGATCGTCGGCGCGGTGAACTACAGCGATTATCCCGAAGCGGCCAAGCGCATCCCGCGCATCGGTTCGAACCGCGAAATCGATATGGAGCTCCTGATCTCGCTGAAGCCCGACCTGATCGTGGCCTGGCGCCATAACAGTTCTGAGCGGCAGATCGAGATGGTGCGACGACTGGGCATCCCGGTATTCCAGAGCGACCCGCAGACATTGGACGGCATACCCGACGCGGTGCTGCGCCTGGGCCAGCTATTGGGCACCGACGCCGCGGCCAAGACGACCGCGACGCAGCTGCGCGAGCAGCTGGCCGGCCTGCGCGCGAAGTATGCGAACCGTTCCACGGTGCGCACCTTCTACCAGGTATGGGACAAGCCGCTGTATACGCTGAGCGGAAAGCACATCCTCACCGATGCGATGAGGCTGTGCGGCGGCGAGAACATCTTCGACAAGCTGACGGTGACGGCGCCGATCGTCTCGATCGAGAGTGTGTTACAGGCCAACCCGGAAGCGATCATCGCCACAGCCGAAAAGAACTATGGCGGCGTGGAGTTGTGGAAGCCATATGGCACATTGGCCGCAGTGCGCAGCAATAATCTCTTCACGCTGGACGGTCACCTGCTCAATCGCGCGGGACCGCGCATGGTGCAGGGCACGGCCGCGATGTGCGAGGTGCTCGAGCAGGCGCGCCAGCGTCGTTCGAAATGAGCGGCTTCCCCTACCGGACCCTGATGGTGCAGGGCACGACGTCCGACGCCGGCAAGAGCACGGTGGTGGCGGCGCTGTGCCGCCTGCTCAGGCGGCGCGGCATCCGGGTCGCGCCGTTTAAGCCGCAGAACATGGCGCTCAACAGCGCGGTCACGCGCAATGGCGGCGAGATCGGCCGCGCGCAAGCGCTGCAGGCGATCGCCGCCGGCATCGAGCCGCATACCGACATGAATCCGGTACTGCTCAAGCCGTCGAGCGACGTCGGCGCCCAGGTCATCATCCATGGCCAGGTGCGGGCCGACATGAATGCGCGCGACTATCACCAGTACAAGCCGGTGGCGATGGGTGCGGTACTTGAATCGCATGCTCGCCTGCTGGCGCAGTACGAGACGGTGATCGTCGAAGGCGCGGGCAGCCCGGCCGAGATCAACCTGCGCGATCGCGACATCGCCAATATGGGGTTTGCCGAGGCGGTCGATTGCCCGGTGATCCTGGTGGCGGACATCGATCGCGGCGGGGTGTTCGCGCATCTGGTCGGCACACTCTCCTGCCTGTCGCAGTCGGAACGTGATCGTGTCATCGGCTTCGTCATCAACCGCTTCCGCGGCGATATCAAGCTGCTCGAGCCGGGCCTGGAATGGCTCGAACGGCAGACCGGTAAACCAGTATTGGCGGTGCTGCCCTATCTGCACGGGTTGTTCCTCGATGCCGAGGATGCGGTGCAGGCGACGCAGACGAACAAGGGCGCGTTTCGCGTCGTCGTTCCCAGCTTGCCGCGCATGAGCAACCACACCGACTTCGATGCGCTGCGCGCGCATCCCGACGTCGACCTGCGCTTCGTGCGGCAGGGCGAAGCGATTCCGGGCGCTGACCTGATCATTCTCCCGGGGAGCAAGAACACGCGCGGCGATCTGGCCTGGCTGGAAGCGCAGGGCTGGCGTGAGCAGATTGCGCGTCATCTGCGTTATGGCGGCAAGGTGATCGGCGTGTGCGGCGGGTTCCAGATGCTGGGGCGGACGGTGAATGATCCACATGGCGTCGAAGGCGCGCCTGGTGTATCCGCGGGATTGGGCCTGCTTGATATCGATACCGAACTGACACGCGAAAAGCGCCTGACCAGGGTAGACGGTGTGTGCGCGTTTGCTTCGCACGAAGTCGCCGGACAAGTCAGCGGGTATGAGATTCATATGGGGGTATCGCATGGCACTGCCATGGGGACGCCTGCTTTTTCGATCGACGGGCGCGGTGAAGGCGCGGTGTCAGTCGATGGCCAGATCCTGGGGACTTATCTGCACGGACTGTTCGATCATCCGGAGGCGTGTACCGCACTGCTGCAATGGGCTGGGTCGCGCAGCGAGCATGTCGTCGACACGGCGCAACTGCGTGATGCGAGTCTGGAGCTGATCGCGGATTCAGTGGAAGGGTTGCTGGATCGGTTGCTCGCAATGCGCGGATGAGCTGCGATAGCTTCAACGCGTGGATGGCGAAGCCATCCACCCTACGAAGTTACTTCAGCACTACAAAGCAAAAAACCCCACCAGGATCACCTGATGGGGTTTTTCTTATAACTAGCCTGACGATAACCTACTTTCACACTGGTTGCAGCACTATCATCGGCGCAAAGTCGTTTCACGGTCCTG
>NZ_JBDGJG010000018.1:0-7495 GCF_057657035.1 Massilia sp. Soil_C_3
GCGATTTTCGTCAACCTCTTTTTTCTCTTCGTTTTCGCTACCGTGAGGTGGCGTCTGCGTCGAGGAGCGAGACTATAACAAAGCGCCATCGCCGCCGCAAGGGCAGTTTTCAACTTTGTCGAATCGCCTCGACTGCCCAGGTATAGCCGATGCGCTCCTGTTCGAGCCGTAGTCGTTCCCCAAACACATTGTCACGCAACTGAACAAATAGCCGCCGCTCCTGCTCGGTCATCCGCATCAAGTCTGCCAGGTAACGTTTATCGCCATCCTCCTGCCCCCATACATGGCGGTGAGCCTGCAATGTCTCCTCATCCATCAGCAGCGATTCCACGCCGGGGATCGACCCTCGCAGGCGATCAAGGATCGCAAAGCCATGGGTATCGATATCGCCCCAGTACATAATGCGCCTGTTGCGCAACCAGTCGACCTGCGCCAGGCGGTCGATGCCATAGCCACCGCCAAACACCACCATGCTCGAGTCCATATCGGGAAAGGCCAGCGCATTCACTTCGTTCTCCGTAATGTAGACGCGGTCCACACTGGTCCGCAATGCTGCGAACTGCGCCACAGGCACCATCAGGTCGGAGCAGCCGCCGATATCGTGCCGCCGGTCGAGCATGCGGAAACGAATCTGCGCTGGTTTACCCAGCAGCCCATAACGTGCCTCGAACTGCCGCGCGCCAACGGCGCTGGCATCGATCGATTCGGCAGGCAGCACCTGGTCGAGCAGTTCGGCAATCAACCCCTTGCGTACTTCGATGAACTTCGTGTCGACGCTCGGGATATCGAGCTGACGCAGATAAATGCCCGGACGCGGATTCGCGACGAACCAGCGCAGCACGGCCAGTATCCGCTCCCATCCGTCCCTGTGTTCGAGCAGGCGCAGCGGCTGTCTGGCCAGCCATGGACGAAGGATGGGAAACGCATCGAGGGTCGTGGCAAGCAGTTCATCGAAACGACGCGCATCCGCGCCTCGGCCGATCATGCTCAGCGCGCATGCTTCCGACCCCACGATGGCGGCAACCGGGATGCGGTTGCGTCCCAACTGGCGGTGGTTGATGTCGCGCCAGACCAGTTCATAGCCATCGCCCCTTTCGGAACGGCTGCCGCTGCGCAAGGCGCCGATCCAGTCGCGCACCAGCTCGAACTGCTCTCCCATGGCGGCGACCGACGGTTGCCGCAGCCGGACTTCATGCGGAAACACGGCGCCGCCGTCCAGGCGTGCAGCCAGGATGGCGCCGCTGTCCCACAGGCGCTGGACACTGGCGACGATGTCGCCCGGCGTCGACCATGCGCTGCGCGTCGCCGTCATCCGGCCCGCGCACCGCGTTCGGCGCGGTACTCCTCGATGCTCAGGTAACGCAGCATCGACTGCCGCCCTTCTTCGCTGTGCACGAAACCCAGGCCCGCAACGTATGGCTCGATGATGTGGATCTTCTGTAGCGGCGTCACGATCAGCAATTGCAGGTTCATGCGGCGGAACAGCTCCAGGCCGTAGCGGGCCGATTCGTCGGAGCCGCGTCCGAATGCCTCGTCGATGACCACGAAGCGGAACGAGCGCGAACGCACGGCGCCCCATTCAAGGCCGAACTGGTAGGCCAGGCTGGCGGCAAGCACCGTGTACGCCAGCTTCTCCTTCTGGCCGCCGGACTTGCCGCCGGCGTCGGTGTAGTGTTCATGCTCGCTGTCGTCCTCGCGCCAACGCTCGGATGCCGAGAACACGAACCAGTTGCGCACATCGGTCACCTTGCGGGTCCAGCGCCGGTCCATCTCGGCGCTGCCTTCGCGCCCCCTGAAACGCTCGATGATGCGCCGCACCTGCAGGAATTTCGCCTCGGTGTATTCCTCGTCGCTCGACCCGGTCAGCGCGCCTTCGGTGCAGCTGCGCAGGTCTTGCTGGAAGTCGCGCAGGTCGGCATCCAGGCTCGGCTCCGCCTCCAGGGCGATGTAGCGATTCGGGTTGTAGTCGATCGCGTGCAGCGAGGTGTTGATGGTCTCGACCCGCTCGCGGATCGTTTCGCGTTCGCGCTTGAGCTGCGACTGGAATCCGGCGATCTCGCGGATCGTGTTTTCGTTGAGCAGCTCCTTGAACTTGCCGGCGAAGCGCGGCAGGTCGTCGGCCTCCAGCACCTGCAGCATGCGCCGGAATTCGGGCGCCGCCTCGATGCTCACATCGACCTCGCGCGCATCCAGCGGCCAGGTCGTCGCATAGTCCTGCATGGCGGTGATGATCCTGTCGCGCAGAGTCGCGATGCGTTTGCTGTCGGCGTCGATGCGTGCCTGCACGAACTCGCGCATGTCGCGCTCGCGGTTATCGCACGATTCGACCGTCAGCGTGTGCTCGCCCAACGCCTGCCCGCGCAGCGCCTCCAGCACCGGCAGCGTCGTGGCGCGCATGGCGTCGTCGATCGCGCCGGCAAGCGCCTCGCTCTCTCCCAACAGGCTGCGGGCCTGGCTCAGTTTCTCCACCAGCGTCGCCAGCGAGGCATTGGCCTGCGCATGCTGCGCATCGATCGCGGCCTGCACGCCGCCGAGGTCGCGCAGTTGCTGCTGCAGTGTGCGCAGCAGGTCGGACGATGCCGCCAGCTCCTGCTGCTCGCGCTCGAGCCTGTCGATCATCGCCACCAGCGGCTTCCAGTCGAGATCCGCGAAGCTGGCGAACACCGCCAACTGCTGCCAGAGACCGAGCACCCTGCCCCATTCCGCAGCTTCGCCCTTGAGCTCGAGGATTTGCCTGGTATGTTCCGTGATACGCGTGGACAGGTCGCGCTCCTGCTTCGCCAGCGCCGCGATCTTTGCCTCGTTCGACCAACCCAGCACATAGCTGGTGCGGTCGCCGATCTGGCGCCGGTCATCCTTTTCGTGACGCTCGCCGCCCGACTTCACTTGTCCGTTGCGGGTGATCGCGCGCTGCTCGCGCCGGAACAGTTCCATCGAGTCGCAGCAGGCGTAGTCGAAGCGCCGCGCCAGCTCGCCCTCGATCCAGGCGTAGAACGGCGAATCCGGCTGGATCGACAGCTTGCGCACCAGCGAATGCGGATGCAGGGATGACGGCTCGGCCGCGGACAATGGCCGGACCCGGTAATACACCAGGCGCGCGCCAAGGTGGGTACGCTCGGCCCACGCCGCCACCTGCGCATAATGCTGTTCGGGCACCAGCAGCGACAGGCCGAAGGCGTGCAGCAAGCGCTCGGCCGCGCCTTCCCAGGCACGTTCGTCTTCACGCACCTGGATCAACTCGCCGATGAAGGGCAGTGCATCGGGCGCGATCGATAGCGCGTCGCACAATGCCTCACGCAGCGTCAGCATCTGGCGTGGGATGTTGGAACGGCGTTTGCGCAGCGATTCGAGTTCATCGGTCAGTTCGCCGTGCAGCTTTCTCAGCTCGCGCACCGTCACGCCGGCCTCGGTCAGGCGGTTGCTGCGCTCGTCGCGCTGCGCGACGCAGGCGGCCTGGCCCGTGTCAATGGCGCCCCGGTTGGCATCGAAGGTGCCGGCATCGTGCGGCGCCGGCAAGCCGAGCGCCGAGGCGATCAGCTCGTACTGCTGCGCGCGCGCGTTCTTTTCACTGCGGGCGGCATCGACGCGCGCGATCTCGCCCTTGATCTGTTCGATCCGATTGCCGCCATTGGCCGAGATGGCGGCGGTCAGTTCGTCGCGCGTACGGGCATGTTCGCGCCGCTCCTGCTCCAGCTGGGCAAGGCGGCTGGCAGTGCGCTCCTCGTCCGCAGCCAGGTTGGCGATGCGCTTGTCCAGCAGCTCGGTCTTGAGCAGCGCGAACCAGGGCCGCAGGGCCTCGCGACAGGTTCGCAGTTCATCCATCTGCGTCACCAACTCCGCGTGGCGGTCGCAGTCGGCGTTCAGGGGCTGCAGGCGCTCGATCTGTGCGCGCGCCTTGAGCACCGCCTCGTGGGCCCGGTTCAAGTCATCGAAGTGCGTGATCAGCTCGTCGATGCGCGCCTGTACCGGAAACGGCTCCAGCATGTGCTCGCGCACGAACTCGGTCAGGTTGCCCACCGATTTCATCGACACCGTCTGGTTGAACAGGTCCATCGCCTGTTCCGATGCGATGCCGAAGCGGCGCCTGAAATCGGCGCCATAGGCCGGGAAGCTGTCGTGCAGGGTAATGCCGGACCGCGCGCGCAGGCGCTTGCGCAGCTGGTTGATGTCGGCGAAGCCCGAAAAATCATCGGCGATCGTCAGTGCCGTTTCGGCGACGACGTAGAATCGCTCCGGCTGGCCGCGCGGGTCCTTGAACCAGAACACCTGCGCGAGCGTGACGGTCTCGTCGTAGCCCTCGTTATGGAACTCGCCGAGCAGCACCGAATAGCTGTGCTGGTCGCGCAGGGCGACCGCACGTGCGCTCAATCCGGTGTCGCCGCGCTCGGACTTGAAGTGACCCAGCACGTAGGTGCGCAGCGAGCGTTCGCGCGCCTCGGCGCCGGCCGCCTTGTTGTACGAGATCTTGTTGAACGGGACCAGCAAGGTCGTGAGCCCATCCACCAGGGTCGACTTTCCGGATCCGATATCGCCGGTCAGGAGCATATTGGCGCCGCCCGGCTGCATCCGCCATACGCGCTCGTGGAAGGTGCCCCAGTTATACACTTCGAAGCGGCGCAGCCGGAAGCCGGCCTGCTCGGTCACCGTCGCCAGGTCGGGATCGGGTCCGGCGTTCATTCGACGCCCTCCTTGCCGGCGGTCGCCGCGGCATGCCCGGCATAGCCGTCCAGCCGCTGGGCGAAATCGTCGAGCCACTGGGCATCGACGAAGGCCTTCAATACGCGCCGCACTTCGAACTGCCCGTCCTGGCCGCGCAGGCGGCGCAAAAAGCCGAGGTCGACGACCTTGCCCAGATGCGTGTCCATGCGGTCGAGCAGGCGCGCTTCGTTGGCGGTATCGGGCAGGAACAGCCGCATCTGGTCGACGATGTCCTCGCGGCTGACGACCAGCCGGGTTTCCGCGCTGAGCGCGTCGAACTCGGCCAGCTTCTTGCGCAGCAGGACCAGGATCAGGCTGACCGGGAAGCTCAGTTGGCGGCGCTGGACCAGGCGCGGCAAGTCCGGCGTCTCGGGCGTCGATGCCCGCTGGCGCAGATAGGCATAGCCTTCCGCTTCGTCGAGGATCAATTCGAGCCCGATCACGCTGCAATAGTCGCGCACGCGCGCCTGCAGTTCGAGCAATGCTTGCCATTGCGGCTCGGCGTTCTCGCGGTACAGCACGCCCTGGAACAGCGTGACTACCACTTGTCCCAGCCGGTCGTCGTCGATCATTCGTCCTCTCGTTCCCGTAGTGTGAAGATTACCATCGGCAGCGTTGCCTGACGCTGGCGGCCATCGGTGCCGGTCCAGCGGATGCATTCCTCGCGCTCGTCGTCGATCACTGCGGCCACGTCCTGGGTCGCCAGTTTCAGGTATGTGGCCAGCTCGGCCAGGCCCTGTTCGATCGGGTTGTCCATCACGACCGCCGCCAGCGATACCTGGTTGCGGGTCTGCAGTGCGCGCCGCACATTGGACGCCAGGCGCACCTGGTCGATGTAGACCTGTTCGAACAGCGCATCCGACAAGGTGGTCGCGCCGGCCTCCTCGACTTTCACCGCGCGGATGTCGGCCTTGAATGGCGGCGTATAGAGCACCCGCTCCATGGGCAGGGCAAACTCCGGCCCGGCGTCGTCGATGTCGGCGAAGGCAGCGTCGGGAACCTGCCCGCGCAGCGACAGCGCTTTCTGCTCGACCTGCCGGATCAGCTCCATGATACGGCGGTTCTCGAGCCAGGCCTGGTCGTCGAGATAACGGCGCAGTTGCTCCGACAGGCGCGCCACGGTGCGCTGGGTGACCTCGCCGGCTTCCAGCCAGTCGTAGTGAATGCGGCGCAGGCGGCCATCGGGCTCGAGTTCGCGGATCGGCGCGAGCGCCATCACCTGTTCCAGCAGCTTGCCAAGTTCATCCTGGCGCGCCGGCGACATCAGCAAGTCCCAGAACGCGCGGAAGCTCTTGCCTTCGTCCGATTCGGTGATCAGGTCGCGCCAGCCGAAGATTTGCTGCAGCAGTTCGCCCTTGCCGCCGTCCCAGGTGGCGATCCTTTCGCGCACGCTGCGGTCGAGCGTGCGGAAGTTCTGGTCGAGTGCGCGGAAATCGGACAGCAGTTCGCGCGCGGTGGCCGCCATCTGCAAGAAGCGTTCGCGCACCTGGGTCGGCTCCATCAAGGCCAGGTGGCCCTCCTTGATCTGTGCTATCTCGGCATCGATGTCCGCCTTGCGTTTCTGGAGTTCGGCGATGCGCGCACGGGGATTGAGCTCGGTGCCGTCGGCGATCTGCTTGAGCAGGTCGAACACGGTCATCAACCGCGATTCGGTTCCGATGAAAGCGCGTTGACCCAGGCCCTGCAACCATTCCAGCGCCTGTTCGGCGGGCGAAGTCAGATCGTAATGCGGCTCGTCTTCGCCCGGCGGATAGTATTTGCGCAGCCAGCCGCGGTCGTCGGACGCCCAGTCGTCGAGATAGTTGGCAGCAGACTTGGGAAACGCCTGTTCGCCGGTCAGCTCATGGAGTTGGTACAGGTGATCGTCCAGCTGCGACACCAGCTGCTGGCGGGCGATCGTGCGTACATTGGGCGCCACGAAGCTGCGGTGCAGGAAGCTGGCGATCATCGGCGCATGGTCGGCTGCGAGGAGCCGCCAGGATGGGTGCGCACGGCGCTGGGCGAGAAGCTGCTGGTAATCCATCGCAGTCTAGGACGACACGCCCGGCGTATCCGACATCGACGCGACCAACTCATGGTACCAGCGCTCCTGGCGGGTCTTGTGCAGGCGGTACCAGGCCTTGGCGGTTTCCGGTTTCCAGACCTTGAGCATCTTCAGCACCTCGTACGAGAATTCGAGCGGCGCCAGGCCGGTCGCCGTGACCAGGTTGTCGCCGCGCACGGCGGGCTCCTTGCGGTACATCCGTTCGCCGCAATAGTCGGGGCAGGACGCTTTCAGAAATCCGAGATCGTTGGACGTGTGGCGTCGCGCGTCCAGTGCGCCAATACTGGCCAAGCCAACGGTAGCACCGCAAATGGCGGCGACCTGGTGGCCGTGGTCGAGCGCATTGCGTGCCAATTCGAGGGCTGGTCGTGCTTGTGCAGACTGCCAGATATCTGCGCCTGGCAGCAGGAGCAGGTCGTGGTCGTGCATCTGGATGTCATCGATTGCCAGGTCTGGCGTGTGGGTCACGCCGCCCATGCTCGTTATCGGATCACGATGAATGCCTGCCTTGAGAAACTGGAAGTCTCGCGATGGGTCTGCGAAAAACCGGCGGCTGTGCAGTTCTGCGGTCAGGTAGCCGATCTCCCAATCCGCGAGCGTATCGACGACAACCAGATAGACCTTCATCGCTGTTCCTATATAAGAAAATACTGTGACCTTGGGATTTTACGCGTGTCCAAAGCAAAAAACCCCACCAGGATCACCTGGTGGGGTTTTTCATATAACTAGCCTGACGATAACCTACTTTCACAC
>NZ_JBDGJG010000019.1:0-5756 GCF_057657035.1 Massilia sp. Soil_C_3
TGTGAAAGTAGGTTATCGTCAGGCTAGTTATATGAAAAACCCCACCAGGTGATCCTGGTGGGGTTTTTTGCTTTGGAAGCCAGGATCATGCCGCCATGGCTGCTTGACCAGGCGCAACGAAAAGCAAAATTCGCTTCCTAACTTGTTTCTAGCTTTTAATATTCTTTTGCAGCCAGGACAAACACATCCCCTGCGCTGACTGGACGGCACCGTTCCCACGAATACACCATCCCACCTTGAGGCGCCCATGCAAGAGCTCGGCTTGGCGGTACTGGCAACACTGGGTTATCCGTTTCTTGTCGCGTGGCTCATGGGACTGAGCAAGGCTAGCAGGATCGCCGAGCTGGAGCAGCGGATCGAGGACTTAAACGAGCGGGTCCATCGGTTCACGACACCACCCTCTCCCGTCGCACCAGCGTGGCGCCCTGCCAACACGGTTGCGGTCCCAGTGCCGTCCCCGGATCTCATCAAGGTTGGTCCCCAGGCACCAGCGGCCGAGGACACCATCACATCCCACCCGCCACAAACCGACACCACTGTGCCGGAGTCCGAGCCTGCGATTCCAGCCGATATCGCCGCCACACCCATGGCCCAGGAAGAGCCAGCTCCGGATCCTTACCCGGAACCATCCCCACGCTGGATCGTCGCAGTCAAGACCTGGCTACTCACCGGCAACCTGGTCGCCAAGCTCGGTCTCGTGATCCTCTTCATCGGCATCGGCTTCCTGCTCAAGTATGCCGCCGCGACGTTCATCATTCCGATCGAGCTGCGCCTGGCCGCCGTGGTCCTGGCCGATTTTGGGCTGCTGGCCTGGGGGTGGCGTCTGCGCCTGACGCGCAGGGAGCTCGCACTGCCAATCCAGGGCACGGCAATCGCCATCCTGATGCTGGTGATATTCAGTGCCTATCAACTCTATGCGCTGATACCTTCCGGTCTTGCGTTCGCGCTGCTGGTTTTCCTTACGGCGTTCACCTGCCTGCTGGCGGTCCTTCAAGAGGCGCCCTGGCTGGCGGCATTCGGCATCACGGGCGGCTTCGCATCGCCCGTGCTGCTGGCGAGCGGGGAAGGTGGAAGCCATATCGCACTCCTCACCTATTACGCGCTGCTCAATGCCGGCGTGTTCGCCCTGGCCTTCATGCGTTCATGGCATCCGCTCAATCTGCTGGGATTCGTCTTTACCTTCATCGTCGGCGCGACCTGGGGCGGGCTGCGCTACACCGCGGACCATTACTGGTCGGCGCAAGCCTTCCTGATCCTGTTCTTCCTGTGCTATGTCGCGATTCCGCTTGCGTTCGCCACCCGGGAGAGAACGCGCATGAAAGACTACGTCGACATCACGCTGGTCCTGGGCACGCCGCTGCTCGCATTCGGATTCCAGGTGGGCCTGGTCAAGGACATGCCCTTCGGCCTTGCCTTTACCGCGCTCGGCCTGGGTGGATTCTATCTGGCCCTCGGCATCTCTCTATGGCGCAGCGGGCAGGAACGCATGCGGATGATGGTCGAGACCTTCGCTGTGGTCGGCGTCATCTTCGGAACGCTCGCCGTTCCGTTCGCCCTCGATGCGCGCTGGACCTCGGCCGCATGGGCGGTCGAAGGTGCCGGATTCGTGTGGTTCGGTCTGCGTAACCGGCGTCAGCTCGCCTTGATATTCGGGCTGCTGCTGCAGGCAGGCGCTTGGATAAGTTTCATTGCCGCTGCAGCCGGGCTCACCGCGGACGCTGCACTCGCCGCCAATTTGTGGCTGGGATTCCTGCTGCTCGGCGCCAGTGCATTCATCGTCGCGACCGACCTGCGCAAGCATGCCGGCGGTGACGACAGCCTGCCGGAGCTTGCCGGTGTCGGGCTGCTGCTGGCTGCCATCGCCCTGCTTGGCGCATGCTGGAGTGAAGCGATCCTTCGTACCGCCGGCGGTACTTTGGCAAACTGGATGGTGGCCGGCGCCTTGTTCAGTGCCGTGCTGCTGTACCTTGTCGGTGTCCGCATGGCGTGGCCGCTGGCGCGCGGGCTGGCCCTGGCGGCCCAGATCGCAGGCGCCGCAGCCGTGGGCATTGTCTGCGCACCGGGCTGGTCGTTCACCGCGATCGAGGCCCGCGGGGAACAACCCTTGTTGGGTGTCTTCATGCTTGCCGGCGCGGCATTCGCGACCAGCCGCATGCTGCAGCGCGCGGACGTCGGGAAGTCCGATTCGGGGCATTCCGGCAGTCCAGCCGCATCGGCCCTTCTGCTGTGGGCGGGCATCTGGTGGTTCGGTGCCGTCCTCAATATCGCCGCAGGCAGGATGGTCGACTACCTGCCTTCCGGGCTGGGCAATCCGTATGCGCGCTGGACCTTGCTATACGCAGCCGCGGTCGCGACCACCGCCATTGCAGGCGTGTGGTTCGGCCCACGCGTGACGTGGCCACAGCTGCGCTGGCTCGCGGGAGCCTGCTGGGGCATGCTGGTCCTGGCCACGGTAGCCGCCCTGAACACGCTGTATCTGAAGCACAACCTGCCGGAAGCGGCGTTCTGGATCTCCTGGGCGACCCTCTGGATCAGCAGCGAGTATGCGATGCTGCGTTGGAGCGAGGGCGGTACGGAGATCAATCGAAGCTTGCTCAAACTCTTGCACGCAGTACGTACCGGCGGGCCGTGGCTGGCCCTGTGGCCGGCCGGTGCCATCGTGATCGACCGCTGGCTTGCCGGGCCGGCCGACCCAGTCCTCGCGGTGCAAGCCGATTGGGCCATCGATGCCGCCTGGAGCAACTACCTGCCGAGCTGGGTCATGATGCTGGCCCTCGTATTCCTGCTGCGCCGCAGCCTGGCCGACAGATGGCCGAGTGCACCGTTGGCCGATTGGTATCGCACGGTCGTCATCCCCGGCGGCACCGTGTTAATGGCGATGTTGGTCGTGGCCTGGAACCTGGGCCACGACGGCGCGATGGCCCCGTTACCTTATTTGCCGCTACTGAATCCGCTCGACCTGACCACCGGCTTCGTGTTGATGCTGTGGGCCAGTGCGCTGCGCCAGCTCGCCGGCCAGGCCGCACTCCACAACGCGCTGCTGAATCGGCTGAAGATCGGCGCCGCCATCGCGGCCTACGCCTGGTTCAACGTTATCCTGTTGCGCAGCGCGGCGCACTATGTCGGCATCGACTACCGCTTCGGCGCGCTCGCCGCATCGCAATTCGTGCAAGCCATGCTGTCCCTGGTCTGGAGCGCGAGCGCGCTCGTGCTCATGCGCTTCTCCGCAAGCCGGGTCATGAGGCGCAGTTGGTGGAGCGGAGCGTTCGTGCTTGGCATCGTGGTGCTGAAGCTGTTCCTGATCGACCTGGCCAACGGCGGCAGCATCGCGCGCGTCGTGTCCTTCGTCGGTGTCGGACTGCTGCTGCTCCTGGTCGGCTACTTTGCGCCCTACCCGAAAACGGCGCACGGCGCGCCGTCGGCTGCTTCCGCTTGAGCTGAACTGGAGAAAAGCCATGTACGCACTCTTCGATCGGCGCGCCATCGCCGCTGCGTTGATGATGACGTCCTTTGCCGCCATTGCAAGTCCGGGCGACGCGCCGGCCGACTATTCCCACATCCTGCCGCTCAGCGTCGATGCCGGCCAGGCTGTCGTGCAATTGCGGGTGCCGCGCGATATATACGTCAATGCGCGTTCGCCGGCGCTGGACGACCTGCGGGTGTTCGATGCCGCCGGCATGTCGATGCCGTTCGCATTGGCCGACCTGGCGCCGCCGGCCACCGTGCGCAGGTCAGCCACGCCGGTTGCCGTCTTTCCCGTGCACGGTCGCGCGCGCGATGCCGGACGTCTACACGACAGCCTGCAGATCCGCACCGGGAGCGATGGCGCAGTCATTTCGGTGACGGCGCCGGCGCGCACGGTCAGCGACGAGCTGGTTGGCCTGGTCCTCGACCTGCGACCGGCCGCCCACGCAGCACAGGTCAAGGCGGCAGGGCCGGTAGGAGGGCTGATCTTGTCCCTGCCGCCAGGAACGGGGAGCTATAGCGCTTGGGTGGTACTCGACGTCAGCGACGACCTGCAGAACTGGAATGAGCTGGCCGAGGCCTCGCTGAGCTGGCTGGTCAACGACCAGGGCGCAAGCGTGGAGAAAAACCGAATCGGATTTACGCCGCGGTCGTTTCGCTATGCCCGTATCCGCTGGCTGGACGGCCAGCCGGTCGCGTTTTCCGCGATTCATGCCGAGTATGTGGTCGAGCGGCAAGCCGCCCGGCACCTAGAAACCATCGTCCTGCAAGGCTCGCCGGGGCCCGAGGGACGGGACCTGGTCTATACGGCGCCCATCGCGATCCCTGCGCACTCGCTCGGCCTGGTATTCACGGGGCAGAATGTCGTCATGCCGGTGCAGGTCGGGCTATACCAGGCCATCCGCAGGCGCGAGGCGGGAGGACGAACCTCGGCGCAATTGCAATCACTGGTGAGCACGACGTTCTACCAGATGGTCCAGGACGGGCGGCGTCGGGCTTCTGGAGATGTCGAGATTCCTGTGACACATGCCTCCCAGTGGATCGTGCGGCCGCAGGCCGATGTGTCCGAGCGCCCGGCGCTGCGCCTGGGCTGGACACCCGCGAGCATGGTGTTCGTCGCTGGCGGCAAGCCGCCTTATGTGCTGGCCTTTGGCCGCACAGGGGTACGTCCGGCTCGAGTCGGGCTACATCAGGTGGCGCCGGGGTTCAGTGCACGCGAGTTGGCCGCGTTAGCGGCGGCCAGGCCTGGAAGTCTGGTGCAGCAGCGGTCGTTCGGCCAGGCGGTGGACGATGCCGCCAGGAGTCGGTCCGGGAGCAAGCGGGGCTGGTTATGGGCATTGCTGGTCGGCGGTGTCCTGGCGCTAGGGGCGATGGCCTGGCATCTCTTCCGTCAGCTCAAGAGCGGTGCAGAGCGGCCAGTCGCCTGAATCGGCGCATGCAAAAAAGCCCGCCGGTTGGTGACTGGCGGGCTAGGGTGACTGAAGCGACCGGTTCAGGCGGCGTGCATTCGACTGTTGATGCGCAGCTCGAGCTTGTCCCAGAACCGGTCGTGGAGAGGAAGCAGCAGCACATTGCAGATCGGTTCGAGGATGGCGGCCAGGCCACCGAAGGCAAGCGAGCCGGTCGCGCCATAGATGACAGCAAAAGCCACGACCATGTGCATGAGCGTCTGGCTGACCTTTTCAGCGGCAATGCGCGTATAGCGTTCGCGAACCGATCTCGCTCCCTCGCGGATAGTCGCCCACGCTTTTTCGTGGAAGGGGAGCAGGAGTACGTTGATCACTGGTTCGATGATGATGGCCAGGCCGCTGAACATGACCGAGCCCGTCATCGCATAGGCGATGGCGAAGGCGATCGTCATGTGGGTGATGACCTGGCTGGTTTTCTTGGCTGCGATGACCATGGCATTGCCTCTTCACTTCGGTTGCTGACTGTAGAGCCAAATGATAATGATTCTCGATTATAGTTAAAAGCAAATAATATTGAAGATGTCGATAGGTGCGATCTATCATCAGGAATGCGAAATGGGTAAGCCGGGGCTTGCGGGAAGTGTCATCGGTTTGTTATAGTCTCGTTCTCCCAACGCAGACGCAGCCTTTAAGGTAGCGAAAAGCGGAAGGAAAAAGAGGGTTGACGAGATTTAGAAAACGCCTCATACTCTCTCTTCTCTGCTGCTGGCGAACACAACGATTCGAAGCAAACAGCAGGTGATGTAGTACCGAATAAAGTTCTTTAAAAATTAACAGTCGATAAGTGTGGGCGTTTGATGAAGGTGCCAAGAACTTCGGTTC
>NZ_JBDGJG010000020.1:0-5176 GCF_057657035.1 Massilia sp. Soil_C_3
AGGACCGTGAAACGACTTTGCGCCGATGATAGTGCTGCAACCAGTGTGAAAGTAGGTTATCGTCAGGCTAGTTATATAGAAAAAGCCCGCTCAGTTAAACTGAGCGGGCTTTTTTGCTTTCTGCGCTGACATCGCACTGTTGTTCAAGCACCAAAACGCTTTGTCATAAAGCGCATTGCGTACAAATAACTTTGCTTTCTGCACAGAATCAATCGTGCGCGACAGATAGTTTTCTATAATTCTTCGTTACCCAATTATTTTTTCTTGTTGGCACATCACGCCGGCAGGGACTTCGTTTGCCTCAACACTCTTACAAAGAATTTTATGCGATCACTTTCTGCTCTTAGCACGCGCGCCAAACTCGGTGTCGGCTTTGGCCTGGTCGGGATCCTGATCATCGTACTGGCCATCTTTGCATGGCGTGAATTAGGAAACGTCGGTCAGGAACTCGCCGCGCAAAACACCATGCGCACAACCCAGCTCGAGCGTCTATACGAGTTGCGCGAATCGCTTGCCCAGACCGGCCTCGCCGCGCGCAATGCCTACATCTTCCCGGACGTTACCGACGCCAGGCGTGAACTCGACCTCCTGGACGAACACAAAGCCCGTTATCTCGCCGAACTGCAGGCCTTGGAGCCACTGTTTGTGGGGAATGCCGATTTCGCGAAGATGCGCGACGGACTGCTGCAGATGGCGCAAGAGCTGAACCGCCCACGGCGTTATCGCGATGCCGGCCAGCTGACCGAATACGGCAGCTTCCTCGTCAACGAATGCAGTCCGCTGCGCCGTCAGAACGTGCTCGATATCGACCGCGTCATCACTACCGTGCAGCAATATGTCGCTGACGGTACTGCCCATGCGCAGGAATCGATCGCTACCGCCAGGACCACGATCGTCGTGGTCACGCTTGCCGCAGTGGCCCTGAGCGTGCTGGTCGGCAGCGCGATCACGGCCCACCTGCTGCGCCAGCTGGGTGGCGAACCGGTCGAAGTCAATCGTATCGCGTCGGCCATTGCTGCGGGCGACCTGACCGTTGACGTCGCCGTTCGTCCCAATGACGACGCCAGCGTCATGCATGCCATCAGCGAAATGCAGGTCAGCTTGCAAAACATCGTGGCGCAAGTTCGCGGCGGTACCGACATGATCGCCACCGCTTCCAGCGAGATCAGCGCCGGCAACGACGATCTGTCGATGCGCACCGAAGAACAGGCGAACTCGCTGGGCCGCACGGCCGATTCGATGAAAGAGCTGACCGCTGTCGTCGAACAGAATACCGCCTACGCCCGTCACGCGAATACGCTCGCCGCATCGGCCAGCGTGGTTGCAAGCAAGGGCGGCACCGTCGTCTCCGCCGTGGTCGATACCATGCAGGATATCAATGCCTCGGCCCGCAAGATTTCGGATATCACCAGCGTGATCGACGCAATCGCCTTCCAGACCAATATCCTGGCATTGAATGCGGCGGTCGAAGCGGCGCGCGCTGGGGAGCAGGGACGGGGCTTTGCCGTGGTGGCAAGCGAAGTGCGCAACCTGGCACAGCGGTCGGCCACTGCTGCCAAGGAAATCTCGGCATTGATCGGCGATTCGGTCGCTAAGGTGGATGCGGGTTCGAAGCTGGTGGAGCAGGCCGGCACCACGATGGACGACATCGTGGCCAGCGTGAAGGAAGTCAGCGGCATCATCGCTGAAATCACTACCGCGAGCGAAGCCCAGCATGCTGGTATCCAGCAAGTGAATCATGCGGTGGGTCAAATGGACGAGGCAACCCAGCAGAACGCTGCCTTGGTTGAACAGGCCGCCGCGTCGGCCGCGGCCCTCAAGGAACAGGCAGCGACGCTGCTGCGCACCGTGCGCGTGTTCCGTATCGGCACCGAAGGCAACCCACTGCGGATCGCAGGCTGAGCTGCCGATCTATCAGGCGCCGCTCAGTCAGTGCTGTCGTTCAGGCTCTTGCGCAGGCCCACTAACTGGTCGCGCAGGGCCGCGGCTTCGTCGACCGAACACTGAGTTGCGCACAACACTGCCGGCATCACGCTGGCGGCTTCCTTCCTCAATGCCTTGCCCTCGTCGGTCAGGCTGATGATCACCTGGCGTTCATCGCTTCGCGCGCGGTTACGCTGCACCAGTCCCTGGGCTTCCATACGCTTGAGCAAGGGCGTCAAGGTCGCGGAATCCAGGAACAGGCGCTCGCCGATGTCGGACACGGTCAACTGATCCTGTTCCCACAAAACCATCATCACGAGATATTGCGGATAGGTGAGCCCGAGCTTCGGCAGTAAGCCGCGGTAGACCCGCATCATTGCCAACGAGGTCGAGTACAAGGCGAAGCACAGTTGCTCGTCGAGCATGGGCGTCGCAGGGGAGGTGGGAGTGTTCGCGTTCATGCTTCCAATATAGGTCGCACACTAGATAATTGCAAGCGATTGTCTGACGAAATTGATGCAGCGCCGAAGCATAAGTGGTGTGGCGTGCGTAAGCACTTACATAGCGCCATCTCTGCAATACGGCGAATTGTCGGATCCTCGCGCGAATGACAGGATCAGGCAAGAGGATGCGAGGAACCATCTACCTCCCGACTCCCCCTGACTTCTATGATGAATGAACATTGTCTTGAATGGAGCACCCATGAAATCGATCGACACTATTTATATCAAGGGACAATTCGTCACCCCGCATGGCGCCGAGCGCTTTACCCTGGTCGACCCGGTCACCGGGCAGGAAGCGGCGCAAGTCACCCTGGCCGATGAGGTCGATGCGGAAAACGCGATCGCCGCAGCGACCGCCGCTTATCACGAACTTGCCGGATCGTCGCGCGAACAGCGCATGGCTTGGCTCGCACGCCTGCATGAGGCGGTGGCCGATGCAGAAGAGGAATTGATCGCGACAATGATCGAGGAATACGGCGGACCTCACGGTATTTCCGTCGCCACCTCCAAGCGGGCCGCTGCCTCGTTCGACCAGGCGCGCACGCTGCTGGCCGATTACCCGTTCGAGCGCCAGGTTGCCAGCGCGCGGGTGCGCATGGAGCCGCTCGGTGTGGTTGGCCTGATCACGCCCTGGAATGCAAACTACGGCATGATCTGCAGCAAACTCGCGATGGCGATCGCCGCCGGCAGTACGGCAGTGATCAAGCCGAGCGAATTGAGCGCACGCCAGACTGAACTGCTGACCCGCGTGTTACACCGGGCTGAAGTGCCGGCCGGCCTGTTCAACATCCTGACCGGCCGTGGCGACGTCGTCGGCGCCGCCCTCGTGCGCCATCCGGGCATTGCAAAGATCTCGTTTACCGGCTCCACCGCGGTCGGCAAGTCGATCGTGCGCGGGTCCGCCGACACGCTCAAGCGCGTCACCCTGGAACTGGGCGGCAAGTCGCCCACAATCCTGCTCGACGACGCCGACTTCGACAAGGCCATGCCCTTCATCGCGGCGGCGGCAACCATGAACAGCGGCCAGGCCTGCCTGGCCGGTACGCGCCTGCTGGTGCCCCGCGCTCGATTGCAGGAGGCCGAGCAAGGCATCGTCGCGGCGTTCCAGGCCTTGAAGGTGGGCGATCCACGCGATCCGGAAACCCGGATCGGGCCGATGGTGAGCGCCACCCAGTACCAGCGCGTGCAAGGATATATCCGCAAAGGGATCGAGGAGGGCGCAACCCTGCTGCTGGGCGGTACCGGCTTGCCGGAGGGGCTGGAGCGCGGCTATTTCGTGCGGCCTACTGTGTTCAGCAATGTCCGCAACGACATGACCATCGCAAAGGAAGAGATCTTCGGACCGGTCCTGTCCGTCATTGCCTACGACGATGAGGAAGATGCCATCGCGATCGCCAACGACACGATCTATGGCTTGCATGTCTATGTGTTCTCGGGAGACGTGGCGCGTGCGAACCGTGTCGCTCGCCGCATCGAAGCGGGCCGGGTCTTCATCAATGGCCTGTACGATGAGCCGATGGCGCCGTTTGGTGGATTCAAGCAGTCGGGGCTGGGGCGTGAATTCGGCATCTTCGGACTGGAGGAATATCTCGAGCCAAAGACCCTGCTTGGCTATGAACAGTCGCTCTGAACGCGGGTTGCTCCGGCAGTTGCTCGAGACGGTCAGCGGCCGCTTCTCCGCGGCGGACGACATCGATGACCTGTCGACGGCACTGCCCTGGCTGGAGCTGATCCGGCGCCGGGGGCCGACGGCAATCGGCCGCGGGATGCTGGAACCGTCGATGTGCCTGATGCTGCAGGGCGAGAAGCAGATGCTGGTGGGTGAGCGCGTACTGCGCTACGGCGCCGGCTGTTATGTGCAGGCGGGGACGACGATCCCAGTCTCGGGCCAGGTCGTGCGTGCCAGCGAAGCGGAACCTTATTACGGCATCCGGGTCGATCTTGATCCCAAGGAGCTTGCCTCCTTCATGCTCGAGATGCGAGTGCCGATGCCGTTTCAGGGAGACGATCTGCCTCTTGTCAGCGTGGAAATCGCGGGCACGGCCTTGCTGGAAGCGTTCGAGCGCCTGTTAAGACTGCTCGACCGGCCGTCGGATCTGCCTGTCCTGGCGCATCTGCTTAAACAGGAAATCATGTATCACCTGGTGACGGGACCGGGCGGGACCACCCTGACGCAGGGATTGATGGGAGGCCATCGCGAGCATGCGGTCAACAAGGCGATCAGCTGGATCCGCGAGCATTACGATGCACCCTTGAAAATTGCGGAGCTAGCCGAGGCCGTACACCTGAGCCCGTCGGTCCTTCATCGCCGCTTCAAGGCTGCGACCATAATGAGTCCGCTCCAATACCAGAAACAGGTGCGGCTGCTGGAGGCGCGCAAGTTACTGATGAGCGGCGGCGTCGAAGCCGCGAATGTGGCTTTCCAGGTGGGGTATGAAAGTCCATCGCAGTTCAGCCGCGAGTACCGCCGCCTGTTTGGTGCCACGCCGCTGCAGGACGCGGAACAGCTGCGCGGCGTGGCGCCGTCGCCCTAATTTTTCACTGCAGAACTATATTATTGCTGAGCACTTGCGCGATTGAGGGCTTTGCTATAGTTCGCCTCCGCTTCGGCATGACCGAAAAATGTTAACGTAATCAAGCGGTTACGGTAGCAAGATCGGCAGAGAAATCTGAGACGAAGCGAAACGAAGGGGTTGACGAAAAACGAAAAACACTTCATACTCTCTTTCCTCTGCTGCTGACGAACAAAA
>NZ_JBDGJG010000021.1:0-1436 GCF_057657035.1 Massilia sp. Soil_C_3
TGAACTGCCACAAGAAAGTCGGACAGCTATTGTCCACTTTCGAGGGGTAGATGGTTAAACGCACGAAGCAGTTCAAACTCAAGGTAATCAATCGTTACCTCAACGGGAATTTAGGCTTTCATCGATTGGCTGCTCGACACGGTATCTCAGCACCGCTGCTGCGGCGCTGGGTGGCCGCATATCGTTTACATGGCGACGGCTCACTCAACAGAAGTCGCGAGCAGTACAGCGTCCAGACTAAGCTGTCGGTACTGCAGCACATGTGGGACAATGGGCAATCGTTCAATCAAGCGGCCGCGTTTTTCAATATCCCAAGCCCAAACAGCGTCCGCATTTGGGCGAAGCGCTACAGCGAGGGTGGTTGTGAAGCTCTGGAACGCGTCAAAAGATCTACGCCCGACATGCCCGGACCTACGTCAAAGCCAGACACCAAACCGACACAGGAGCTAACGCGTGAAGAACTGCTCAAGCGCGTTGAGCACCTTGAGATGGAGGTCGTCGTTTTAAAAAAGCTGGAAGCCTTAACTCAAGCGAGAAAAGCGGCTGCGCCGAAAAAGCGCAAGTAGTGCATGAGTTAAGGCAGATCTATCCTGTGGTGGCTTTGCTAAAAGTCGTAGGGCTGTCGCGCAGTACGTTTTACGCCTGGGACATGGCGCGCAAGGTGCCGGACAAGTACCTCGAAGCCAAGGAATTTATCAAGCAGATCTACGATAAACATCGTGGCCGCTATGGCTATCGCCGCATCACGCATGCGCTCCTCGAGCACGGTATTGACCTGCACGAAAATACGGTGCGCAAGTTGATGGGCCTACTTGGGTTGAAATCACTGCAACGGGTGAAACGCTACAAGTCCTATAAAGGGCAGTGTGGCGTTGTTGCGCCGAATGTCCTGGAACGTAACTTCAACGCAAGCGCACCGAACGAAAAGTGGGTCACCGATGTGACTGAGTTCAAAGTCGTTAACGACAAGGTCTATCTCTCAACCATCAAGGATCTATTCAACGGAGAGATCGTTGCCTACACAATGAGCCGACGTCCTACTTTAGAACTGGTGACATCAATGCTTAAGAAAGGCTTGGCCAAGCTTCGTACAGGCCAGCAGCCGATAGTACACTCGGACCAGGGGTGGCAATACCAAATGCTGGCTTACCGCAAGATGCTCATCGATAAAAGCCTGACGCAGAGCATGTCCCGAAAAGGTAATTGTCACGACAACGCATCGATGGAAAGCTTCTTTGCTGTGCTAAAAACAGAGTGCTTCCATGGTCATAAGTTTGCCGATATCGAAGCTCTGATGGCTACAATCCACAAGTACATTCGATACTACAATACAGCCCGTATCACTACAGGCCTGAGTGGCTTGACCCCGGTGCAGTACAGGGTCAAGCACACAGGCAGCGCTTAGAACTAGTGTCCGACTTTCGTGTAGCAGTTCA
>NZ_JBDGJG010000022.1:0-1426 GCF_057657035.1 Massilia sp. Soil_C_3
ACCCCTTGAAGTGAGACTCCACTTCAAGGGGTCTTATGAAGTACGACGAGCAGTTCAAATTTTCAGCCGTTGAGGCCTACTTAGTCGGGCCAGCAGGCTTCACTAAAGTAGCGCAACAGCTCGATATTTCGGCATCACTATTGCGTTCGTGGGTAGCGCGCTACCGCCTCCACGGCATAGCTGGGCTGGCGATGAGAGTGTGGAAGGCGCACAGTGCCGAGTTCAAGCTGTCGGTGCTGAAACACATGTGGGACAATGCGCTGTCCTATCGACAGGCCGCAGCTGTGTTCAATCTTCCTAACGCATCCCATATCGGCGAATGGGAGCGACGGCACAAGCAAGGCGGCTTCGAAGGTTTGAAACGACGCCGTAACGAAAATCCCAGAATGAAGGCTCTGCCGCCCCCTCCTACTCGCGTCCCGGTGGACGAGACGAACTGCTCACACAATGACCTCGTAGAGGAGGTCAAGCGGCTTCGTGCGGAGAATGCCTACCTAAAAAAGCTCAAAGCCTTAGTCGAGTCGAAGTCGCCTGCGCCAGCGAAAAAACGCAAGTAATACTCGAACTAAGGCTGGAGCATGGACTGACTTACTTGCTCGAGGCTGCATCTCTGGCACGCAGTACGTTCTTCTATCAGAAGAAGGTCCTGGAGGCGGGGGATAAGGATGCACAGGTAAAAGAAGAGATCCAGACCGAGTTCCATCGCCATCACGGGCGCTATGGTTATCGTCGGATCACGGCAGCCCTACGGCAAGCTGGGCGCATCATCAACCATAAGGCAGTTCAGCGCTTGATGGGCGAGCTAGGCCTGAAGTCGCTGGTTCGGCCGAAGAAGTACAAATCCTATAAGGCTGACGCCATGGAGGCATCGGAAGATGTCCTGCAGCGCGACTTCGAGGCAGATCGGCCAAACGAGAAGTGGGTAACCGACGTCACTGAGTTCAAGGTCGATGGCAGAAAGGTATATCTCTCCCCGATCATGGACCTATACAACCGCGAGATCGTCGCCTATGAGATACGAGAGCGACCGAGCCTGGAATTGGTGAGCGACATGCTCGAACAGGCGCTGAGCAAGCTTGAGGAACACGAGCGACCGATTCTTCACTCAGATCAGGGCTGGCAATATCGGATGCCGGCATTTCGGCATGCGCTCGATAAAGGTGAGCTGCAACAGAGCATGTCTCGCAAGGGAAACTGCCATGACAACGCGGCCATGGAGAGCTTCTTCGCTGTGTTGAAGTCCGAGTTTTACCATCTCAACAAATTTAGCAGTGTCGAGCAACTCGTGAGTGGCCTGAAGCAGTACATCAACTACTATAATCATGACCGCATCAAGATCAAACTGAACGGCCTGAGTCCTGTGCAATACAGAGCCCAGGCCGTCTAAACGAACATCCACCCGTCTCAGTTTAAGGGGTCACATCAC
>NZ_JBDGJG010000023.1:0-1250 GCF_057657035.1 Massilia sp. Soil_C_3
TGTAGTGGTCAAGTAATTTCGGACACGACGATAGGTTCTTTCTCTGCCATTGTGCGTTCATAGACGCTGGGCGGCAGATTTCCCAATACAGAATGCAAGCGCTCGCAGTTGTAGAAGCCGGCAATGTAGTTGGCCACGTCATGCTTGGCTTCTGCATGGTTCGCGTAATTGCGTTGCCAGACACGCTCCATCTTCAGGTTCAGGAAGAAGCGTTCAGCAACGGCGTTATCCCAACAGTTGCCTTTGCGGCTCATGCTACAGACGAAGCCATGTTCGGCCAACAGGGCCTGATACTGCTCGCTCGCATACTGGCTACCCCGGTCGGAATGGACGATCAGTCCGGCCACTGGACGGCGCGCCTGGATTGCCATGCGCAAGGCATCACAGACCAGAGTCGCTGGCATGCTCGGCGCCATCGCCCAACCCACGACTCTACGAGAGAACAGGTCAAGCACGACAGCCAGGTACAGCCAGCCCGCGCTGGTGCGGATGTACGTGATATCCGAAGCGTAGGCCAAGTTCGGCGCTGTCGGGTTGAACTGCCTGGCTAGCACGTTCGGCGCAACCGGCAGAGCGTGCTTGCTGTCGGTCGTGTGCACGAATTTGCGCTTCCAGACTGGCTTCAGGCTGGCCTGTTGCATCAGCCGGCGCACCTTGTAACGCCCGACCTGAAGGCCGCTACTGGCCAACGCTGCAACCATACGACGGCTTCCGTAACTTTGGCCGCTGCTCATGAACGCGGCACGCAGATGCACGCTCGCTTTGCAAAGAGCCGGCTTGGCAGCACGGTGCTTCGCTTCGTAGAACCCGGCTCGGCTCACGCCCAGCAGGCGACAGGTTTGTGCGACAGGTACGGCCTTCGTTTGCAGCTCGTCGACGAGCCGGTAGCTCATTTGAGCTCGCGGGCAAAGAAGGCCGATGCTTTTTTTAAGACGTCCACATCACTACGAAGCTGGCGGTTTTCCTGCTCCAACTGGCGAATGCGCTGCTGCTCAGCCGTCAACGGTTTGCCAATGCCTGGTTGGCCTTGTTGCTCGGCCTCGAACTGCTCCATCCAGCGACGGATCGCGGTCACGCCAATATCCATCGTCTGGCTGACGTGCGAGATACTGAGGCCTTGTTCTGTGATCATACGGACGACCTCGAGCTTGAAGCTGGGGTCAAAACTGCGGCGTTGCCTGGTCATGTAAACTCCTTCGAAGGTGAATTATCCACCTATCGAGGCGTCCGGAGACATTAGACCACTACAG
>NZ_JBDGJG010000024.1:0-1176 GCF_057657035.1 Massilia sp. Soil_C_3
CCGGTGCTACTCTAGAAAGGAGGTGATCCAGCCGCACCTTCCGATACGGCTACCTTGTTACGACTTCACCCCAGTCACGAATCCTACCGTGGTAAGCGCCCTCCTTGCGGTTAAGCTACCTACTTCTGGTAAAACCCGCTCCCATGGTGTGACGGGCGGTGTGTACAAGACCCGGGAACGTATTCACCGCGACATGCTGATCCGCGATTACTAGCGATTCCAACTTCACGCAGTCGAGTTGCAGACTGCGATCCGGACTACGATACACTTTCTGGGATTAGCTCCCCCTCGCGGGTTGGCGGCCCTCTGTATGTACCATTGTATGACGTGTGAAGCCCTACCCATAAGGGCCATGAGGACTTGACGTCATCCCCACCTTCCTCCGGTTTGTCACCGGCAGTCTCATTAGAGTGCTCAACTGAATGTAGCAACTAATGACAAGGGTTGCGCTCGTTGCGGGACTTAACCCAACATCTCACGACACGAGCTGACGACAGCCATGCAGCACCTGTGTTACGGCTCTCTTTCGAGCACACCTCGATCTCTCGTGGCTTCCGTACATGTCAAGGGTAGGTAAGGTTTTTCGCGTTGCATCGAATTAATCCACATCATCCACCGCTTGTGCGGGTCCCCGTCAATTCCTTTGAGTTTTAATCTTGCGACCGTACTCCCCAGGCGGTCTACTTCACGCGTTAGCTGCGTTACCAAGTTAATTAAAACCCGACAACTAGTAGACATCGTTTAGGGCGTGGACTACCAGGGTATCTAATCCTGTTTGCTCCCCACGCTTTCGTGCATGAGCGTCAATCTTGACCCAGGGGGCTGCCTTCGCCATCGGTGTTCCTCCACATCTCTACGCATTTCACTGCTACACGTGGAATTCTACCCCCCTCTGCCAGATTCTAGCCTTGCAGTCTCCATCGCAATTCCCAGGTTGAGCCCGGGGATTTCACGACAGACTTACAAAACCGCCTGCGCACGCTTTACGCCCAGTAATTCCGATTAACGCTTGCACCCTACGTATTACCGCGGCTGCTGGCACGTAGTTAGCCGGTGCTTATTCTTCAGGTACCGTCATTAGTAAAGGATATTAGCCTCTACCGTTTCTTCCCTGACAAAAGAGCTTTACAACCCGAAGGCCTTCTTCACTCACGCGGCATTGCTGGATCAGGCTTG
>NZ_JBDGJG010000025.1:0-1019 GCF_057657035.1 Massilia sp. Soil_C_3
TGGAGCCATCCTTGAAATACCACCCTGGTTCATTTGAGGTTCTAACCTTGGTCCGTTATCCGGATCGGGGACAGTGCATGGTAGGCAGTTTGACTGGGGCGGTCTCCTCCTAAAGTGTAACGGAGGAGTTCGAAGGTACGCTAGGTACGGTCGGACATCGTGCTAATAGTGCAATGGCATAAGCGTGCTTAACTGCGAGACCGACAAGTCGAGCAGGTACGAAAGTAGGACATAGTGATCCGGTGGTTCTGTATGGAAGGGCCATCGCTCAACGGATAAAAGGTACTCTGGGGATAACAGGCTGATTCCTCCCAAGAGTTCATATCGACGGGGGAGTTTGGCACCTCGATGTCGGCTCATCACATCCTGGGGCTGTAGCCGGTCCCAAGGGTATGGCTGTTCGCCATTTAAAGTGGTACGTGAGCTGGGTTTAAAACGTCGTGAGACAGTTTGGTCCCTATCTGCCGTGGGCGTTGGAAATTTGAAGGGGGCTGCTCCTAGTACGAGAGGACCGGAGTGGACGAACCTCTGGTGTACCGGTTGTCACGCCAGTGGCATTGCCGGGTAGCTAAGTTCGGAAGAGATAACCGCTGAAAGCATCTAAGCGGGAAACTTGCCTTGAGATGAGATTTCCCGGAGCCTTGAGCTCCTTGAAGGGTCGTTCGAGACCAGGACGTTGATAGGCTGGGTGTGGAAGTGCAGTAATGCATTAAGCTAACCAGTACTAATTGCCCGTACGGCTTGTCCCTATAACCTTGGTAGTCAAGGTTGTGACGAGTACAACTGCTTGAATACAAGCTACAACCCAACATTACTTCTTCCAGATTCAGAGCCTCACTTGACGTAGGGTTGGCAGCTTCGCTGCCGACGCGTTCAAGCGATGCTCGTACAAGTCATGCCTGATGACCATAGCAAGTCGGTCCCACCCCTTCCCATCCCGAACAGGACCGTGAAACGACTTTGCGCCGATGATAGTGCTGCAACCAGTGTGAAAGTAGGTTATCGTCAGGCTAGTTATA
>NZ_JBDGJG010000026.1:0-972 GCF_057657035.1 Massilia sp. Soil_C_3
TGGGGGATTAGCTCAGCTGGGAGAGCACCTGCTTTGCAAGCAGGGGGTCGTCGGTTCGATCCCGTCATCCTCCACCATTGACTTGGTTTGAAAGTGCAAACGTAAGCTCAGTAGCTTAGGTTTGATCTTTTAGCGATCACTGTTTTTTCGTTCTTTAACAATCTGGAAGAAGTAAAGTTTTTTTAAGCGTGTGCGAAAGCACACACTTAGGGTAGTAGTAATTTGTATCAAGCAAACATAGTTGTACTCTTGAATTCTATGGCGATCTCTTTAACTCATGAAGAGGCCAACGTTATAGGGACAAGTGAATAAGTGCACATGGTGGATGCCTTGGCGATTACAGGCGATGAAGGACGTAGTAGCTTGCGATAAGCTGCGGGGAGCTAGCAAACGAGCTTTGATCCGCAGATTTCCGAATGGGGAAACCCGGCCTTTTAGGTCATTGCATACTGAATACATAGGTATGCAAAGCGAACGCGGCGAACTGAAACATCTAAGTAGCTGCAGGAAAAGAAATCAACCGAGATTCCCAAAGTAGTGGCGAGCGAAATGGGATGAGCCTGTATGTGATAGTCGGACTGATAGTGGAAGCTTTTGGAAATGAGCGCCATAGTGGGTGATAGCCCCGTACACGAAATCAGACCGGTGGTACTAAGCATACGACAAGTAGGGCGGGACACGAGAAATCCTGTCTGAACATGGGGGGACCATCCTCCAAGGCTAAATACTCGTAATCGACCGATAGTGAACCAGTACCGTGAGGGAAAGGCGAAAAGAACCCCGGGAGGGGAGTGAAATAGATCCTGAAACCGTGTGCATACAAACAGTAGGAGCCTCCTTGTGGGGTGACTGCGTACCTTTTGTATAATGGGTCAGCGACTTACATTCAGTGGCGAGGTTAACCGAATAGGGGAGCCGTAGAGAAATCGAGTCCGAATAGGGCGACAGTCGCTGGGTGTAGACCCGAAACCA
>NZ_JBDGJG010000027.1:0-940 GCF_057657035.1 Massilia sp. Soil_C_3
CTTCAAAGCCTCCCACCTATCCTACACAGATTGATTCAAAGTCCAATGCAAAGCTACAGTAAAGGTTCATGGGGTCTTTCCGTCTAGCCGCGGGTAGATTGCATCATCACAAACATTTCAACTTCGCTGAGTCTCGGGAGGAGACAGTGTGGCCATCGTTACGCCATTCGTGCAGGTCGGAACTTACCCGACAAGGAATTTCGCTACCTTAGGACCGTTATAGTTACGGCCGCCGTTTACTGGGACTTCAATCAAGAGCTTGCACCCCATCATTTAATCTTCCAGCACCGGGCAGGCGTCACACCCTATACGTCCACTTTCGTGTTTGCAGAGTGCTGTGTTTTTATTAAACAGTCGCAGCCACCATTTTATTGCAACCCGTTCATCCTTCCACAGTAAAGTGGTCAAACTACTAGGGCGTACCTTATCCCGAAGTTACGGTACCAATTTGCCGAGTTCCTTCTCCCGAGTTCTCTCAAGCGCCTTAGAATACTCATCTCGCCCACCTGTGTCGGTTTGCGGTACGGTCTCGTATGACTGAAGCTTAGAGGCTTTTCTTGGAACCACTTCCGATTGCTTCGTCGCACATGGCGACTCGTCTCGACCCCTTGAATTACGTGCCCGGATTTGCCTAAGCACCTTCTATGAGTCAAAAACTGACTATTCCAACAGTCAGACAACCTTCCGCGATCCGTCCCCCCATCGCATCATACGACGGTGCAGGAATATTAACCTGCTTCCCATCAGCTACGCATCTCTGCCTCGCCTTAGGGGCCGACTCACCCTGCTCCGATGAACGTTGAACAGGAAACCTTGGGCTTACGGCGTGCGGGCTTTTCACCCGCATTATCGCTACTCATGTCAGCATTCGCACTTCTGATACCTCCAGCATCCTTTACAAGACACCTTCGCAGGCTTACAGAACGCTCTCCTACCATAT
>NZ_JBDGJG010000028.1:0-659 GCF_057657035.1 Massilia sp. Soil_C_3
ACCGTTTCTTCCCTGACAAAAGAGCTTTACAACCCGAAGGCCTTCTTCACTCACGCGGCATTGCTGGATCAGGCTTGCGCCCATTGTCCAAAATTCCCCACTGCTGCCTCCCGTAGGAGTCTGGACCGTGTCTCAGTTCCAGTGTGGCTGGTCGTCCTCTCAGACCAGCTACTGATCGTCGCCTTGGTGAGCCTTTACCTCACCAACTAGCTAATCAGATATCGGCCGCTCCAGGAGCACAAGGTCCGAAGATCCCCTGCTTTCATCCTTAGATCGTATGCGGTATTAGCGTAACTTTCGCTACGTTATCCCCCACTCTTGGGTACGTTCCGATATATTACTCACCCGTTCGCCACTCGTCAGCGGAGCAAGCTCCCTGTTACCGTTCGACTTGCATGTGTAAAGCATGCCGCCAGCGTTCAATCTGAGCCAGGATCAAACTCTTCAGTTCAATCTCTGTTTGTTGACTCTTTCGAGTCACCCTGCATTGCTGCAGGGGTCGCTCACTCAAAATACTGACCGTTACTCATTGCTGAGCAACGTATTTCTTTTTTGTGAACATTTGATAATTTAAGTAATCAAGAACCGAAGTTCTTGGCACCTTCATCAAACGCCCACACTTATCGACTGTTAATTTTTAAAGAACTTTATTCGGTACT
>NZ_JBDGJG010000029.1:0-630 GCF_057657035.1 Massilia sp. Soil_C_3
GCGGCAGGCTCGATTTTTTGATAGGTGCGCATCTTCCTGAAGCGCGCAGAACGCCGCGTTTCGATACCTGAGATGCGGCGTAATCTGCCAACGCGATTACGCCCACACGCCACGCCTTCTGCCTGTAGCAGTTGCCACATTTTTATCGTGCCTGGCGCACGGCGATGCGCTTCATGCAGCGCCTCAATGCGAATACGCAGCGCAATGTCCTGGCTGGTGCGTTTGCTCTCTGGACGCTCGCGGGATGCGTAGCAGCCACTACGGCTGACCTTCAGCAAGCGGCACATCATGGCCACCGGATGGTCACCGGCATGCTGATGAATGAAAGCGTACTTTACGGCTTGCGTTGCGCAAAGTACGCTTCCGCTTTTTTTAAGATAGTGTTCTCCATCTTCAGGCGTTCATTCTCGCGACGCAGCTTTGCAAGCTCGTCTTCTTCTACTCCCGCCGGGCGGCCAGGGCCTTTGAACGCGCTCTCAGCACCCGCCTCGTCAAGCCGTTTCGCCCATTTGTAAAGCTGGTTGCGATTCACGCCGAGCTCGAGCGCCAGCGCGGTAGCGTTGCACCCACCTTTGAGACGCGCTACCGCGTCACGTTTGAATTCGGCGCTGCGAACGGTTCGCTTAGCCG
>NZ_JBDGJG010000031.1:0-559 GCF_057657035.1 Massilia sp. Soil_C_3
GATGATCTCGTAAAGCGCGCATTCAGCAGAACCGTGCCGAATAAGGTGTGGGTCGGAGACATGACTCAGATCGCGACTCGCAAAGGGCCGCTGCATCTTGCTGCGTTTATCGACCTGTGTACGCACCGCGTGGTTGGCTGGATGACCGGAACGAGTCAGACAGCGAAGCTGGCGATAGCCGCGCTACAAGCTGGCTTCACGCAGCAAAAACCGCAGGCAGGGTTGATCTGTCACACCGACCAAGGCTCGCAGTTCGCCTCAGCCCTATTCAGGAATTACCTCAAGGATCATCAGGCACGACCGAGCATGAGCAGGAGAGGAAACTGCCACGACAATGCCGTGGCAGAAAGCTTCTTCTCGAATCTGAAGAACGAAGTTACTCACCATACGATTTACGACGATCATGCGTCAGCGCTAGCTGCAATCACCGACTACATCGACGTGTATTACAATCAACAACGACTCCACCAAACCCTCGGCTACCGAACGCCCGCTCAGGTGGAAAAAATTCTCAGCTGTGCCTGATTAACCCTGTCCACCATTCCGGTGCATCTCACTC
>NZ_JBDGJG010000032.1:0-463 GCF_057657035.1 Massilia sp. Soil_C_3
TCAGTGCCCACGTGGCGGAATTGGTAGACGCGCATGGTTCAGGTCCATGTGCCGCGAGGTGTGGGGGTTCGAGTCCCTCCGTGGGCACCAACAGATTGACAGGTAGTTTGTAATACAGAAAACGCCCACGTGGCGGAATTGGTAGACGCGCATGGTTCAGGTCCATGTGCCGCAAGGTGTGGGGGTTCGAGTCCCTCCGTGGGCACCAACGTTTTCTGGTTGTGAGGTTGTTTCAGTGCCCACGTGGCGGAATTGGTAGACGCGCATGGTTCAGGTCCATGTGCCGCGAGGTGTGGGGGTTCGAGTCCCTCCGTGGGCACCAAAATCTACCTGGTTGTAAAGTTGTGTCGTAGCAGAGCAGCATCAGTGCCCACGTGGCGGAATTGGTAGACGCGCATGGTTCAGGTCCATGTGCCGCGAGGTGTGGGGGTTCGAGTCCCTCCGTGGGCACCAAAATCTACCT
>NZ_JBDGJG010000033.1:0-355 GCF_057657035.1 Massilia sp. Soil_C_3
CGCCAAGGCATCCACCATGTGCACTTATTCACTTGTCCCTATAACGTTGGCCTCTTCATGAGTTAAAGAGATCGTCACAGGATTCAAGAGTACAACTATGTTTGCTTGATACAAATTACTACTACCCTAAGTGTGCTTGCTCATCATTTCTGATTCGCTTACACGCTTAAAAAAACTTTACTTCTTCCAGATTGTTAAAGAACGAAAAAACAGTGATCTCGAAAAGACCAAACCTAAATCTCATCAGTTATTCACTGACGACTTACGTTTGAACTTTTTGGTGGAGGATGACGGGATCGAACCGACGACCCCCTGCTTGCAAAGCAGGTGCTCTCCCAGCTGAGCTAATCCCCCA
>NZ_JBDGJG010000034.1:0-251 GCF_057657035.1 Massilia sp. Soil_C_3
GGGGCTGTAGCTCAGCTGGTTAGAGCACCGTGTTGATAACGCGGGGGTCGTTGGTTCGAGTCCAACCAGCCCTACCAGCCTTCAAACAAAAGTAAAAACCTACTTTTGTTTGACACTGCGTTAGCTAAAAATGCCCGGCAGAGCCGGATCATTTTTAGATGACAAAGGCCACACTGGGGGATTAGCTCAGCTGGGAGAGCACCTGCTTTGCAAGCAGGGGGTCGTCGGTTCGATCCCGTCATCCTCCACCA
>NZ_JBDGJG010000035.1:0-226 GCF_057657035.1 Massilia sp. Soil_C_3
TGGTGGAGGATGACGGGATCGAACCGACGACCCCCTGCTTGCAAAGCAGGTGCTCTCCCAGCTGAGCTAATCCCCCATTAGGGTATGCCAATAACTTGGTAGGGCTGGTTGGACTCGAACCAACGACCCCCGCGTTATCAACACGGTGCTCTAACCAGCTGAGCTACAGCCCCGATAAAACTGTTCTTTACATTCAACAGTCGATAAGCGTGGACGCTTGATGATG
>NZ_JBDGJG010000036.1:0-221 GCF_057657035.1 Massilia sp. Soil_C_3
AGCGGGAGTAGCTCAGTTGGTAGAGCGCAACCTTGCCAAGGTTGAGGTCGAGAGTTCGAGACTCTTCTCCCGCTCCAAAGATTGCAAAGCTGTAAAGCGATCTTGGAAAAACGTCAAAGTTCTGTCATAATCGTTGTTCTGTACGCGGGAGTAGCTCAGTTGGTAGAGCGCAACCTTGCCAAGGTTGAGGTCGAGAGTTCGAGACTCTTCTCCCGCTCCAG